>JAZBOH010000014.1:0-2310 GCA_036351055.1 Lysobacterales bacterium
GCAAAGTCGATGCCTTCGCGTACGGAAACGGGCAGTCCGTTGAACCACTCGAGATTGCATGAATAGACCTGCGCATCGGGAACCGCGCGGGTGAATGTCACCCAGGACAGAATGTCCTTGAAGCCGAATACATGCAGCGCGCCTACGGCCGGATCGAGCGCATCTGCAACGCCCTGCTTAATGGCCGACGGCGTCTCACCCCAGGCCACCGGCGTGGGATTCGCGCCCAGAGCACGGTAATACTGTTGCAGCATTTGCGAGCCTGGCACGCGGAACTTGATGCCGGAAAGATCCGCCGGCGTCTTGATTGGGCCATTACCGCCTTTACGCAGGGCCACGACACGCGGATCGATGACCACGTACCACAGTGGCTTGAAGCCCTTGGCTTCGACCAGGGGATGGACTGTATTGCGCCAGGCATCTGAACCGGTAAGGTTAACGAACTTCTGGTTTTCACCACAAAAATAGGGGAGATTGATCAGGTCTACGACCGGTGCAAAGGGCGCAAAGTTAGAGATCGAGTGTTGGGCTGCCTGGATGGTGCCCTGCTGCACCTTCTGCGCCAGCGCACCCCCGGCCCCGAGTTGGCCGCCCGGGGCAAGTTTCACGTAGACCTGGCCGCTGGTGACGTTCTGGATATTCTCTTTGAAATCCAGCTGCATGATCGGATAGCTGCGCGTCGCGCCCAGCACGTAGGCCGTCGCGATGGTCATTTTGTACTTCGCCGCCTTTTCACGCTCTCTTTCCTCTTTGGCGGAAGCGGCGGCCGCCTCTTCGCTTATCAGCAGGCTGCCTGCTGCCCCCGCGACGACCGCGGCGGTGAAGCCGTATTTGCCGGTAAGCTCGAAGAATCGACGACGCTCCATGGATTCGATTGTTTCGGAATCATTTTTCACTGGTTCTCCTCCTCTGCTGCAATGGCAGATTTTGTTTTAAGTTCAGTTTCTTCTGCTTCACGACGCAGCACTTCAATCATAAACAAGACGACCGCTGCCAAAAGAACCAGAAATTCTCCGACGTCGCCGAGTTTTAGAATCGGTTCATACCCATAAAGCAGGGCGGCTTTACCTAGCAGCACATCGAGTACGAACAACCCGAAAAGTGCTCCTGATGCGACCAGGTACCAGAAATCAGCGCGTTTACTCATCACTCCTCCAGCCTATTCGGCAAGGCATCGGTCGAGTTTTCATTCAGACTGGATGAAACAAGCGCAGTGCTCCATTAAGATCTAAGCGCTTTCATAAAGTCTCGTGAGCACGAACTCTCGATGTCCAAGCGCTTCCGCTGAAGTAAGACGCCCATTTGCGGTCCTGAACATGCTGTCGAGGAGTGCGTCGCCCGCTCCGTCGGGGGTCATCTCCTTGCGCAATAGAGCCGACACATCGACGTCTACGTGCTCGCTCATGGTACGAACCGTGCGCGGGTTGGCGCAGATTTTGATCACGGGAATAATCGGGTTGCCGATGATGTTTCCCTGTCCGGTCGGGAAGAAATGCACCACGTAGCCAGCTGCGGCGGCCAGGGTGACCATTTCGGCGGCAGCGGATGAGGAATCCATGAACCAGAGACCCGGCCCCGTGGGTTCTTCCGCTTTATCAAGCACACCATCCACAATGCATTTCTTACCGATCTTCTGGATGTTGCCCAGCGCCTTTTCTTCGATGGTTGTCAGCCCGCCCTCGATATTTCCTTTCGTTGGTTGTGAATCCGAAAGATCAGAGGTCTTGTGACGGTTGATCAGGTCCTGGTAACGATCGAACATGAACATGAAGCGCTCACGCACTTCGTCGTTGCGACAGCGCGCTGCCACCAAGTGCTCCCCACCGGTAATTTCCGAGGTCTCGCCAAACAGCAGCGTCGTACCTTGCGGGTACAGCTTGTCGAACGCGTTACCGACAGTGGGGTTTGATCCGCAGCCCGATGTGGTATCCGATTCACCGCATTTGGTAGAAACCCAGAGTTCGCTCAACGGCGCGTCTTCACGGCGCAGCTCAGAAGCCCACTGCACATACTCTTTTGCGACCTGCGAGGCCTTCATGATGGTTTCATGATCGCCGTGTTGCTCGATACCGAAACCGGTGACCGGTTTTCCGGTGGCAGCAATGCCTTCGACGATGCGCTGGGTCCAACCGTTTTCGATTCCGATCACTACAACGGCAGCCCACGTTCGGATTGGCGCCGGTTCCGATCAGCGTACGAAAGTGCAGATCCAGGTCTTCCCCGAACTGCAGCCTGCCGTAAGGGTGGGGCAACGCCATGGTACCGGTAATGTTGTTCGCCACAGCCTCGCAAGCCGCATTCGAAAGGTCA
>JAZBOH010000015.1:0-6981 GCA_036351055.1 Lysobacterales bacterium
ATAGACTTGATGCCCTTCCCGCGTCTCGCGGGCGTGACGAGCCCACGCCAGCGGTGGTTTGGAGCGAGAACGCCATGGTAGCGGGTGAGGTTGACCCTCGGCTTTGGTACCAGGGCGGCCAGGCGGGCAACAAAATCCACCGGTTCGAAGGCCACTTGTGTCGTCCCATCCCGGTACGGTGTCTTCAGGGTGTAAACCACCTTGCCCGTGGAGCTCAGTGAAAGGCGAGGAACTGCCACGGCAGGGCGGGAAATATACCGACACAGGCGCTCACGCTTGTCTTTCTGATTCCCCTCACAGCTGACCCCGGCGTGGAGAGAGAAACCATTGGCCCTGGCCGCCCGCTCCAGTCCAGCATCAGGTCTGTCCAGCGGACGGATGGTGCGGATCATGAAAGCTTTACGTCCCTGCTGTGGGCCGACGGCTATGCGGTAGGAGATGGAACTGCCCAGGATCTGTGGCATAGCATCGGTATCCTCAGCGGGGTCGAGGTCCAGCCAGGCGCTCTCGGTGTCCTGTTCCAGCAAGCCCTGGCGTTCAAGGCAGCGGCCGACGCGTGCACCGGCACCGCGAACGCCGAACCAGCGGCCGGTCTTAGCTGCGCACGGTTTTTTGAATTCCGGGGTGACCACGGACGCACAGGGTCTCGGACGGCATTTCACCGAACAGGTTGCGATAGTCGGCGGCGAACTCGCCCAGGCGCCTGATGCCGTAACGGCCTGCGATTCCGGCGACGGATCGGCCGCTTTCCCGGTTTGACTTCAGTTCCTGCCGCACCGCGTTCATCCGCATCAGCCGAAAGAAGGCTATCGGCCCGGTACCGAGCACCTGCTTGAATGATCGGCGCAGGGTTCGGCCACTGACGCCCAGTTCGGCGTAGAGTTCTTTCGCGCTCAAATCGTGGCCCAACCGCCCGTTCATGAATTCGAGCGACTGGTTGAGAAGATCCAGCCGCTTGCTGTGCAGAACCTGGATACGGGGTTGGGCGCCGTGCCCGAGCAGGCAGTCGGCCAGGTGATCGATACAGGCCTGTTCCATCGATCGCGCTTTTGCCTCATCAACTGGCCCAGGCTGCGCCAACAACGCGTCGATTGACGCCTCGAGCCTGCGAATGGCGTTCGCCGTGGGGGTCAACGCGAGGGATGAATAGGCTTTCCTGCCGACCAGGAACTCGGTGTCGGCGCCGACCAGCCGCTTGATAATTTGAACCGGAACCAGCAGCGCATTGAATTCGGTATTGCGCGCGGTCTGATTGTAGTACTCGACGTTCGGCCCCTTGACGAGCAATTGGCCGGCCGAGAGCTTGCGGCCTCGCCACAGGGTCGCCTCGCAGGCCGGGGTAATCGGGATGACGATCGCGAAATCGGATTTGTCGAGGCCGCGCGTGAAGATGGACTGGTTGGTCGCAACCTGGAAAGCGCGCAGCCCTGGCCCCGTGTAAATCCGGGCGCGACCCTGGAATGCGCCGCGCGAAATCTGCCGGAACTCGCCACTCCACTGGCTGAACAGGCGACGGAAGTCCTCGAAATCGTCGAGGGTGAACGCGGCCACGTTCGCACTGCAGTTGCCGCGCGCAGCCTGGCGCGACGATGCAGGTTCAGCGGTCATTATCGAGCTCCAGAAGTGGCCAAAAACGGATAGTTCATCGCGCACTATATATCAAAAGCCGGTCTTAGCGAATATATTGTTTTGTTGAGTTATACGTGTAAGGCGACAAACAGGAGAGCGACTTTGATGAAATCGATATTTAGGGACCGCGGGACATCGATGCCAGGCGTTGAACCCGGCAAACTTGAAAGTGCAACCCACCAGGAGCTGACAATGACCGCCAATTACTCGATACGCTTCTTCGCGCTCGCCTTGCTGGCGATGCTGGCCGTACCCGGCATTGCCGCCGAGTCGAAACCCAATATCCTCGTCCTCTGGGGCGACGATGTCGGCTACTTCAATATCAGCGCCTATAACCAGGGCATGATGGGCTACAAAACCCCCAATATCGACTCCATCGCCAAGGGCGGCGCGCTGTTCACCGACCACTACGCGCAGCAGACCTGTACCGCCGGTCGATCGTCCTTCATCCTGGGCCAGCAACCCTTCCGCACCGGCTTGCTGACCATCGGCATGCCGGGCAGCGATCATGGCATCCCCGACTGGGCACCGACCATCGCCGACCTGCTCAAGGAGCAGGGTTATGCCACCGCACAATATGGCAAGAACCACCTCGGCGACCAGGACGAGCACCTTCCGACCAACCACGGGTTTGACGAATTCTTCGGCAACCTCTACCACCTGAACGCCGAGGAAGAGCCGGAAACCTACTATTACCCGAAGGATCCCGAATTCCACAAGAAGTACGGGCCGCGCGGCGTGATCAAGTCTGCCGCCGGCGGCAAGATCGAGGACACCGGCCCGCTGACCCGCAAGCGGATGGAAACCGTCGACCAGGAGTTCGGGGGCGCCGCGAAAGAGTTCATCAGGCGTTCCGTCAAGGACGACAAGCCGTTCTTCGTCTGGATGAACTTCTCGCGCATGCATATCCACACCCGGCTCCAGGAAAAGTACCGCGGCATTTCCGGGATCAGCCTGTATGCCGATGGCATGATGGAACTCGACGACATGGTCGGCGAATTCCAGGCCCTGCTGAAGGAGCTTGGCGTGGATGACAACACCATCGTGGTCTTCTCGACCGACAACGGCGCCGAGACCGTCTCCTGGCCGGACGGCGGCACGACGCCCTTCCACGGGGAGAAAGGCACTACCTGGGAAGGCGGCATGCGCGTGCCCCAGGTGGTCAGGTGGCCCGGGGTGATCGAGCCCGGCACGATCTACAACGACATCATGAGCCACGAGGACTGGTTGCCGACCCTGGTCGCCGCCGCCGGGGTTCCCGACGTCAAGGAGAAGCTCGCCTCCAAGTCCGGTTACAAGGCCAACGGCAAGAACTGGCGCGTGCACATCGATGGCTACAACTTCCTGCCCTATTTCAAGGGCGCGGCAGAGAAGGGACCGCGCGAGGAGCTGTTCTACTTCAGCGCCTCGGGCTGGCTGAACGCCGTGCGGATCAATGACTTCAAGCTCGCCTTCGCCATCGAGGAAGGCCCTATCAACGAGGCCTACCGTATGACCCCGAACTGGCCGGTGGTCACGAACCTGCGTGCCGACCCCTTTGAAAAGGGTTTCCACGAGAGCCAATGGTATTCGCGCTGGTACGTCGACAACATGTGGCTGTTCGTCCCGGCGCAGGAGCGAATCAAGCAATTCCTGGGATCCCTCGAAGGTTATCCGATGCAGGAGGGAAGCGCCCTCTCGGCCGGTAGAATCGGGTATCCCACGCTGAAGGCGATTAAAGCCCTGGGCTCGCTCGACAGCCTGCTGAATATGCCGAAGAATTAATCCGCCTCGGGGCGGCGTGCACTGCCGATTAAGACAGCGTACCCGGAGAAAGCCGTGCTCGAGGCCACCGCACTTCAGGTAAGCCTCAAATTCCCGGTGGACATGTGCAGGTAGGGATTTACCCTGCTGGGCCAGTTGGTCCACAAGGGCGGGGTAGTGCGTTTCGACGAGCTGGTAGAGTAGTGTCTGCTCGGGTTGATGGCGTTCGTAGGCGGTTTTGCCAAGGCCATCCCTGCCTTGTGCCAACATGGTGGTTTCGCCTTGGAGACCAGGAAGACCGAACAAACCAGCCTGTATCGGGCGGCCGGATAATGCCACATCAGAAGTGGCCTACGAGCCTGTCGCGATTCATCCAATGCGGTAGTTTACCGGGTGGAAGAAGGCGTAAGACACTCGATGCTCACGTCACTACAGAGCGAAAGCGGGTAGTGACGTGGGCGCCTCCGCTCTAAGGCAATAATCTCAGTACCTCATTTGCTCAATAAGTTTTGAGGAGGGGGTCCACTGGAACCACTGCATTAAGTAGCGAAATTTGTGGATATCCGCATTCCAGACCGCGCTCACTGCCGCCGAAGTGCTTTTTTTTGACCGATTCCTGAACATCAAGGCACCCGGCGTCGGATAAAAACCACACCGGATGCGGATCGAATTCCCTGTGACACCCGTATTACGCGTTCATATATTGGACCCACTAGACGCGGCCACTGCGGAAAAGTGGCAAGGATAACCCCACCTTGCGCAAGCGAAAGGGGTAGGCAGAGTCTCGTTGTTTTGGAATCTGCTGAACGCGTCTCTCAGGGCCTGTTTAGGCGCAGCGGTCAGTTATGACCGGGTCCATCTTCGAACTATCCCGTTGCCGCATGATCCGGGTAGCGCTCATTGAAGCCACTCCCGCTAGTTATGGGGATCTGTTCTAAAACCGCTGTTGATAGTCGGGCGCTCACGCCCTGTTTGAACGACAGTCTCTTCAACCACGCAAGCACACTGGCGGTCAGTGCGTTCTGCTCAATTCAAAAAGGAGGAAATTCCATCCCAGCCCAAGGCTGGAGAACCGTTGGTTTGCACGGGCCAGTTTTCTTTCGAAAACACACCGTGTTGTCTATGGCCAGACACATTCAGGTCAACCGGGATTGGTGTCCCGTGGTCGTACCGCTTTGGCGGACCTGCGCAGCAATGTTGCCAGGTGATCAGAAACACTCACCTACGGATGCAACACTATGCGAGACCTGAACTACCAACTGAAATTGTTATGCAAACACAGCCACGAAGGCAGCTTCGAAACCCGGGTGGGCCGGGAGCGCCAGTTGAGCGCGATCGCCAACCAGTTACATGACTTGGGGTTCCGACAATTGAAGCCTACGTCCCTCAAGCAAAAGCATGTCCAGTCCCTGGTGGATCTGTGGCTCAAACAAAACCTTTCCCCTGGCACCATCAAGAACCGGATGAGCTGTTTGCGCTGGTGGGCAGAGAAAGTGAACAAACGGGCTGTAGTAGCCGGCAGTAACGATTTCTATGGCATACCGGACCGGCAGTTTGTGTCCGAGCAGAGCAAGGCGAAAGGCCTGGCCCAGGAGCAGCTCGCTCAGGTCAAGGATGAACATGTACGAATGAGCCTGCGCCTGCAACAAGCCTTTGGGCTCAGACGCGAGGAAGCACTCAAGATCCAGCCCCGTTGGGCAGATCGGGGCAGGCACCTGCATCTCAAAGCCAGCTGGACCAAGGGAGGGCGAGAGCGCACGGTGCCCATTCGCACCATAGAGCAGCGAGCTTTACTGGAACAGGCAAAACAACTGGCCGGGCTGGGTTCCCTGATCCCCGGTGGCCGGCAGTACATCGAGCAGCTGAGAATCTACGAGCGCCACACTGCCAATGCCGGGTTATCGAAAATGCATGGCCTGCGCCACGCCTATGCCCAGCAACGCTACCAAGAACTCACCGGGTGGCCATCGCCCCATGCGGGTGGGCCTTCCAAAGCAAAACTCAGCAACGCTCAAAGGCGAAGGGATCATGAGGCCCGACTGACGATAAGCACAGAGCTGGGCCATGTCAGGGAGCAGATCACTGCGGTCTATCTGGGGCGCTGAGAAATGACTTCGATTCTCCCTCGATTTATTCGTTTGCGTGATGCCCCCAGCTATCTGGGAATGGATAAGAACCGGTTCAACCGGGAGGTCCGCAGGAGCCTGACGGAAATTCCCATCGGTAAGCAGGGTATTGCCTTTGATCGGCTTGAAATGGACGCCTGGGCGGAGCAGTATATGAACCGCTGTGGGTGTTCGCCAAAGCATAGAGGAGATTTCCTATGTCAAAGCGAATCCCGGGCCTCTACAAGAGAGGCACCCAGGGCATCTGGCACATTGATAAATGCGTCAGGGGGTATGGCCGACTTCACGAGAGCACTGGAACAAGCGAGCTCGAGGAGGCGGAAAGGTACCTGATTCGACGGTTGGAAGAGATGCGCAAGGCGAATGTTTACGGCATTCGAGCGGAGCGCTCTTTTCGGCAGGCGGCCACCAGGTTTTTGCTGGATTACCAGCATAAACGCAGTATTGGCCGTTATGCACAATCCCTGAAAATTCTGGACCCGCATATAGGTGATCTGCCTTTGCGCCGGGTCCATCAGGGCACGCTGGAGTCGTTTATCCGGTATCGTCGGAAGCAGGGTATGAGAGCCAACACCATTAACCGCGATCTGGCGGTGGTGCGGCGAATTCTGACTCTTGCCGCCCGATTGTGGCGGGATGACTCCGGATTGACCTGGCTCGAGACGGCTCCCTTGCTGCAGTTACTCGATTGTGACGATGCCCGAAAGCCGTACCCCTTATCCTGGGACGAGCAGTCGAGGTTGTTTGCGCGCCTGCCGGAACACTTGAGGGAAATGGCACTGTTCAAGGTCAACACCGGAACGCGGGAGCAGGAAGTGACTTGTTTAAGGTGGAATTGGGAGGTGTCGATTCCCGAGCTGAAAACCAGTGTATTTGTTGTCCCGGGTGGTGGCGTTAAGAATGGAGAGGATCGACTGGTGGTGATGAATGCCGAAGCGCGGGCGGTGATCAATCGTCAGCGCGGCAGGAACGCGGAATACGTGTTTACCTATTCGAAGGGTCGTCCGGTTGATCGCATCAATACCAAGGCGTGGCGCAGGGCGCGGGAGGAGGCTGGATTACCGCAAGTGCGGGTACATGATTTGAAGCATACCTTCGGTCGCCGGTTGCGGGCCAAAGGTGTCAGTCATGAAACCCGGCAGGTTCTCCTGGGCCATAAGAACGGCCAGATCACGACGCATTATTCCGCTGCAGAAGTTGGGGAACTGATAGAGGCAGTGGAGAAAGTGAGCTGGTCGGGTAGTTCGGCGCCGACCCTGACCTTGATCAAAAATGAAAACTCCCGCAAATCTCCCGCAATTGGGAGACGGGAAAACGTAAAATTGGTTTGATCGATCCGTAAGCGACTGTTTTTGAAAGGAATAAGTGGTAGCTACGGGTGGACTTGAACCACCGACCCCAGCATTATGAATGCTGTGCTCTAACCAGCTGAGCTACGTAGCCACGATCTGTCTGGGAACTTGCTGTCCCCGAGGAGGCGCGC
>JAZBOH010000016.1:0-4153 GCA_036351055.1 Lysobacterales bacterium
AGTCCGGGCAAAAAGTCTCGAAGCGCTCCTTCATATGGGGGTAGAGCAACCCGTCATAGTGATTGACATTCAGCGCTTCATCCCAGTATTCATTGACATGGTCTGCCCAGGTGAAGCGTCTCTGGATCTGCCATTGGCCGTTTTCCCAGGCCAGGATGGCCGGTTTTCCCGGGATGACGTCATCCTCGAACAGGCTGCGGTAGAAGCGGTAACCCTCGAAATTCGCCACCAGGTCGGCGTTTGAGTAGGAGCCCGTGGTGAGCTGCCCAAACAGGGCGCGCTCCGTGTAAGCCGAGCGCTCCGCGGCGCGCGCTTCATCGTGGTAGCGCTGGTAGCGCTTCCAGAATTTTCGGCCCTGGGACAGGAAATGACCCAGCTTGTCGGAACCGATCAACTGCCCGTTCAGCTTGATGGTCGGGCCCGTTCCAAACATGCCCGCAACCCGCGTGGCCCAGATCGGGTGGCCGCTGTAAATGGAGTCGTAGCGGGAAACCTCCAGGCGATCGATGTCTTCGGACTTCATCGCCCAGCGCTCGATCTTGTCCACCCAGTGCACGCCGCCGATGTCGTGATAAATGGCGCTGACCACCCTGGCGTCCTTGCGCGGTCCGTTCCAGTCGGCGACGGCGTCGGCTATGGACTGGTTGACCCGTTCATCCAGCAGGGCGGTTGAATCGCTGATCGGACTCAGCCGGCCGGAGAACTGGTCCGTTTCGTAGGCGCCGCTGGAAAGCGGCGCCAGCAGTAGAGCGATGCCAAGCAGGGTGATGCTGCAGGCAGGGCTTCTCAATCAGAAGCGGTAGGTGAAGTTGAACAGCGTATGTTCACGGTCACCAAAACCGACCTCGAATGAAAGGTGTGCTTTTGGGCTGAACACGTAGCCCACGCCGAGCGCGTAGTTCCACTCTTCGATATTGTCCAGTTCGACGTCGAACGTCACTGGCGGCAAGCCGGGCACCGGCAGGTCGACGGTACCCACGTGGCTTTCCTCGGTTTTCAGGTACATGGCGCCGGCATAGACGGTCCAGTTGCCCCGGATCAGGCCGATACGCGGCTGGGCCGTGTAGGACGATACCGAGGAGTCGTAATCACCGCTCAGGTCAGCCTCCGTCCAGGTATTGTTCAGTGCGGCAAACCAGCGGTCCGTACCGTACAGGAGATTGAAACCTCCACCGTACACCGCGCCGCTGTAGTTGAAGGGCAGCACACCCAGCGAGATACCGAGCCCGGGCAGGGGGACCGAACTCAGGTCGACCTTGGTCGTCGCTTGCAGGTGGCCGGCCAGTACAAATACGTTCAGGAACGGGGTGACCCAGGCATCCAGCTTGACGTCGATGTGGGACATGTCGTTGCTGACCGCGACGGCGTCGGGGTCGATCTCGTCAATGCCGGGAAACTCGATGACCAGCGAGCTGATGCTGTAGTCCTGCTTCATGGTGTAAATGTCGACACCGACGCCCCAGGGTTCAAAGAATTCGCGGTCGCCAAGCGAATCTTTCATGAACAGCGGCTGTGCATTGGCCGCCAGGGGAATGAACAGAAGCAGGGTGATCATCAGACGGCGCATGGTTTTCTCCTCGTTATTGTCGGGCCGCGGCAATTATAACGGAGTCGGCCGGCCCTATGTAGTGACTTCTGGCACTGCCTGAGCTTGAAAACCGATTTAAAATGATATACAAATAATATCAAAAGGAGTTCAGAAATGAGTATTCGTGAAAAAACCCGAACCGTGGCTTCCGGTTACCTGGCGCTGGTGGTATTGCCCCTGTTGACCGCAGGCTTTATTTACATGCTGGTCCGTTCCATCCAGGCGCAAAGCGTCCTGTATATCATCCTGAACATCGTCGCCCTGGTTGTGATGCTGATCCTGTTCATGGGCTTTTTCATGGTTCATCCAAACCAGGCCAAGGTGCTGCAACTGTTTGGCACCTACGTCGGCAGTGTCCGTGCGACAGGCTTGCGCTGGGCCAACCCGTTCTATTCCAAGGAAGCGGTGTCACTGCGTGTGCGCAACTTCGAAAGCGGTCAGATGAAGGTCAACGACAGTTCAGGCAACCCGGTTGATATCGCGGCCGTGGTGGTGTGGAAGGTTGTCGACTCCGCCGAGGCCGTGTTCGAAGTGGATGACTACGAGAGCTTTGTGCAGATCCAGTCCGAAGCGGCATTACGTAACATGACGACCAGCTACCCCTACGAAGCGCATGGCGGAGAGGAAATCGCCTTGCGCAGTCACCCGCAGGTGATCGCTGAAAAACTGCGTGAAGAAGTACAGGACCGTCTCGACAGGGCGGGGGTGGAAGTGATCGAAGCGCGTATCAGCCACCTGGCTTATGCGCAGGAAATCGCCAGCGCCATGCTGAAACGCCAGCAGGCGCAGGCCATCGTGGCGGCCCGGCGGCAGATCGTGGATGGCGCCGTGGGGATGGTGAAGATGGCCTTGACCGAGTTGAAAGAGCAGGGCGTGGTAGACCTCGACGAAGAGCGAAAGGCGAGCATGGTCAGCAATCTGCTGGTTGTACTCTGCGGCGTGGAGAACGCACGGCCGGTGGTCAACACCGGGTCGCTCTACAACTGAGTCCGGAGGCGGGGGCTTCGGCCCCCGCCCAATTCTGCTTTTACTGTCTGAACTTATGTCCAGCAAAAAATCATTTCCGCTGAGGATCAACGAAGAGATCTGGGAGGCCGTGCGCCGCTGGTCCGACGAGGAACTGCGCAGCGTCAACGCCCAGATCGAATACCTTGTTCGCGACGCCCTGCGCAAGGCAGGGCGGTTGCCGGGTCCGGTCGCGAAAGCGGGCAAAAAGGATTAAGCCTGTCCCTGAAAAGCTTTATCATTGGGCCACCTGCCGAACCTGAGAGCTAAACCCGATGAAAACCCTGACATCCCTGCTGCTTGCCGGTTTCTTGAGTGTCTCCGCGATGGCGGCCGAACCCGAATGTTTCCCGGACGAGGTGTTGCCGGACAATGCCTTTCCCTCGGTCAGGCTGGAAACGACCCTGGGCGTCATCGTTGTCGAGCTGAACCGCCGGCGCGCCCCGGTCACCGCGAACAACTTCCTGCGTTACGTGCTGGCCAAGGCTTACGACAACACCATTTTTCACCGCGTGATGCCGGGTTTCGTGGTGCAGGGCGGTGGTTACACGGAGACCATCGAGGAACGCGAACTGTATGCGCCGATCATCAACGAGTCCGGTAACGGCCTGAAAAACCAGATGATGAGCATCGCCATGGCGCGCTATGACGACCCGCACTCGGCCACCAACCAGTTCTATTTCAACCTGGCCGACAACGCCTCGCTGGACCCGAACAGCCGCAGCTGGGGCTATGCGGTATTCGGAGAAGTCATCGAGGGCTGGGACGTGGTGATGGCCATCGCCGGTGTCGAGACGGGCTACAACGAGTTGCTCGATGCAGAAGACGTGCCACTGATGCCGGTGAAACTGCTTAAAGCAACCGTGGTCGCGGCTGACTGATCGTCCTGTCCTCCTGAGCCGGGAGCAGCGGACTAATGGGACTGGGTGAATTTCTGGCACTCGGCTGCGCCTTTATCTGGGCGCTGGCGGTCATCCTGTTCCGGCGCACCAACAACGTATTACCGCCATTCGAAACCAACCTGTTCAAGATTGCCCTCGGCTTTGTGCTGATTTGGCCAACCTTGTTCCTGGTTGAAGGGTTCGCGGTCCCCGGCTATTCGCTGCTCGAGATCGCCACGGTACTGCTGTCCGGCTACCTCGGCATCGCGGTGGCTGACACCTGGTACCTGCGCTCGCTGCACCTGGTTGGCGCCAGCCGCATGGGCATCATTTCCAGCCTCCTGAGCCCCTTTATCATCCTGCTTTCGGTCCTGTTCCTGGGTGAAACACTCAGCGCCTGGCAGGTATCGGGTTTTGCCCTGGTCATGGCCGGCCTGCTGCTGGTGACCTGGCAGGCAAACCGCGAACAGGTCGCTGCCGATGACCTGAAAAAAGGCATGCTCTACGGCGTCGCTTCCATCTTCCTGATGGCGGTTGGCGTCGTCATGATCAAGGAAATTCTCGAAACGCGCTCTTTCATGTGGACGGTCCAGATGCGCATGATCGGAGGTATTGCCGGAATGCTGATCTACGTGGCGGTGCGTGGCCGCTTCAGGCTGATCATGCAGCGCTACCGTCA
>JAZBOH010000017.1:0-2185 GCA_036351055.1 Lysobacterales bacterium
ACCGCTGCCGCCAACCCGGTGATCATCGCCGGCTATGGCTGTATCAAGGCCGGCGCGCGTAGCGTCGTCGGCCAGCTGAGCGAGCGGATGGGTATACCGGTGGCGACCAGCCTCAAGGGCAAGGGCGTGGTCGCCGAAGGGGCCGATCTGTCACTCGGGTGCCTCGGAGTGACATCCAACGGCGATGCCCGTCGTTATATCGTTGACCGGGCGGACCTGGTTATTTTTCTGGGCGCCGGATTCAACGAGCGCACCAGTTATCTCTGGGACCGGGAGCTGCTCAGCGGCAAGAAGATCGCCCAGGTGGATCGGGATCCGGCGCAGCTGGGCCGGGTGTTCAAACCGGACCTGGCGATACGTGGCGATATCGGGCAGGTGCTGACAGAGTTGCTGGAAGGACTGCAACTGGCAGGTGCCCGGTCCAAGTCGCTGGAGGCCCTGGCCGGCCATTATGAGACCGGGTCACAGAGCCCCTCTTCGGACACGACTGCCGCCGATACCCAGGAGCGATCGAGGTTTCATCTGATCGAGGCTTTTTACGCGGGCCTGGCGAGACGATTCCCGGAAAACGCGATCGTGTTCGACGACAATATCGTGTTTGCCCAGAGTTATTTCGATGTGTCGGATTCGAATCATTATTTTCCGAACTCGGGCATCTCGTCGCTCGGACATGCAATACCGGCGGCCATAGGAGCCCGCTGCTATGCCGTCGACAGCCCCACCTTCGCCATTCTCGGCGACGGCGGTTTCCAGATGTGCTGCATGGAGATCATGACCGCGGTCAACTACGGAATTCCTTTGAATGTCGTCGTGATCAACAACGCGACCATGGGTCTGATCCGCAAGAACCAGTACCAGCTGTACGACGAGCGCTATATCGATTGTGATTTCGTCAACCCGGATTTCGCCTGGCTGGCACGTTCGTTCGGTATCACACATTCCAGGATCGAGCGCGAGGCGGATGTGGACGAGCTGTTTGCCAACGCCGACCTGGAGGGGACGATAAATCTGATCGAGATCATGTTGGACAAGAATGCCTTCCCCACCTATCTCTCATCCCGCTAGCCTGGACATTTCGGCGCGCATCCAGGCGCAAGAGGCACACATTGCCGAACTGGAGGCGGCGCTGTGGGACGGTGGACTGAACGAGTCCATACTTGCCGACTACCAGGCCGCGTTTCGTGAACTCGAGGGCATGCTTGGTAGCCGGCCGGATGGTGATCGGCGTCATCACTTCGTGATCGTGATTCCCGTGGCGGACAGCCCAAAGCAGCTTCACGCCTGCCTGGAAAGCCTGCTGACGCTCTGTCGCAACTACGGCTATGGTGGCATGCGCCGGGGCCGATTCAGGAAAGTCTCCGTGCTGCTGGCCGATGACTCGGCCGATTCCGGCTGTATCGAACGCAATCGTGAAATCGCGCGCACCTTCGGACAATCCGGTATCCAGACGGATTACTTCGGCATCGACGAGCAGCTGGCGTTGATGCAGCGACTGCATGGGCTGGATCTCGAGGCCATTGTCGGCGTGCATCCGCGAAACGCCTTCGGCCACAAGGGGCAGGCGATGATGCGGAATATCGCCTACCTGAAGCTGGCCGAGATGCGGTCACAGATGCCGGGCGAACGGTTCCTGTTCTACACCATCGATGCCGATCAGCAGTTCATGGTGACAGTCGCGACGCCGCAGGGCGCACGCAGCCTGTATGCCGTGAATCATCTTTATTATCTGGATCGGATCTTTGACCGGACGGAGGCCCGGGTCGTGACCGGCAAGGTCGTCGGCGACCCGCCTGTTTCCCCCGCTGTCATGGCGGCCAACTTTCTCGAGGACGTGATCAGCTTTGTGCGCGAGATGGCGGCCTGTGATCCGAAACAGCCGTATCGACAGCCCGTTGCCGACACCAGGGGTTCGGGTGAGGCCGCCTACCACGATATGGCGGAAATGTTCGGTTTCCGGGCCGATGCAGAGGCCTATCGTTATCGCTGCAAGCTCGACGGGATGCCGGACAACGCGACCTGTTTCGTCGAATTTTCTGAGCGGTTGAACCGCTTCTTTCATGGCGAACATCCGACGCGCATCACCTGGTACCGGTATCAGAAGGTGGATGACAGCGTACAGCCGGCGCGCACGGTTTATACGGGCAACTATGTATTCAACAGGGATGCACTCGAATGGTTCCTGCAG
>JAZBOH010000018.1:0-13333 GCA_036351055.1 Lysobacterales bacterium
CCATGCCGCAGGTGATGAACAACATGTCCGCACCTTCAATACACTCGTGAATGCGGTCACGATCCTCCATGGCCGCCTGCCGGCCAATGTCCGGGTTGGCCCCTGCGCCAAGGCCCTTGGTCACACTGGAACCGATCTGCAGGATGGTTTTGCCCTTGAACTGCCGCAAGGCCTGGGCATCCGTATTCGCCGCGATAAACTCCACTCCGTCGATGCTGGCATCGATCATTTGCGCAACGGCGTTTCCGCCGCCACCACCGACACCGATCACTTTTATCGTCGCGCTTGGTGTGTAATTTTCAACCAATTCAAACATTTTTATAAGCTCCTCTCGCTCGCCGTTCTCGTTTTAAAATTCACCCCGGAACCAGCTGCGGACACGGTCCAGAAAACCGTCACTGCCGCTGTTTACCAGGTTTTTTGCCGGGTCTGCCTTGTTGCCATACAACAGCAGACCCACTCCCGTTGCATGTATGGCATTGTTCACCACGTCAGACAGGCCGGATACATACGTTGGCGTGGCCAGCCTCACGGGCATGTGGAAAATTTCCTCCGCCAGCTCCTCCGCACCTTCCATGCGCGATGCGCCGCCGGTCATCACCAAGCCGGCCGCCACCCTGTCTTCGTAGCCGCTGTGCCGCAATTCAGCCTGCACCAGCGAAAACAATTCTCTGTACCGCGCCTCGACCACCTGCGCCAGCGTCCGCCGTTCCAGCAGACGCGATGTGCGGTCGCCGACACTCGGCACCTGGATACTTTCGTCGTTGCGCGCGATCCTCTCCTGCGCGCAGGCGTACTTGATCTTGATGTCTTCCGCGTGCTGCGTGGGCGTGCGCAGCGCCACGGCGATGTCGTTGGTCACCTGGTCACCCGCGATGGGGATGCAGGCGGTGTGACGGATCGCGCCACCAGTGAAAACCGCGATATCGGTGGTCCCGGCGCCGATGTCGACCAGGCACACCCCCAGGTCTTTTTCGTCGTTGGTCAAAACCGCGTAGCTGGCGGCCAGCGGCTGCATGATCAGTTCGTCCACGGTGAGGCCGCAGCGGGCCACGCACTTGCTGATGTTCTGCGTTGCGCTGAGCGCGGCGGTGACCACGTGCACATGCGCTTCCAGCCGAACGCCGGACATGCCGATCGGCTGGCGGATCCCATCCTGGTTGTCGATCACGTACTCCTGGGGCAGTACGTGCAGCACTTTCTGGTCGGCGGCGATCGGCACGGCCTTGGCCGCGTCCAGCACCCGTTCCACGTCGCCCTCGGATACCTCTTTATCCTTGATCGCCACGGTGCCGTCGGAATTCAGGCTACGGATATGGCTGCCCGAAATGCCCGCATAGACCGAGTGGATCTCGCAGCCGGCCATCAGTTCAGCCTCTTCCACCGCCCGCTGTATGCCCTGCTCGGTAGACGCCATGTCCACCACCACGCCGCGTTTCAGGCCGGTGGATGGATGTGACCCCAGGCCGATGACCTCGACCGAGCCATCCGGCTGGCTCTCACCGACGATGGCGACGATCTTGGAAGTGCCAACGTCCAGGCCAACCACCAGTGACTTTTCGGGTTTCCTTGCTTTCATTCAGCTTCCACTTCCTGTTTTATCCTGTGCACCTTCCGGCCACATCACCGCGAACCCGTTGGTGTACCTCAAATCGATATCCCGGGGCGGAACTTCCTGTTCTTCCATCAGCGCATCCCAGCTGCTGAGAAGCCTTTCCAGGCGTTCCTCCATGGAATTCCGCCCCAGGTAAACTTGTGTGCCGTTGCTGAGTTCCAGTGACCAGGAACCGCGGCTGTCCAGCGACAGGCTCTCAACCTCCAGGCCGAGGGATGACAGGCTCTCGTCGAGCCTGACCCAGGTTGACAGCACGTCATCCAGCCGGGATTCCGGGCCCCGCAACCAGGGCAGGCCCTGCAGTTCATCGGCCTCGGGCACCCGGAACGGTTCGCCCTGGCGGGAAATCAGTTTGCCCGTGTTCCAGTGGGCAACCGGCTCATATTCTTCTACCGTCACCGTGACCGTGTCGGGCCATATTTTTTGCACCTGGACCGACGAGACCCAGGAAATGCGTCCGGCCGCCTGTTTCAGGCCCAGCATGTCGACAGTGAAAAAGCTGGAATCCATTTCAGGGCTCAGGCTGGCGCGCAACTGTTCCGCGCTGACCCGTTGGAATTCACCGTTCACTTCCAGCCAGCGCACCGGCCAGCGGTCGGGCGCCACGATCCCCATGCCGACCCACGCAATACCCGCGGCGCTGGTCAGGAACAAGACGACCAGGGTCAGCACGCCGCTGGCGAAGCCGCGGCTGCCGTGGTAACCCGCCTCGTCGTAACGGTTCACAGGCTGGTCTCCAGGATGCGCCACACCAGGTCGTCGAAGTCGATCCCGATAACGGCAGCCGCCTGTGGCAGCAGGCTGTGGTCGGTCATGCCCGGCGTGGTGTTCACTTCCAGGAACCAGGGCGTTCCCGCCTCATCGAGCAGGAAATCAACCCGGCCCCAGCCGGAAGCGCCGAGGATGTCAAAGGCCTGCAAAGAAAGTTCCTGCAGCATCACTTCCTGTTCCGGGTCGATGCCGCAGGGGCAGAAATACTGCGTATCGTCGGCGGTGTACTTGGCCTCGTAGTCATAAAATTCGTGCGGTGTTTCGATACCGATCAGCGGCAGGGCCAGGCGCCCGATTACGCCGGCGAAGTATTCCCTGCCTCTGACTTCCTGTTCGACGATGACCGTATCGCCATAACGCCGTGCCAACTCGACCGCGGCCGGCAGGTCTCCGGCGCGGCTGACGCGGGATATACCGATGCTGGAACCCAGGCCGGTTGGCTTGACGAACAGCGGCAGGCCCAGTTTTTCCAGGGCCGTTTCAAAATCCTGTGCGGCGGGCCCGAAGTGTACAAAGGGCGGCGTCTTGATCCCGTTGCGTTCCCATATCCACTTGGAGCGAACCTTGTCCATGGTCAGGGCTGACGACGCCAGGTCGGCGCCCGTCACCGGCACTTTGAGCAAGGCCAATGCCCCCTGCAGCGAACCGTCTTCACCACCGGGGCCGTGCACAAGATTGAATACGCGGTCGATCTGGTCGTGACGAATGGCGTCAAACAGCATCTCCGGCCCGTCGAACACCCGGTAGTCCACGCCTTTGCGGCCGAGGGCGGCGCCAACCGCCTTGCCGCCTTTGAGTGAAACTTCCCGCTCGGCGCTTTCGCCGCCGATCACCAGGCCAACACGGCCGAAAGTTTCGGGGTCATAGGTGCGCAGCGGCGGTATGGAACTCATGCCATGCTCCTGCGTGTAATACCGGTTCCGTTCTTTTCAATCAAAACAACCCGCCGGATGTGTCGTGTGGGCTGCAGGTGAGGTCGTCCCGTCTTCATGAGTCGATGTACTCCCTGCACAGCGCGGCGACCCGATCTGCAGAATCGGGCACCGCAACGGCGCGCCCCCGCATTGCCATACTGGCCAGCCTGGCGCGGTCCCCTACCAGCGGGGACAGGACGTTGGCCAGTTTCCGCGCGTCGGTATGCGACTCCTGCAACAGCAGGGCCGCCTCGCTTTCCACCAGGAATTCGGCATTCCGCGTCTGGTGGTCGTCGACTGCATGCGGAAACGGGATAAACAGCGCGGCAACCCCCGCCGCTGCTATTTCCGAAACCGTCAATGCGCCGGCGCGGCACACGACAACATCCGCCCAGGCATATGCGGATGCCATGTCTTCGATAAAGTCTGTTACCTCGGCCCAACGTGTGGGAGCGGCTTCAGCCGCGATCAGGCCTTCTGGAATTACAGATCGTGCCCCATCGGCCCGCTCTGCTTCGCGGCTGAAGCCGCTCCCACAGGGAATTCCGGCTGCGGCATACGCGGCCCGGGTCTCTTCCACCCAGCGCGGCCCCGCCTGGTGCCGGACTTCGAATTCGTGGGACCCGGCCAGCAGGCCGAGCGCCCCGGGCAGCAAGCGGTTCAGCGCGAGCGCGCCCTGGCTGCCGCCGGTCAGCAGGATTCGTACCGGGCCTTGCCGGCCGGCCAGGCGTTTTTCAGGCGCGTCCAGTTCCACCACGGCGCGCCGCACCGGGTTGCCCACGGTTATGGCCTGCTGTTTTTCTTCCCAGCTGCCCGGGAAGGCCTGCAATACCTTGCTGGCAAACCGGGCCAGACTGCGGTTGGTCATGCCCGGAACCCGGTTCTGTTCATGCACCACCAGCGGGATACCGCGCAACCGGGCCGCCAGTCCACCCGGACCTGCCGCGTAACCGCCGAAGCTGATTGCGCAGCAGGGGCGGTGTTCGCCCAGCACGCGGAAAGCCTGGTAAACGGCGCGCAGCAACTTGAGCGGCATGGTCAGCCAGCTCGCCACGCCCTTCCCACGCAGGCCGCTGATATCGACCACGTCGAGTTCGATGTCCGCCCCCGGAACCTTGTCACATTCCATGCCACCGCGTGCACCCAGCCAACGCACGGGAATACCTGCGGCGCGTAAACTGTCAGCGACTGCGAGGCCGGGATAGATATGGCCTCCGGTGCCGCCGGCCATGATCAGGACGCCCTGCCCCGCCCGGTTCATGCGGTCGCTCCTTTCAGGGGTTTGCGGCTTTTTTCATAGATGCCAAAATCGCGGTCGAGTTCGTACTTGATACGCAGCACCACGCCGATCGCCACCAGGGTCATCAGCATGCTGCTTCCGCCCGAGCTGATCAGCGGCAAGGTCAGGCCCTTGGTTGGCAGAACGCCGAGGTTGACGCCCATATTGACCAGCGCTTGCAGCCCGATCCACAGCCCAATACCGTAGGCCACGTAACCCTGGAACGCCCGGCCCTTCCGGTGCGCCATCACGCCGATAACCATGATGCGTGTGACCAGCAGCAGGAACAGCGTCAGTACGAAAATGACACCGAACAAGCCGAGCTCTTCGGCCAGCACGGCAAAGATGAAGTCGGTATGCGCTTCGGGCAGGTAGAAGAGCTTCTGGATGCTGGCGCCGATACCCACGCCAAACAGCTCACCCCGGCCCACGGCGATCAGCGCCTGGATCAACTGGAAGCCGCTGCCAAACTCGTCCGCCCAGGGGTCGAGGAAACCGGTGATGCGGCGTAGCCGGTAGGGTTCCATCGCGGCGTAGCCGAATACCGGCAGCGCCATCATGCCCAGCACGAAGATATGCCGCCAGGCCGCTCCCGCCAGCCATACCATGCCGGCGACGATGGCGGTGATCACCGCCGCGCTGCCCATATCCGGCTGCAACAGCAGGATGAAGGACAACAGGCCCGCAAACAACAACGGTTTGAAGGTATCGAAAAACCGTGTTTGCACCAGTTCCGCCTTGCGCGCCAGGTAACCGGCCATGTAGATGATGACCATCAGCTTGACCGCCTCGACCATCTGGAAGTTCAGGAAACCCAGCCGCACCCAGCGCGTGCTGCCGTTGACCGTGTGCCCCAGGCCGGGCACCAGCACCAGCGCCAGGAACAGGATCGACAACAGCGCCATCGGCTTGCTGATGCGCTGAAGGAAAGCCATCGGGATAATGCGCAGGCTCGAGGCCAGGATGACGCCGAGCACCACGAAAACCAGGTGCCGAGCCAGGTAGTGATAGGGGGCCGCGCCCTGTGACTCGGCGATGGCGATGGAAGCCGATCCGACCATCACGATGCCCGTGCACAGCAGGACCAGCGCCGGGATCAGCACCCAGCTGTCCGGCCTGATCGAGACCGCCATCGAACCCGGAACGAAGGCCTGCTGCCTGGCGGTGCTGCGCTTTGCTGTGACGGTCTTTTTATTCAATTTTCTGCGCTCACCTGATCTTCAACGTCGCCAGCCCGGCCAGCACCAGGATGACGGAAATGATCCAGAAGCGGACAATGACCCGCGGTTCGGGCCAGCCTTTCAGTTCAAAATGGTGGTGTATGGGCGCCATGCGGAAGATCCGCTTGCCGGTCAGCTTGAAGGAAGCGACCTGCAGGATCACGGACACCGTCTCCATCACGAAAACACCCGCCATCACGATAAACACGATTTCCTGCCGCACGATCACCGCGATCAGCCCCAGTGCCGCGCCGACCGCCAGCGCCCCGATATCACCCATGAAAATCTGCGCCGGGTAGGTGTTGAACCAGAGGAAACCCAGCCCGGCACCGGCCAGGGCGCCGCAGAATATGGCCAACTCGCCCGCACCCGGCAGAAACGGCAGGGCCAGGTATTCTGAAAACACCGAATGACCGGCCACGTATGCAAAAATGCCCAATGCAGCTGCAACAAAAACGGACGGCATGATGGCCAGCCCGTCGAGCCCGTCGGTCAGGTTTACCGCGTTGGAAAATCCCACCACCATGAAATAGGTCGTAACGATGTAAAACACACCGAGGGGGATGGCGACATCCTTGAAGAACGGGAGAATCAGCTCGGTGGCCGCCGGCACATCAGCCGTCACGTAAAGGAAAATGGCAACGGTCAGGCCGGCCAGTGACTGGGCCAGGTACTTCCAGCGGGCCGGCAGGCCGGCCGAGTCCTGCAATACCAGCTTGCGGTAATCGTCGATCCAGCCGATCACGCCAAAGGCCAGCGTTACGAGGATCACGACCCACACGTAGCGGTTGGAGAGGTCTGCCCACAGCAGGGTCGAAAGCACGATGGAAAACAGGATCAGCGCGCCACCCATGGTCGGTGTGCCGGCTTTGGAAAAATGGCTTTCCGGGCCAAGCTTGCGGATCGGCTGGCCGATCTGCTGCTTGACCAGGCGTCGGATAAACCACGGCCCCAACAACAGGGAAAGCAACAGGGCCGTCAGGGCGCCGAGGATGGAGCGCAGCGTGATGTAGGCAAAAACGTTGAAACCGGAGTTGACTTCCGACAGGTTCTGGAACAGCCAGTACAGCATCAGCCGGCCTCCCTCAATTCGGATTCCTGCACGACGGCCTCGACCACCGCTTCCATGCCCATGGAGCGCGAGCCCTTGACCAGGCAGTTCACTTCAGGGTGAATGTAACGGCGCAGGGCGGCAATCAGCTCATCCCGGCTGGCATAGTGTTCTGCCCCCTGACCAAAGGCATCGACCGTGTGCGCGGACATTTCGCCGGTGGCGAACAGGCGCCTGACGCCCATGATCCGCGCGTTTTCACCCACCTCGCGGTGCATTTTGCTGCTGTTCAGACCCAGCTCTTTCATGTCGCCCAGCACCAGCCAGGGTTCACCGGGAATGCCGGCCAGGACCTGCAGCGCGGAATACAGAGACGCCGGATTCGCATTGTAAGTGTCGTCGATAACGGTCCAGCCTGCCGCGGTATGCAGCAGGTTCAGCCGCCCGGGAACAGGCTCGACCCGCTCCAGGCCCTGCCTGATCATTTCCATGTTGATTCCAAGAGAAAGCGCGATGGCTGTCGCCGCCGCGGCATTGATGAGGTTGTGCCCACCGGGGAGCGCCAGCTTCAACTGGAAGGCGCCCTCGGGCGTCGTAATCCGTCCGCCGTTGCCGGATTCTTCCAGGCTTACATCAGCGCTGGGGCCGGCGCCAAAGGTAATCGTATTCCCGGCGGTGTTCATGTCGCGCCAGCTATCCAGCCAGGGCTCGTCGGCGTTCATCACGGCCCAACCCTCGGCCGGCAGGCAGGCAAACATCTCGCCCTTGGTCCGGGCCACGCCCTCCTCGCTGCCGAAGCCTTCCAGGTGAGCCGGTGCGATGTTGTTGACCAGGCCAACGTCTGGCCTGGCGATCCCGGCCAGGTAGGCAATATCACCACGCTTGCTGGCGCCCATTTCCAGCACCGCGAAACGGTGCCGTTTTTCCAGCTCGAACAGCGTGAGCGGAAGGCCGAGTTCGTTGTTGAAGTTGCCGCGCGTGGCCAGCACCTCGCCCTCCAGGCTGAGAATCGAGGCAACCATTTCCTTGACCGTGGTCTTGCCGTTGCTGCCGGTGATGCCGACCACCACGGGGTCGAGCCGTTCGCGAAGCAGCGCGGCTATTTTGCCCAGTGCGAGCAACACGTCATCCACGATCAACTGCGGCACGCCAGTTTCGAGCGGTCTGCTGACCAGCAGCGCCGTGGCGCCGAGGGTAACCGCGGTGTCTGCAAAATCGTGGCCGTCGAAGCGCTCACCCGGCAAGGCCGCAAACAAGGTTCCCGGCTTTGCCTTCCTGCTGTCGGTGACGATTCCGTCGATCTCCAGCTCGAGGGACGGCGTTGCGCAATCCAGCACGGCGGCCAGTTCCGAGAGCTGCAACGGTATCATGCGGCGTCCTCCATCAACTCGCGGATCGCGGCCTCGCCGTCGCGCCGCCAGTCACCATGCCCGGTGCCGGCAAACAGGACGATATCGCCCCGGCCACTCTCGCGCAGTGCCCGGTGGATGCTCTCACTGCGCCCGGCCACGGAAGCCGTGAATACCCGGTCGGCGTAAGATTCCGCCACCCTCCTCATTTCCTTGCGCCAGGAGCTGCTGTTACCCAGAACGCAGAACAGGTGGCCGTGCAGGTGCGAGCGCAAGGTGAGCAGCGCCTCTTCCAGTTCTTCCGGCGTCCGCGCATGGTCGATGACGGCCGCGGGCTGGCCCGGTTCTCCGCCAATGCAACTCATCTGCCCGGGGATCGCACTCATGATTTCAAGCTGGTGCATGACCCGGTTCCAGGGCATGCCCATCAGGGCCAGGGTGCCGCCCGTGGCCAACAGGTTAGACAGGTTTTGCCGGCCCAGCAGGCCCGTCCTCAGTTCACCGCCGCCCCAGGGGCTGGAGATGCTGATCGACATACCCGCCGAGTCCATATCGAGCACCGAGCCATGCAACTCGGTCGAACCGTTGGTTCCGTAGGTCAGGACCTGTGTGCCATGCGCCATCAGGCGGGTCAGGGTCTTGCCTTCGGCCTCGTCGTGATTGACCACCGCGAATCGCGGACAGCATTCGCTGAACAGGCTGCGCACGGCCTCCCGCTCGGACGCCTGGGCATCGTGTTTCACCCGGCGGCCATCGCGCATGCCGGTAAATACGGCCACGTCGAAACCGACATCGTCGGTCCAGCCCTGCTCGACAAACCGCGGCAAGACCTCCATCGCCAGCATTTCAACACCGTGCTCGATACAGTGGGAGAGGACGCCTTGCAGGGCGACAGGATCAGCCGGCAGGTTTTCGCTGACGTTCAATGATCTGAACGGACCCTGGCCGGAAGCGCTGACCAGGCCGGCGCCACCGTTCACACGCTGCCAGGACTGGGCAAGGTAATGTGCGGTCGATGTTCTGCCTTTGCTGCCGGCGATGCCGGCCGTCGCCAGTTGCTCAACCGGATGCCGGTAAAAGCGTGCGGCCAGCGCCGACAAGCGCCGTCCGAGATGCGGCACGGCCACGGTCGGAACACCCAACCGTGGAAAGGCAAAATTCTGGTCGTGGATCAGGACGCAGGCGCCACGGGAAACCGCGGTCTTGGCGTCTTCGATTCCATCCAGGCGCCCGTCCGCGATGACGACGAAGGCCTGGCCGGGTTCCACGCGGTCCGCGTCCAGGCACAGGCCGTCGGCCGCCACGCCCGGGGCATGATCCACCCAGCCTTCGAGCAGAACCGGGATGCTGACCGGCGCCCTCACTGGACCGCTCCCGCGACGGGCATCGAGGAGTCGACCACCATGCCCTCGTAATTGTCCGGCGGCACGTTCATCAGGCGCAGCGCACCCGTCATCACCGATGAGAACAACGGCCCCGCGACGGCTCCGCCAAAGTACTCGCCGTTGGAGGGGTCGTTGACGATGGCGACGCAGGCGATTTTCGGATCACTGGACGGCGCAAAACCGGCAAAGCTGGCGATGTAGCGGCGTTCCTTGTAACCACCCGAACCGGATTTACGCGATGTGCCTGTCTTGCCTGATACGCGGTAGTTCGCTACCCGGGCTTTTTTGCCGGTTCCCTCCGGCCCGGTAACTGTCTCGAGCATGGCCGAAACCTGGCGGGCGTAGAGCGGATCGAGTATCGATTCGGGCGGGTTGGTCGCATCCATGATCAGGCTGGGGCGGCGCAGTACGCCATCGTTTGCCAGCGCGGCGAATGCCTCCGCCAACTGCAGGGCGGTGACCGAGATTCCGTAACCGTAGGACAGCGTGTCCTGCTCCACTCGCTTCCAGCGTTTCCAGTTGCGCAGCACGCCGGCCGATTCACCGGGAAAGCCGGTACCGGTGACGTCCCCGAAACCGAAGCGGTCGTAGGTATCCCACATATGCTCGGGTTCCAGGTCGCGTGCCACCTTGACGGCCGCCACGTTGGAAGACTTGGTAATCAGGCGGGTAACGTCGATCGGGCCGTAGTTGTGGTGGTCCTTGGCGGTGAAGCGGCCGATGCTGATCCAGCCCGGTGAGGCGTCGACCGGCGTGCTCGGCGTCCAGCGGCCGGTTTCCAGCGCGGACGCGACCATGAAAGGCTTCATCACGGAGCCGGGTTCGAACACGTCGGTGATGGCGCGGTTGCGCAGGCCTTCGTGTTTCATCTGTTCGAGGTTGTTCGGGTTGTAGGACGGGTGGTTCACCATGGCGAGCACTTCACCCGTCGCTACGTCCAGCAGGACAACGCTTCCCGAGAGCGCGCCATGCTTGCGCACGGCGCTTTTAAGCTCTCGGTATGCGAGGTACTGCAGGCGGCGGTCTATGGTCAACTTGAGGTCGTGCCCGGGCTCGGCTTCGCGCACGATTTCGACATGTTCTATGATACGGCCGGCGCCGTCACGGATCACCCGCTTAACGCCGGGGTCGCCCTGCAGCCAGTCGTTGTAAGCCAATTCCAGCCCTTCTTGTCCGACGTCGTCGATGTTGGTAAACCCAACCAGGTGGGAGGCCACTTCGCCGGCCGGGTAAAAGCGGCGGTATTCCTTGCGGATCTCGATGCCCTGGAGCCCCAGCGCACGAACCTCGTCGGCGATGGCGGGGTGCAGGCGGCGCCTGATCCAGATGAAATGCTGTTTCGACTTCTGCGTGAGCCGCCGTTCCATTGCGTCGGGGTCGGCCCCGAGTACGCGGGCCAGTTCACGAATGCCTTCCGGTTCCTCCAGCAGTTTGCCGGGGTCTGCACCGATGGAATCCACCGGCGTGCTGACCGCCAGCGGCTCGCCATTGCGATCGAGGATATTGCCGCGCGGCGTGGCGATCCTGATATCGCGCAGGAAGCGGTCATTACCCTGGTCCTGCAGGTATTCCGTGTCCAGGATCTGCAGGTTCACGGCGCGTGCAACCAGGGCGATGGAACACAGCAGGACGATGAGCAGGAAGCCGTAAAGCCTTCCGACCGGTACCGTGTTGACGCGGTCGTCGCTCATGGGTCGATCACCAGGATCACGGTTTTTTCAGGGTTCGTCATGCCCAGCGAATCGCGGGCCTTGGGCTCGACGGTACCGGCATCGGCCAGTACCGCCTGCTCCAGTTGCAGGCGGCTCCACTCGGTGATGAATTCGTCGCGCTGGTTTTCGAGCTTGCCCAGTTTCACCGAGTACTGGCGGCTTTCATGGCGCGTGTAGACAACGCCCAGGGCGCTGACGACGGCAACTGCCAGTGCTAACAATATGGAAACGAGCTGTCTGTTCAACCGAGTTTCTCCGCAATCCTCATAACGGCGCTTCGTGCACGGGGATTGACGGAGAGTTCGGTCTCGGAGGCTTTAATGGCTCTGCCTATCGGCTTGAGCAATGGCTTGTGATCCGGGTGTTGCGGTATGTTTCTGCGGACCCGTCCTGGTCGTGCGGCTTCTCGTATCGTCCGCTTGACCAGGCGGTCCTCGAGGGAATGAAAACTGATAACTACCAGCCTTCCTCCCGGGCGCAACAGGTTGATCGCTTCTTCCAGCCCTCGGGCCAGTTGAGCCAATTCATCATTTATAAATATCCGGATTGCCTGGAAGCATCGTGTCGCTGGATGCTTGTTCTTTTCCCGGCGACCTACCGTATCCTCGATCAATCTCGCCAACTGACCGGTCGTTTCAAGCCGCTGCTTCTGCCGGGCCAATACGATGCTCCTGGCAATCCTGCGCGCGTGGCGCTCCTCTCCGAACTCCCATAACACGCGGGTCAATTCCCGTTCCGGCACCTCCGCCAACCACTCATTGGCCGAAATACCCTGTAATGGGTTCATACGCATATCCAGTGGACCATCCCCCATGAAGGAGAAACCCCGATCCGGATTGTCCAGTTGTGGTGAAGAGACCCCTATGTCGAGCAATATGCCATCCAGGCCTTCTTCGACGCCCCACTCACGGACGAAGCGTTCCATATCTGCAAAGTCTCCCTGGACAATGGAAAAGCGGGATTCACTTCCCAACGCTTCCTTTCCCGCGGCAACCGCCTCCGGGTCCCTGTCCAGGGCATACAAGCAGCCTTGCTGGGACAGGCAGGCCAGGATCGCCCTGCTATGTCCCCCTCTGCCAAAAGTGCCGTCGAGGTAAATCCCGTCGGGCCGGATGTTGAGCGCTTCCACCGCCTCTTCTAACAGCACTGGCCGGTGTTGGAAGTTGCTCATCTACTCCGTTTCAAACTCCTGGCATTCTTGCCCCCACCCTTAAACCACGAGGTGGGTCATTTCTTCTGATGCAGCCTCGTCGAAGCTGCTTTCTTCCTCTATACGCTTCGTGGCCAGAACATTTTCGTTCCAGATCTCAAAGCGCTTGCCCATTCCAAGCAGTACGACTTTCTTTTCCAGTCCTGCTACCTGCCGCAACGTCTGCGGTAGTTGAATCCGGCCACTGGCATCGGGTTCAACGGCGCTGGCACTCCCCACCAGTTTTCTTTGCAAGCTCCTGTGGCGCGCATCGAAGGTGCTCAGTTTCATGACGTCGTCGCGAACCTGCTCCCAGAATTCTTCCGGGTAGAGGTACAAGGCGCCGTTATCGAAAGCACTGTAGGTGAGCACCATGCGGCCTTCACACGCTTGCTGGATCGAGTCCCGGTAGCGCATGGGTATGGCCAGACGCCCCTTGGCGTCGAGGTTGATGGCTGTCTCACCGAAGTACACTGCTTTCCCACCACTCCTACACTATTTACCACAATTTCCCACTAATGTGCACGATAGAGTTTTGGAAAGCGAATGTCAAGCACGACAAAGGCTTAGGCCCTGAACGGTAACTATTTGATGCTGAACGGATGTCTGTAAGAGGGCTAGAATCGGTTAATGCGGTGCAAAAGATCCAGGAACCCACACGAGGCAGGCTGTACCTGGCAACCATTTTGAGAGCGGCTTTAGCCGTGATCCCGAGGCCCGCCGCCTGGGAAACCATCCCCTGCCCGGGCGAATGGCCAGCGGCCGCTCCGCGACTTCCCTCGCATTTGCGCTCCGCACGGGGCCGCTCTGGGGCGCAGGCAACGGAGCGAGTCCGGTTTCGCCGCAGG
>JAZBOH010000019.1:0-2086 GCA_036351055.1 Lysobacterales bacterium
AAGAGCTCGTCCTGGATCAGGGCGCCGCCGATGCCGCCCTTGAACAGGTAGGTGTCATCCTGGGCCAGGCTGATCAGCGCGTTGGCCGATGTTTCGTTGGTCGGCTTTTCCGTGGTCACAATAATCGCGCCAGCGGCCGCATTACGCCCGTAAATGGCGCCCTGAGGCCCCTTAAACACCTCGATCTGCTGCAGGTCCGTGTATTCGCGGTTAAAGGCCGCCGGGTTGGTGTACAACACGCCATCGAGGATGAAGGCGAAGCTGTTTTCCGCATCACGCGCACCGTTGATACCGCGGATGTTCACCTGCGTGTCACCCACTTCGGCAGCGTCTACCAGCGATACGCCGGGCGTCAGGCGCAGAAAATCTTCTGCACGCTCAACGCCGGCACTCTCCAGCGTCTGCTGGGACAGGGCGGTGACCGTGCCGGGCACATCCTGCAGGCTTTCTTCGCGACGCCGGGCGGTCACGACGATTTCTTCAACAAAGCTGCTGGATTCTTCGTCTTCGGACTGGGCATGGGCCGGGCCGGTGGGGGCAATAAATACGCCAAAACCTGCGGCAATTGCCGCATACAGGACTGTACGCTTCATGATTTCTCCTCGCTTAGGGCCTTGGACGGTTTTGTTCCCGACCGTCTCGGACCCGGGTTTTTTAGCATTATGTATTAATGCTTTTTAGTTGACGGAGCACTGCTTCCAGGCTCACAACATCGACATACTTCGCATCCATGTCGAACAGGTTGGCCTCGTGCGCCAATTCATTTCGGTCACCGACCGCTTCGCGCGGAACCACCACGGGGTAGTTATTTTGCAGCCCGTCTACAGCGGTTGCACGTACGCATCCACTGGTGGTGAGGCCGGTGACCACGAGCGAGTCTGCCCCTGCGGCCGTCAAGCGCGTGTCAAGTGGTGTTTTAAAAAAGCCGCTGGCCCATTGTTTTTCAATGACTTCCTCATCGGGAAGCGGCTCCAGGCGCGGGTCGATCGCTACCCAGTGACTGCCTGGCTGGAGCACATTGAGTGCCGGCAAGCGCGCCCTGAAAACGCTGGCCTGCGCATCGTCGTGGTACACCACGGTGGTAAAAAACACCGGCAAACCCGCTTCTCGAAAAACACTGAGCAGGGATTCACAGGCAGCCACGACGCCATCGGCGTCGCTACCAAGCGGGCATGCAGGATCCGTAAAGCCGTTGATCATATCCACCAGCACGAGGGCCGGGCGTTGACCCAGACCCTGTGACTGGCGTTGGAGATCGCCCATGAATGGCGCTCAGCCGCCGGCCCTGGCGAAGGACGGGGTCGACGGCGGCTCCAGGTGGGTCTCTTCCTTGCAGCGTGCCTTGATCTCATCGATGGTGCCGCCAAAGTTGAACAACTCAACCTCGCCGCGCTCCTCACGCATTTTCGCCCGGAGCGCTTCCGTGGCATCCCTGTCAACGCTCTGGTCATCGTTGATCACCACGCCATAACGGGCCGCGCCTTCCTGGCTGACCAGGCCGCTGGCCACGTCGCCGGCCACCAGGGCCGCATCACGCTCCGTGGGATCGCCCCAACCACCACCGCCCCAGGTGTTGAAATAGAGCAAGTCACCGACCTTTACCTTGATACCTTCGGCCTTGGAGGGCAGCCACTCGGAGCTGCCATCGGTGCGCACGAGGCGCTTGGTGGAACGCATGCCCGGATCGCCGCCGCGCACGCCCCAGGGATAGGTCAGCCAGCGCTCGTCGTGCACGGAGATGGTGCCGTCAGCGAGGAAGCGGTAGGCCACACTCAGGCCGTTGCCACCGCGATGCAGCCCGGCGCCGCCGGAATCGGGAATGGTTTCATACTGCTCGATGCGCAGGGGAAAATACGCCTCGATAAACTCGTTGGGTACGTTCGTGAAGCCGGGCCACAGGGAGTGGCCGTCGGGGCCGTCGCCAACGGGACGCCCGGGAATACCGCCAAAACCAATCTGGAACAGCTGGAACCATTCCCCATCCTTGCCCGGGCGGGTGTCGTAGCCGGAGTAGAACAGGTGCGGTGAGTCGGAAAAGCCCGCCGCGTTCAGCATTTGCTCCGGGGCACCCATGCCCAGCAGCGCG
>JAZBOH010000020.1:0-3545 GCA_036351055.1 Lysobacterales bacterium
CGGGTTCCGGGAGCGAGCGTCAACGCGTCGCTCATCCGCTATTGTCCCCGGCGGCCGGTCTCAGTTCGACCGTGAAGCGGGTATCGCCGAGCATCAGCGTGTCGCCCGTTTCCACGTACATGATCTCGCCCTCCAGGCAGGGTACGCCGTTGATGGAGGTGCCATTGTTCGAACCCAGGTCGGTGACGGTCAGTGCGCCAGCCGTGCCATTGAGCGCAGCGTGTTGGCGGCTGACCGCGGGGCTCTGGATCTGCAGGTCGGTCGTGCCCCGGCCGATCACCACGTTGACCGCCTGGCTGCTGACCGGACAGGAAACCTCGAACTCCGAGCCGTCGCCCATCCTGCCGTTGAGCACCAGCAGGCTGTCCATGGGTGGCTGCTGGAATACCGCTACGTCCTCTTCCGGGTCCCCGGGGGGCAGGGGAGGCGGCGCGGCATTTTCTTCGTCCACCTGGCGTCCCAGGGCCTGGCGCCAGCGGTGCAGCCCGAATCCGGCGGCGATCAGCAAGGCGGCGAACAGCAGCCACAGCCAGCCGCTGGCCGGTTCTTCTTCAGGGGCCTGTTCTTCAAGCGGCTCTTCGATGGTTTCGATGGGTGGAAGAATATCCACTTCCAGGGCTTCCTGGAATTCCGGTTCGGGCTCTTCGATGGTTTCTTCTTCAGTTTCTTCGTCGGCGGGTGCCGGTTGGGGCTCTTCGACAACGGGTGCCGGAATGACTTCTTCTTCGACCGGCAGGACAGGTTCTTCTTCAGGCAGGACTTCGGCCGCCGGCACCGCCTCGATGCAGGCGGACGGACCCGGCCGGATACCCAGCCTTTCGATGACTCCGAGCAGAGTGGTACGCCACTGGTAGCGCGTGCCGGGGGAGGTCTCCATGGACTGCACGTCGCGGGCGATACTGAAGGCAGCCACGTTGCCGCACTCATCCAGCAATGGGCCGGTGACATTGGGAAGCGGCGTTTCACCAGATACAGCCGGATTTCTGCTCTCGCCGAAAACGGTCACCGTGGTCATGATATCGAGTGGTTCGGCGCCTTCAGCAATCTGTTCTGCCGGGGGAAAGGCGGTCAAGCGCACCTCGTCGCCGTCCTCCAGTTCCGAGTCGGCAAACGGCGCCGCGTTGCGCCGCAAGCCATAGACGTTGAGAACCTGGAGACCATCCATCGGGAAATTGGCCTCGATACTGGCGGTGCGGCCATTAGCGACGATATCCGTGCCGCCATCCAGGACAACGATCTCGTCGCCTGCCGAGGCAAAGCCTTCCGGCACCAGGACCAGCCCGGAGTCCGACAACACGATGCCGGTCGTCGGCTCAACGTGGGTCTTGGAAACCAGCCGTAAAACCGGTACCACGTAGGGCGGCACGGCCGCACCCTGCGAAACGGCGAAGGCGTCTTCGGTCGAGTCGACGGTCTGTGCCGCGCAGGGCACAACCAGGAGCAGGCTCAGGCAGAAAGTGTATAGCCGGGCAATTCTCATCGCTTGGCAACCGTCAGGGCGAGTACAGGCGGTTGATCAGGTTGTCCAGGCAGTATTGCCCGGCCCTGTTCAGCGCATTTTCCTCTTTGCTTTCCACCATGTTCTGGATAAAGACCAGGATGGCGGCCATGACCAGGGCCAACAAAGTAGTGGAAAAGGCTACGCCGAGCCGTTCGGTCACCTGGTAAAGCATGTCGGCGCTTTCCACGTTTGCGCGGTCGCCGGCATAGTTGAGCGCCAGCATGATGCCGATCACCGTGCCGATGAAGCCCAGCGAAGGTATCAGCCAGGTAATGTAGCGGATCATGTTGTAACGCAGGTCGATTTCATGCAGGTACAACTCCAGGCTGGAATTGAGCAGGGAGTTGGTCTGGTCGGCGGAATGGCTGATGTTGAAGCCGAGCACGCAACGTTCGATCAGGCGGGGAACAAAGCAGGTTTCACGGTACTTGCTGGCGCGGACCTTCTGGTAGATCGGCGTCAGGTCTTCGCCCGGCCGCAGTACCGTTTCTTCGTCCTCGGGCAGGTAGCCGCGCTCGATCTGGCTTGCCTCCAGCCGGCCCGCACGCCAGCGAATGGACAGTTCGCCCAGCCCGACAAAAAAGGCCAGCCACAGGATGTTCTGCACGGTGAAGGGGAACGTGCTGCGGTTGATGTCGAGCAGGATGGCAGCCGCTGTTGGAGGCAATAATTTCGTGAGCAGCGCGATCACCACGATGGCGGTGAGCAGGCTGACGATGAGGGTGATGATTCTCATGGTATAGGGTCAATCCTGTCGGTATTCCTCGATATTCCCGGTGACCGGGTTGCGGCGCGGGTTTTCCAGCACGACCCGGGGTTTGGGCAGTTCTCCCGGGTATTCGTCGAACAGCAAGGGTTTGCCGCGTACCGAGTAGCCTTCACGCAGGCGGACCTTCGAGCGATTGCCAAACAGTTCGACCAGGCTTTCCAGCTTTACTTCTTTTTCGCCGAAACGAACCCGGTCCTGGGTGCCCAGGACAACACGTTTCACGCGGACCCAACGGCCCTGGCGATGCAGGAAACAGCCGTTGCTGGATTCATTGTCCTGAACGGCCAGGTAGCCTTCTTCAGTGACTTGCACGGTGGCATGCCGCCGTGACACGGAGTCGTGCTCCAGTTGAAGGTCGCAGGCGGCCGAGCGGCCAATACTTTTGCTGTCTTTTTCGTTCACGCCGCTATGATACATTGTATTTTTACCAGGTATGGCCAGATGATATTCCGTAAAAACAAACCGGCTGCAAGGCCGGGAAACGACAATCCCTCGATGCGCGGCCGCGGTGGTGGCAGCGGCCATGACAGTCCCAGTCCGCTTGCCAGGCGTTTCGTGCCGGGCGACGAACCTGAAACCATCGACCTCGCCGGTCCCGCAGGGTTCCATGCCGAGGCAAGCGAAGCCGAACCTGAAACCCAGGTTACAGCGACGGAACCGCCGGTCGAAAGCACTGAAACCGGCCGGTCCGGCATCCTCAGCCATGATCCTGGCACCGGCAAGTTCTACGTACACCCCGGCAACGCTGAAAGCCCGGTGCTGCTCGCTGGTGAACCGGTCACCGCGGTAACAGAACTGAGGAAGGGCGACCGCATACGCATCGCCGATGCCGAGTTCGAGTTCTTACTCTGATAACGCCAGGAATCCGCCGCCATTGGCGCGCGCCAGCGATTCCATGAATTCCACTGTGCCCTTGTACTTGAAGTAGTCGCCAACCGTGACAGCATGGACTTCCTGTGCGCGCCGGTTGGCGACCGTGATGGCACGAACCAGTTGGCCGGACGCCAGGCCGTTGTTGAAACTGGGGTTGGGCAATCCGTCACTGACCAGGATAATGGCGCCCGCTTCGCTTTTGTAAGCCTCCTCGAACGCGCTCAAAACCGAGGACGACCCTTCAAATTTTCCGGAGATATCGCGCAGGAAGGCCTTGGCCCCGGCCCGGTTGCGGCTGTTCATGGCCGCCAGGCCGCCGTCCGCGGGCCAGCGGTAGTACCGCGGTCCCTGGTCCTGCTGCTGGAAACCGAGTATGGCGAACTCGTAGCCCGTTTGCAGGGA
>JAZBOH010000021.1:0-2113 GCA_036351055.1 Lysobacterales bacterium
AACTGAAACGGCAAAAAAACCTGTCCCTCACTTCGGCGACCAGCCTGATGAAACTTGACCAGGCTATCATGAGCCTCGATGTCGCCAAGGCGGATGTCGCCGCTGCCGAGGCGCGACGTGACCTGGCTGTGGTGCGCTCCCCCATGCGTGCACAGATACTCGAGATTCACGCCCACCCCGGTGAACGTGTTGGTCCCGAGGGCATTCTCGAACTGGGGCGGACCGACAGGATGTACGTGGTGGCGGAAATCTACGAAACGGATATTGCCCTGATCGAGAAGGGCCAGGCGGCCACCGTCAGGGTGGGAGCCGTTGCGGAACCGCTCACCGGGACGGTGGACAGGATTTCCCTCAAGGTGGGTCGACTGGATATCCTGGGCACCGACCCTATCGCCAAAACGGATGCCCGTGTGGTGGAGGTATATATCAAATTGGACAATGGCGAGGCCGTGTCCGGGTACACCAACATGCAGGTGGAAGTTGAGATCCAAATCTGATGTTCGGCTCTCTCCCTTTAGGCTGGTTACAGCTCAAACACCAGAAACTGCGCACCCTGTCCGCCATGCTGGGGATTACCTTCGCGGTGGTGCTTATTTGTGTACAACTGGAATTTCGCGAAGCGCTGTTTGTCAGCGCGGTGCGCTATCACGACGCCATGGATTACGACCTGGTGATGATGAGCCCTAAAACCGACTACCTGATAGCGGCGAAAGATTTTCCTCGCAGCCGCCTGTACCAGGCCCAGGGCGTGGCGGGCGTAAGTGATGTCTCACCGGTCTATTCACAACTTGGAAGCTGGAGAAACCCGGCTGATCGCAGCAGTGCCCGGCGGATTTTTGTGGTCGCGTTCGACCCTTCTGACTCTGGCTTTTCCCGCATACTCAACCAGGAGGCCCTGGCACAGATAACAATACCGGACCAGGTCATCTTCGATAAACTGGGGCGCAAGGAATACGGCCCGGTCGCCGACATGCTGCAATCCGGAAAGTCCGTCAGGACCGAGGTAAACGACCGGGAAATCTTTGTTACCGACCTCTATGGCATAGGCACGTCCTTCGGGCTGGATGGCGGCATCATCACCTCCGACCTGAACTTTCTGCGCATGTTCCCCAAGCAGAAAAAGTCCTCCATCACCATGGGATTGATTCACCTGGATGCGGGACAGGACCCGGACCAGGTGCGAGAACGCATCATTGCCGCGATACCCGGCGACGTACTGGTGCTGACGCCGGAAACATTTAAAGCCATGGAAGTCGAGCACTGGAACAGCACCACCCCCATTGGTTACATCTTTGCATTCGGTGCCATCATCGGCGTGGTGGTCGGCCTTATTATTGTCTACCAGATACTGTTCGCTGATGTGCAGGACCACATCAAGGAATACGCCACATTGCAGGCTATGGGCTACAGCCCGGGCTACCTGCGAAACGTGGTACTGCAAGAAGCGGTGATCCTGGCAGTGCTGGGTTTCCTGCCCGGCCTGGGGCTATCAATCCTGGTGTTCGGGCAGGCCTCGGCAGCAACCGGGCTGCCGCTGGAAATGACACCGGAAAGCGCCCTGCAGATATTTGGTCTCACCGTAGCCATGTGTGCGGGTTCGGGCCTGCTGGCACTACGCAAGCTGAGCGGCATTGACCCCGCCGAGGTATTTTGATGTCTGGAGAAGCAACCGAAGCGCCTATTGTCCTGGAGAATGTGTCCTATACCTATGGTAAGGGCGCACTTAAAAAACAGATCCTGTTTAATATCAGCACCAGCGTCAACCCTGGCGAGATTATTATTCTTACCGGACCCTCCGGATCCGGTAAAACGACGCTGCTGACCATGATGGGTGCCCTACGTTCTGCCCAGGAGGGTAGCGTAAGGGTATTGGGGCAGGAATTGAAAGCGGCCAAACGACGCACGCAAATGAAGGTCCGTCGCCAGATAGGCTTCATCTTTCAGTCTCACAACCTGCTGGACAGCCTGACCATTAGCCAGAACGTCAAGATGGCGCTGCAACTGAACAAAGTCAAAGGCAGCGAGGGCAAGGAGCGCATCAAGACCGTGTTGGAAAGGGTCGGACTGGGCGATCACCTGCACAAATACCCTGATCAGTTATCTGGCGGACAGA
>JAZBOH010000022.1:0-2209 GCA_036351055.1 Lysobacterales bacterium
GAACGGCCACCTAGCCAGATTCAGACAGGCACTCAAAGAAAAAATCGGTGACCGGAAGGTGCCGGTGGTCGGCATCACCGGCACCGGCGGTGCCGGCAAATCATCCCTTACCGACGAACTGATCCTGCGCATGCTTCACGACCTGAAAGACATCCGCATCGCCATCATCAGCGCCGACCCGTCCAGGAGAAAAACAGGCGGCGCCCTGCTGGGTGACCGCATCCGCATGAACGCCATCGACAGCCCCCGCGTCTATATGCGATCCATCGCCACACGCCGCTCCCATACCGAGATCCCCGATGCCCTGGAAGAGGTGCTGGATGTGGTCAAGGCGGGCGGCTACGACCTGGTCATCGCCGAAACCGCCGGCATCGGCCAGGGGGACTCGCACATCATCGACCTGGTGGACCTGTCCATGTATGTCATGACCAGCGACTTCGGCGCCGCTTCGCAGTTGGAAAAAATCGACATGCTCGATTTCGCCGACATCGTGGTGGTCAACAAGTTCGAAAAACGCGGGGGCGAGGATGCGGTGCGCGACGTACGCAAACAGGTTCAGCGCAACCGCATGATCTTCGATCGCCCGCCGGAGGACATGCCGGTATTCGGCACCATCGCCTCCAAATTCAATGACGACGGCGTCACTGCCCTTTACCACGCCCTGCTGGATACGATCAAAGCGAAGACCGGCGTGGCCTTTGAATCCAGCCTGCCCCGGCCCGACACCAAGCAATCCACCTCCAAGACCATCATCATCCCGCCGGAACGCACCCGCTACCTGGCGGAAATCGCCGAAACGGTCAGAACCTACCACCGGGAAACCGAAAGCCAGGCGGAAGCCATGCGACGGGTGTGGCACCTGGAAAAAACTGCCAGAATAGTCGACGGAAACGGTCTGGAGGGGGACAAAGCCGCCCTGCTGGAACGGCTTAAAGCTGAAATAGCCAGGGCGCGCGAGGCTCTGGACGGCGACACCGAAAAGATGGTCAAAGAATGGGAGACCACCCAGGCCGCCTATTCCGGGGATGAACTGGTATATACCGTACGCGGAAAGGAAATCCGCGTCCCCTTATACACCGAGTCCCTCTCGCACCAGAAGATCCCCAAGATTTCCCTGCCCCGATTCAAGGATCCCGGCGAAATATACAGCTGGCTTCGCCGTGAGAACCTGCCCGGTTACTTCCCCTTCACCGCCGGCGTCTTCCCCATGAAACGGATGGGGGAGGATCCCACGCGCATGTTCGCCGGCGAAGGCGACCCGGCGCGCACCAACCGCCGGTTCAAGATGCTGTCGGCCAACAGCGAGGCCAAACGCCTCTCCACCGCCTTCGACTCGGTCACGCTGTATGGCTACGACCCTGACCGCCGTCCGGACATCTACGGCAAAGTCGGCAATTCCGGGGTGAGCGTCTGCACCCTGGACGACGTAAAGGTGCTCTACGGCGGGTTCGAGCTGTGCGCACCATCCACCTCGGTTTCCATGACCATCAACGGTCCGGCGCCCATCATGCTGGCCATGTTCCTCAATGCAGCAATCGATCAGCAGGTGGACAAATATATTGAGGAAAAGGGCCGTCAGCCATTGGCCGAGGAATACAACCGCATCAAGACCATGGTGCTGGAAAACGTTCGCGGCACCGTGCAGGCGGACATCCTCAAGGAAGACCAGGGCCAGAACACCTGCATCTTCTCCATCGATTTTGCCCTCAAGATGATGGGCGATATCCAGGAGTACTTCATCGAAAAAAATGTGCGCAATTTCTACTCGGTTTCCATTTCCGGCTATCACATCGCCGAAGCCGGGGCCAACCCCATCAGCCAGCTGGCATTCACCCTGTCCAACGGCTTCACCTACCTGGAGTACTACCTGTCCCGCGGAATGCCCCTGGACAGCTTTGCGCCCAACCTCTCCTTTTTCTTCTCAAACGGAATGGATCCGGAGTTCACGGTCATCGGCCGGGTTGCCCGCCGCATCTGGTCCGTGGCCCTGCGCGAAAAATACGGGGCATCGCTGCGCAGCCAGATGCTCAAGTACCATATCCAGACATCGGGACGCAGTCTGCACAGCCAGGACATCCAGTTCAATGATATCCGTACCACCCTGCAAGCCCTGTGCGCCATCTACGACAACGCCCAGAGCCTGCACACCAACGCTTTCGACGAGGCCATCACCACGCCCACGGAAGAGTCGGTGCGCCGCGCCCTGGCC
>JAZBOH010000023.1:0-4129 GCA_036351055.1 Lysobacterales bacterium
CCATCGATCAAGACCAGGGAGCGGTTCGCCCCCAGCCCCCGCAGGCTTATCTGCGCGGAACCCTGCGCGCTTCCATCGGCCTGTGAGCGGTAAGACCCATGTGCATTGAAACTCAGGCTTCGCACATAATCGGGCAGCGAACTCTTTCCTGACTGCTCGATCATCTCCCTATCGATGACCGTGATCGGCAAAAGGCCTTCAAGGTCGATTCGCTTGATACGTGTGCCCGTCACGATGACTATTTCCATTTCCTTTGGTTCTTCGACGGGCTCTTCTTTGGGATCATTCTGGGCAAGAGTGTCGGGACTGGAAAAAACGAGGCATGATGCCATCCCGGCGCACAGGACGTGCACGAGAAAGGGCCGAAGGGAAAAGCTTTGACTCCTCATGTCATTACTCCCTCAACGGTTAAATTCAGTATAGGTTGTGCACTCAAAAAAGGAACACGCGCCGGTACATAACCGGCGCATGCCCGATCCCCCAGTTTCCCGGGTTATTCCTCATTCTCCTCTTCCAACTGGGCGATGACATCAGAGCTCGACTGGCTCAGGAGTGCCATGTTATGGATCGGCAGTTCTGATGCGGACTGTTTTTCGATGGCCATCCGGAAATCTTCCGAAGCGCCCTCATTGTCTCCCCGCCTTGCGCGGAGCACCCCGCGGTTGGAATAGGCCAGAGCCCATTCGGCGGTATAGTCGCGGCTTTTCTCGCGGCCCTTGGCGGCAGCCTTTTCGGCTTCCTCAAGGGCCTTGTCGCAGTAGTATTCGGCGTTTTTGAACTGGCCGACCATGGTGTGGGCGACGCAGAGGTTGGTGGCGCTTGCGTAGGGAAAGCGGGTGGAATGCGGGCTGATGCGCAGGATGGCCCGATTGTATTGGCCTCGAGCGACGACGTCACCGTGGGCGCGGTCGAGCACCACGGACATCTGGAAGTTGGAGGGCAATCCCTGGGCCCAGCATGCCTGGCAGGCGAATGCGGCGCCCAATGTCATCAGGAACAGGATGGTGATGCGTTTCATGGTTCGTCTCCTTGGCTCTTCGGGTTCGCCCTTCTTGTATGCCGGAGGGCTGCAGGCTGTCCCAACCAAAACCGCAGCAAAATCAAAGAAAAATGCCATACCATTGAATTCATTAAATTTTGTACTGTTCAGGAGGGCTATGAGAAAATGACGTAAAATGGTTTCACACCCTGTTTCCCTGGGGAGTTCGCAGGTGGAAAACGACTATCGCCTCGGCGATTGGCTGGTCCGGCCACAGCGCGGCAGCATCGAGCACGCCGGCCAGGTCGTACACCTGAAACCAAAGGTCATGGCGGTCCTGAACTGCCTCGCCGGGTCTGGCGGCGCCGTCGTGACGCGGGATCACATTTTCGACAAAGTCTGGCCGGGCCAGGTCGTTTCCGATGCGGCACTGACCCAGTGCGTCGTGGAACTGCGGCATGCCTTTGACGATTCCGCGAAGAATCCGCAGGTGGTCGAAACCATTCCCAAGGTCGGATTCCGGCTCATCCCCGCCGTGGAAGCGATCGAGGACAAAGCTGCTTCGAAGGTGGCGGGATCGACGATTGCCGGGCTGGCCAGGGCAAAAAAAGCCAGGACCGGTCTGCTCGCCGGCATCCTGGTCGTGCTGGTCGCGATGCTGGGCTGGCAGCTTGTCGGGCCGGTCGACAAAGCCGTGGACCGTTCCCACGGGCCCGAAACCTCCCTGGCCGTACTTCCTTTTACCGATGTCAGCCCCGACCAGCAGCAGGGATGGATCGCGGAATCGCTGACCGAGCAATTGATCAACCGCCTGTCCCGCCTCGAGGGCCTCGAAGTGCCCGGCAAAGCCATGTCGTTTACGCTCGAAAAAGGGCAGGCCGACCTGAAGGCCGTCGCTCGCGAACTCGGCGTGGATTTCATCGTTGAGGGTAGTGTGTTCCGAGTCGAGGAGGACGTCCGCATCACTACCCGCCTGGTCGAAGTGGGCAGCGGCGAGATTTGGTGGTCTTACGAATGGGGGGCAAGACTACAGGAATTCCTGGACATGCAGGAACTCATCGCCGAGGGCGTGGCGCATGCGCTCAGCATCAATCTCGACGTCGGCGAACTGGGTCTGGATCCGTTAGGCCCTTCCGATGTCGAGGCGTTTTGGAGCTTGGAACGGGCGATTCAGTTGGTTATGGAGGATACCCGGGAGTCCTGGGTGGAAGCCGTTCGTGAAATTGAAACCGCCACAGGGCGAGACGCCAACTACGCCCAGGCATGGCTGTGGGCCTCGTTCATCTACAGCATGGCCTACGCCAGGATCGACGATATCCTGCACCGGAATTGGCAACAGCTCAGTGAAAGCGCCCTGGATCGGCATTTCGAACTGGCCCCGGACTCGCTCGAAGGGCTGAACTTGCTGATCCAGTTGTATACCGATAGCCGACAGTACGGCCAGGCCGATCGCATGATCCAGCGACTCGGACCGCTTGAATCCGTTTCCCACCCCGGCTTGTTGTTCCGGGTCGGTATATTCCTGAGCCATGTCGGGCGCGCCCGCGAGGCCCGGCAAGCCCTTGAACGGGCCCAATTGCTGGATCCCAACCAGTTCGCGCACTTCATGCGCATGCTCGGCTGGTCCCTGCTGCAAAATGACCGGCCCGACGAGGCGCTCGCCATGTTCGATCGCGCCTGGGGTACCGATGACGTGCTCCGCAGTATCGGCAGCAGTGAAGGACTGCAGGCCGCGCTCGTGGGTGGCAATCTCCCGGTCATCAGAAAATGGTTGATCAGGGCCCAGGAGTTCCACGAGCGCGGAATGCTCCGGTTCTACCGGGCCATGGAAGAACATCTCGACGACCCGCTGGCGGCCCTGACCTTCCTGCGTCAGGCATTCGACCAGCCGTACGAAGACGTGCACGACCATCACATCGCCATCTGGGCCGCCTACCACGGCGACAATCAGCTCGCCCTGAACGCATTGCTGCGGGCAAACCAGGACTGGTGGTTGTGGTATCCCCTGTTCGCGCCGATCCGCAACGATCCAGCGACCAGGGGGATGATAGACGAGCTCGGTCTGGTCGAATACTGGCGCGAATACACCTGGTCCGATTTCTGCCGGCCGCTCGGGGGCGCCGAATTCACATGCGATTGAATCTGCCGCCGCCAGCAGGTGAGAACGCACCCAGTCTTGTGCAAAAATAGCTTCAGATCATTAACCGGCGCATGGAATCCGTATCCAAATGACTCTGAAACAATCCCCTGTACGACTCCTTGCGCTGCTGGCCTTGCTTTTCCTCTCTTCGCACGCGTGCGCGCAAGACATCGAGCCACGCCGCTGGACCCCCATGCCGACCGGCATGAATGTGATCGGCGTCGGTACCAACTTCACGTCGGGTGACATCTACTTCGACCCGGTGCTGGAACTCCAGGACGTGGAGACCGAGGTCTACGGGGCCGGCCTCTCGTACGTACGATCTTTCGGTCTGGCCGGAAAGTCCGCGCGCCTCGACGTAACGGTGCCCTACGCTATGGGACGCTGGTCGGGGCTGCTCTCCGGCGAGCCGGCCAGCACGCGGCGCCGCGGCTTCGCCGACCCGCGCCTGCGCCTTTCGGTGCTGCTGTACGGCGCGCCCGCACGGACGTTGCAGGAATTCGCCAGCGAACCAGAATCCAATACCGTGATCGGGACAGCCGTCAGCGTGACCGTGCCCTGGGGCGACTACTACCCGGACCGGCTCATCAACCTCGGGGCGAACCGCTGGGTGATCCGTCCCCAGCTCGGTGTGACGCATACGCGCGGCAAGTGGACCTGGGAACTGACGGGTTCCATGTTTTTCTACACCGACAACGACGAATTCTTCGGCGGCCAAAAACTCGAGAACGACGAGCTGTGGGCCTTGCAGGGGCACGCCATCTACACCTTCCGCCCCGGCCTCTGGGCGTCGGTCAGCACTGCCTACGGCAACGGCTACGACGCGGTGGTCAACGGCGTGAACAAGAACCTGTCGGTGGACAACTGGTTGCTGGCGGTGAGTTTCGGTGTGCCGATCAATCGGCAACAGGGACTCAAGTTCTACTGGCTGGGCACCCGCACCCAGAACGACACGGGCGCCGATCTCAACAGCATCGGCGTGGGCTGGGCTTACCTCTTCTGAATCCAAG
>JAZBOH010000024.1:0-3078 GCA_036351055.1 Lysobacterales bacterium
GCCGTTCATTGGAGCTTCAGCAATAAGCGTTCATAATCGCCCGCCGGTGCCTTAAAATATGGCGTCAACCGACAACAATGTACATGGAGCAAACACAGTGACCCATCCCACCGATGCAACGGATGCCCGCCTTGAAAATGCGTCCGAAGCGCGCGAATACAAAGTGAGCCGGCAGGATCTGCCACTGTCCTGCCCAACACCGGAACAGAAGCTGTGGAATTCACACCCCCGGGTTTACTTGCCCATTGAGGAGACCGGCAGCGCGACCTGCCCCTATTGCAGTTCCGTCTACCGCCTGGTCGATTGATTCCGGCCCGGATTCGTGCATATCGTCCAGGCCCTTGTTTCACTCAACCTGGGTGGATCTGAGCTGGTTGCTGTCGAGTTGGCGGAATATGCCGTCGCACAGGGTCACCGTGTCACGGTTATTGCCGCAGACGGCCCGCTTGGGCCCAGGGTCCGGGCCTGTGGAGCCGAACACCTGGACTGGCCTATCGGGCGCAAACGCCTTTCCACCCTGCGCTTCGGCGCGCGGCTACGCGACTGGTTGACCCAGCAACGACCTGATGTTTTGCACGTGCATTCGCGTCTGCCCGCATGGATCTGCCACCTGGCCATGCGTAAGCTTGAGTCTTGTTTGCGCCCGGTGTATATCACCAGCATGCACGGCCAGTACTCGGTCAGCCGCTATAGCGCCGTGATGGCGGGCGGGGACCGTGTCATAGCGGTTTCCGACCATATCCGCAACTACACATTGCACAATTACCCGGCAACGGATCCGGTAAGAATCGTCACGATTCACGGTGGTATCAGCCACCAGGCTTTTCCCCACGGCTATCGCCCCGATCCTGACTGGACCAGAAAGGCGTTCGAAGCGTTTCCGGAGCTGGCTGGCAAGCGCCTGGTCTGCCTTCCCGGCCGCATGTCCCGTTACAAGGGGCACGCCGATTTTATCGAACTGGTATCTCTCCTGGCCGGGGAAGTCCCCGATGTTCACGGCATAATCGTGGGTGACGCACGACCCGGTTCCCGTTACCGTGATGAGCTCGAGGGGCTGGCGGAACGTTATGGCACGCTGGACCGGATAACCTTTACCGGGGCCAGGACCGACATGCGCGACTGGATGGCCACCTCGGAAATTGTCTACAGCCTGTGTGCCGACCCACCCGAGGCATTTGGCCGCACGGTGCCGGAAGCGCTTCATCTCGGTGTTCCGGTGATCGGCTGGAACCACGGCGGTGTCAGGGAAACCCTGGCCGCCCTGTTCCCTGAAGGCGCCGTGCAACCCGGAAATCGCGGGGAACTCCTGCGACGCAGCCTGTCTTTCCTGGCACAAAAGCCGCAAGTGCCGCCAGGTACCGCATTTGGTCTGCAGGAATCCATGCAGAAAACGATGGACGTCTACCAGTCCCTTATCCAGGAAAAAGCGTCATGAAGCTGTTTATCAGGAGACTGCAATCAGACTGGGCCAGTTGGCTGGCCGTTTCTTTCATCGCGCTGTTGCCGTTTCCGCGCCTTTCTGAAATCCCGCTCTCGGTATTTGCGATTTCCCTGGCCTTTGTCGCGCGTTCCGCCGAGGGTCGGGCAACCATCCGCTCCGCGGCAAGCTTTGTATTGCCGCTGTTCCTGTGCTTCTGGATTCCGGTACTGCTCTCCAGTTTTGACTCCATGTATGCCGCGAAGAGTTGGTCATCCAGCCTGGCCGCTTTACGCTACCTGGCTGCCGCCCTTGCCATGGCGGTATTGCTGAACCCGCCCTCGGCGCGTGAGCGTGTACTGCGCTGGACCGCCTGGCTGTTGCTTTTCTGGGCATTCGACGCCTTCGTGCAATTGTTCATGGGCCGCGACCTGTTCGGTATTGCCATGCACCCGGACCGTTTGAATGCGATGTTTACCAAGAACTACCAGTTTTTCGGTCCGACCCTGGCCATGCTGTCGCCCCTGGTTCTGGAACACGCACGAAGGCAGTGGCGCCCCCTGGCATGGGCTTTTTCGTTTGCCTTGATCCTGGGTGCGGTGATGATCGCCGGAATGCGAGCGGGCTGGCTGACCATGGCCCTGGTACTGGCCACCTACATGTTGCTGATGATGAAACGCGAAAACCGCGAACTGCGGAAGACCATTCTGACCATCCCGGTCCTGGCCCTATTTGTGCTTGCCTTCAGTTATTTCGCCTCCCCCCTGTTCCAGGAACGGCTGGATATCACGCGGGCCTTTACCAGCGGCGACAACCCGGCTCTGGACGCCTCGTCGATGGAGCGGGTGCCCATATTCCAGGCCGCTTTGAAGATGTACACGGAACATCCCATCAACGGCGTGGGGGTGCGCGCGTTCCCCAAGGCATACATGGTGTACGCACAGCCGGATGATGTGCATATCCGCAAATCCGGCGGGGTTTCCGGCGCTTACCACGCCCACAACCTGGTCCTGGAGGTGATGTCGGATACCGGCACCATCGGACTCGCCGGCCTCGTCCTGGCGCTGTTTTTCCTGTGGAAACACCGCTCGAAGGTCAGCCCGGCCGAAAGGCAGGATGCATTCCCCTTTGCGCTCGCCGTGTTCCTGATCCTGTTCCCGGTAAACTCGCACTTCGCCATCTACGGAACCTATACCTCGTCCCTGGTCTGGTTCCTGGTCGGCCTGTGGGCCGCCTGCTACCGCCTGAACCCGGGCCCTGACCACATACCGTGATACGCACGGCCTGACGGTCGATACGGGCGAGACAGAATGCCGTAGCTCGTGAAACTCTCCGTGTTTGCAGTTAGCGCAGGCTCCGGAGTAAGGTGCGGTTTTGCCGCAGGCAAAGAAGCGCCTTACGGAGACCGTCGCGCGTGCAGCCAGAAGCAAACGCCTTAATGTAGTTGAGCACAGGCTTTTGAGAAAGGTGCGGTTTTGCCGCAGGCAAAGGAGCGCGTTCCGAAAGCCGCTGTGCGTGCAGCCGCCTTCCATCGCGCAGCGATGGGAGCAGGGAAACGAAACGCCCCATGTTTGCGGTTGGCGCCAGCCAGAAGCAAACGCCTTAATGTAGTTGAGCACAGGCTTTTGAGAAAGGTGCGGTTTTGCCGCAGGCAAAGGAGC
>JAZBOH010000025.1:0-3173 GCA_036351055.1 Lysobacterales bacterium
AGTGCAACACGCGACATCACTTCGGCCCGGCCCAGGCTCAAGCTGGCATCGAGTTCAAAAATATCGCCAACGTATTCTGATACCGCGGCCTTGCTTAAACCGTTGCTGCCTTCCGGCAAGTCCATTGCGGCTGCATCATGGAAAGCACGAATCAGTGGAATCCGCATCATCGCGAACTGTTCCATCTGCGGTGCCTGCTGCTTCGCGGTTTCCATAAACCAGGCTTTTTGATCATTGTCGAGCGTGAGCAGTACGTTTCCGGCTACCCGGTTCAGAAACATCGGGTTGTGACCTTTCACGGCCACGTCGACGTCACGCATGTATTGAAAACCAAAAAAGTCTGCGACTTTGCCGGGTGGGATAAAGGTGGAAGCGCCAAAGTCGCCAGTCAGGAAGGCCAGGCCGCTGAAGGCGATAGTATGAAGTTGTGCGCGGTCGGAAGTCGCCTGTTCGATGCTGTAGCGCTGCGACGGACTACGTTTGCCCGAATTTTTCCCGTCACCAGGTGAGTCGGGTGCAGCCACGACGGGTTGGACGAGTAGTAAGAGTGCCAGGTAAACGATCAGTTTCGCGGTGGTCTTCATGGCATAGTTCCTGTTTTCCCACTCCTGGCAGGGATGGAATACCGGTGTAATACGGCTCCGTCCTGCCGTGCCGTGTTTTCATCGGATGGCAGAACCGTGGCGACATACTCGACATCAACTTTGTCAGGCGAGACGGTCACGCGGACCCGCCCGCTGTTTGGCAGCACGGTGCCGGCAAACGCTTCCTCGAAGTAGAGTGCATAATTCGGGTCGGCCGGTTCGGGCAGTGTCTGGTAAACCACGCCATCCAGTTTTTCGGTGGCAAAGACATGGTCGTGGCCCTGGAAAAAGATCGTCACCCCGTTTTTTGCCATCAAGGGGTGAATCGGCAGCTTCCAACCGGGCCGGTAGCGGTCAAATTCCCACTGGCCTTTCTGGTTATGGCCACCCCATTCGTAGAGCCCTGCCAGTTTCGCACCACCCCGTCCGCCGCCGCTCACGTGGTGGGCAAAGACAAACTTAAAGCTCGCCTGGCTTTGCTCCAGCGTTTCTGCCAGCCACCGGTACTGGGTATCTCCCAGGGTCTTTTTCCAGGACTCGCGGCTTTTTCCCCTGCTTTGAAAGGCGCCGTCGACGGGGACTTCGGAGTGCCAATAGGGGTCGATCACGACAAACAATGCATCACCCCAGGTCCAGGCGTAGTAATTGCGCAAAAGCCCGATGTGCTCTACCGGCTCCGGGTTGCCACCATAAAAATCGTCCGGCGCGGGTTGGGGAAAGTGTCGATTACGTGAATTCTGGGCCCAGATGGCGACATTGTCCGGCGTGCCGTCGAGCAGGTACTTTGCGGCCTGCTCGTGGTTGCCATTGACCAGGAAAATTGGTGAAGAGTGGGCGGCCAGCCCGAGGTACGGCAGTTGCTGCAGGTACACCTGTTCAACGCTTGCAGGTGAAACATCATTCAGCGTATCGACGCTGAAATCATCACCCATCGCCAGGTAAAAGTCGGGCCGGTCAGCCGCGACGGCCAGCAGGGTTTGTTCGTACATCGCCGGCAGGTTTTGCTTGGGGTTACGTTCCGGGTGCGAGTCGCCCTGAACCTGGAAGCTGAAGGTGCTGCCAGGACTCCTCTGCGTGTGGAAGCTGTACTCTGGTCCCTGTTTGAACGTGTCGTTTTTTGTGTCCTGGTAATTGAGGCGATAAACGTAGCGGGAATTTGCCTCGAGGCCGCGCAATTCAACAGACGTTGAGGCCTGGGCCGGGAACGACTGTTTCGCCGTGCGTTGGGAAGACGACAGGTTTTCCTTGCCATACTCGATAAAGCCTTCCAGTGATGTGGAAGGGCGGATATTGATCGCGATGGAATCTGCCGCCGGCCGGCCAAGGACGACCGTCGCCACGGCCCAGGCATGTTCCGGTGGAGGATAGCTTTTATTTTTGTTTCCCTGCCTGCCGGGCTTGTCCGAAGCTCCGCTTGTTACCAATAGAACGAGCAATAGCAGGAACAGAAAGGCAGCGGGGTGTCTGTACAGTCGACGCACTTTATTTGACCCTGAAGTATGCTTCGAATGTATCCTACGACCGAATTATGGAGACAATGTGGGCTCCGGTAACCACCCCAGTGACACTAGGAAAGCATCAATTCGGCGTACTGTATCGGTGTAGTAGAAGGTGTCACTCCGGCCATGGTTAAAGAAACCGTGACCTGCATCTTCGTAACCTACCAACTCACAACGGTTGCCGGCTGAATTCATCTCTTCCGTAAACCGCTCCACTGATTGATAGCTCACGGTTTTATCATCCTTTCCATGAAAGATGATGGTTGGCGGCAGCCCTGGCCTGACATGATGGTAAGGCGACATAGACTCCGGATCGGCGCCGAGGCGGGGCGCGAGTCTTTGGAGTTTTGCGTTGTGCTCGTCGGTGTATCCCGGGATGGCTGCGGTAATGAGGACCGGATTGAACAGGACCAGGGCGTCGGGTTGGGAACTGACCGCCTGTTCCGGGTCAGGATCATGGCCGGGTAGCAGCGCCGTGGCGGCAGCCAGGTGGCCGCCCGCCGAACCGCCTGCTGCAGCGATTCGATCCGGATCCACGCCCAGGCGAACCGCGTTTGTGCGTACCCAGCGGATGGCAGCCTTGGCGTCACTGACGGCGATATTGGCCAGGGTCCCATTGCGTGTTTTTACCCGGTAATCCGCCAGGATGGCTATCATTCCACGGGATGCCAGGTACTTGGCGTGCCACCTGAATTGTCCAGGTGATCCGGCATTCCAGCCCCCTCCAAAGAAGAAAACAATCGCGGCTCTTTTGTCCGATGCGCTATGGCCGGGAGGCTCAAAAATCCAGGCCTTCAGGTCGATCTCGTCCGTTGATCTGTAAACCTCTGCTTTTGCATCCGTCATTTCCGGGGGGTATGCCGCTTTCTGGGCAAGTACGGGGAAGGCCAGGACAGATAAAGCCACGAGCAGGACGACTATGACCCCGTTTTGGATAGACCAGTGGTTCATGGGTTTCATTTTTTTGTTTTGACCTCCATCCCCGCCTTCTCATACATCTCGGCAAAATGGTCGTTGACTGGCCGGCTGCTTTGAACCGGGGTGATCGGTGCGTTGATTTTGGGCAGCTGTTCCGCGAGTTGCGATTTCA
>JAZBOH010000026.1:0-4540 GCA_036351055.1 Lysobacterales bacterium
CCCGCATAGAGGAGCTCTCCGTGGGGTCGCTGCCGGCAGAGCGGGGAGCGTCGCTACGCCACGCCATGGCTGACCAGTTGGGCGAACTCGCACAGGCGACAGGCGGGGCGCCCACTAGCGGCGAACTGAACCCGGTGCTGATACTCGAGGAGAACGAAGCCTACCTTCATGCCCTGCGGCAAGCGGTGGCTGACGAGGCCACCCGGCCCCGCGAAGCGGCATCACTACTGAGACTGGCGGGGCTGCACGGCTCACTGACCGCCGCCGTAAAGTCGGTCGTCGAGCGCTTCGACAACCTGGATCTGCCGGCCTGGAAGGTCAGCCGATTCTGAGCGAGCGCATGATCCCCACTCTGTGTGTCCCCCCTACGCGAAATCCTCGGGCTGTTAAGGGATAGCTGCAATCGCGTTGTCGGCTAAGTATTTTCAGTCCTTTTGTATACGCCACTCAAAAATCAATCTGCAGGCGGGTTCCGAGCGTGTACGCCGTATCCACCGAGTCCACCGTCGAATCAATGACCTGTGCATTGAACGTCAGGGCAACCGCCGGCGTGAGCTGGAAGCTGTAGTAGGCCTCCACCGCGTGCTCGAAGCTGTTTAGGTCTACTGTGAGAAACGCCGCGTCATCGCGCAGGTCGTCGGAAATATGGGTTCCCGCCCAGCCGATCCCCCACTGGTCGTAGTCCCGGCCGGGAATCAACATACCGAAGCCGCCGATACCCAGGCTGTAGAACTGGTCTATGACGTTGCGGTCTTCCGGCGTCCATCCCGCGCGCGCAAAAATGCCGATACCTACCGGCGGCTGACCCTTGCGGCCCGTCACCGAACCACCCCCCCTGGTCCAGATAAACTGGTCAATACTCAAGACCACCGCGCGATTGGAGGATTTCTCCGCCGCAGGCACCAGCCCCAGAATTTCCCCCAGAAGGTGGCGCGGGTCGATGGCGAAATCCGTTACGTCCTTGGTGTCGTAGCCGGCCAACACACGGTAATTGCCGGGACGGTCGTCACCAAGATCCATCGAATAGGTGTACTGCACACCGAATGTGTAATCACCGTCAAAATTGTCGAACCCGCTGGAGGTCGCCTTGCCCTTGGCCTGTATGCCGATCACCGCCACCTGGTGGGCCTTGCTGGGCGCCCAGACCGTCCCGAGGCCGAGTGACGTGTAGGGAATGAAGGCACCGAGGATAGGGTTGTTGACCAGGCCCGTATAGCTGAACTGGGTATGCTCGTTGTTGGCGAGCACGTTGGTGTCTCCCAGGCCGGCCCAGTCCACCTTGCCGGCGATTAGCAGCCAATTGTCCGGCAGTGCCTGCACCAGGTACAGCTCCGGCAGCGCCAGTTCCTCGGATTCGCCGGGGGTCGGCATGGTGGCGTCATAATTGGGTGGGACCAGTGAACCGGTATCGACGTTGATACTCTTGTCGGCCTGCCAGGAGCTTTCCGCATGGAGGAAAATCGCGCCGCCGGGCCACAGGCCCGCCTTGCCGGAATCGAAGGTAACCCAGTAATCGGCGCTGCCGTTGTAACGGGCTTCGTCATCTTTTACGCCCCCGGACAGGTTGCCCTGCAGGAACTGCGTGACGGAGACATCGACATAGAAGCCGCTGTCGGCCAGGGAGTCGCGCAGACCACCGGCACTGCCCAGCAGCTGCGAGCGCTCGGTAATGCGGCCCTCCGTGGTGTTTGGATCCCCGTAGAACTTGGGGTAGCGCCGCAGTTGGAAGTAGAGTTCCGGCGCTACTTCCGCCAGTGATACGGTACCCTCCGCCGGACCCGTTGCATCCGGACCGGCACCACCCTCAGCCGCCTGTGCCATCGAATCTCGGGCATCGAAAGACGCGACTGCGACGAAAGCCGCAAAAGACACCGCGATAAAACGTTGCCGGTACATCCTGCTACTCCTGTATGGATCCAACGAAGGCACGGCAGGGCAAAGCCGGGCCCCTGTACGCCCCTCTGCCACCTCGCACTAGGTCTTGCGCAACATGATGTCCTCGTGACCGTAGCCAGCGAGAAACCCATGCAGGCCCTGCTTCGCGACCTCCGACGGCACGTGCTTGGGTTTGCCGTCGGTCGTCACCGCGGCATCCCACCCTGTCCGGAAGGGGTCGTGGGCGCCGTTGATCGCGGGTCCCGTCTCGCAGAATGCCGGGGTGGCCGAGAGCCGGGCGGCCGGCGCCAGCCGCGTGAACATTGCACCGAAATTCGACTTCTGGTCAACCAGGTACTTGCTGTCCCCTTCCTGGGAGACGGGTACCGCTTCCTCCGCCTTGTGGGGAAGCGAGAGAATCTCCATGGCCGTCCGGGTCAGCATGGCCTCCACCTCCCAGAAGCCCCCCTGCTCCTGCCGCTGGCGCAGCGCCGACGCGGTGCCGAGCGCGGCCAGGTAGCCGGTCCCGTAATCACAGGGCAGCGCCGCAACCAGGTGATTCTGGTCGCGTCCACGAGAGGCGAGGTCAACCATGCCGGAACAGGTCTGGGAAAGCTGCTCCCACCCCTTGCGCCTGGCCCAGGGACCCTTGGGGCCATAGGCCGACACCCGGGTTACCACCAGGTTGGGGTTCAATGCCACCAGCGTATCGCGGTCGAAGCCGAGCCGCTCCAGTGAGCCGGGGCCGTAGCCCCAGACCAGCACGTCCGCGTCCTTGAGCAGTTCGGTAAACCGGGCCCTGGATTTCTCCATGCCCAGGTGCAGCAATATCTGCTTCTTGCCGTAGCTTTCCTCGAAGATGGCGGGGTAGAGAAAGGGAAACAGTGGGTTGCGCACGGAAATGACGTCCGCACCGTTGTCTGCCAGGACCCGCGTCGACCACGGACCCGCGATCACGTGGGTTACGTCGATCACCCGCACGCCTTCCAGCGGCCGACGCTTCGCCTCGGGCAGGACGCGTTCGCGGGCATCGCCGAAGCGCTCGCTCAGTATCACCGGTTGCTCGGCCATGGCCTGCCCCTGGGGGTGCGCCAGCCACTCCTCGGGGGTGTGGAGCGGCGCCATGCACAGGCCGAGCGCCTCGAAATCGGCCTCGATCTTTGCCGAGTGGTGCTCTGCGACACGCTTGATAAGCGCATCCTGGTCGTGTGGCGCGTCGAAGTACTTGAGGATACCGTCACGCAGGTGGGGATAGGCACCGTTGAAGCACATCCAGCGGCCGTCCTTCGACTGATAGAAGCCGTTAGCCGGCACCATGATCTCACCGCCGAGGATCATCACTCCGTTCATGTAGTGATACATCGCGTCATTGAGACTAAGGGTCGCCAGCCGGCGGTCCACCGCGACCTCCTGGGCCGGCAGGCCACGGGCCTCGCCGAGTTCCGCCACGCTGGCACCGAACGCGCCGAGCAAGCCCGCGGCAAAGTCGGCGATTTTCATGGGCTCCCTGAGGTAGGTCGGCGTCTGCTCCACCTGGATGCGGTCAGCCGGCGTCGCGAGGGATGCCGCATTCGCAATGCTGTCATAGACCTGCTGCTGATACTTGTTCATCGTCATGTCCACACTCCTGCTGCTATGTTCAATGAATTCCAGCGCGCATGCGCGAGGGTCACGGGGCTTCAGAATGCCTGCTCAGATTCCTGCGGCTGCGGCTGCCTCCGGCGGAAAGTCCACCACGTATCGAATCACCTTGCCCACGTCGTTGAACCAGAGCAGGTTGAACAGTGGCGCGCCCAGAACGGACTTCTCCGGCGGGTCACCTTTCTTGCGCAGAGAGGCCTTGCCCTGCATGAAATAGGCGTTCCCGTACTGGTAAACCACGTCCACGAAGTGCTGGGTAATGAAGGGCTCATCAAGCTGGATAAAGAACTTCTTGACATCTTCGATGCCGTGAGCCGTCCTGGTGCCGAACTGCAGCGCGACGTTATCATCGAAGATCCGGAAGCCCGAGTCTTCCGACGTGTCCAGTTCATCGATGGACTTGAAAAGCTCCAGCATCCACTGCGGTGTTTCTATCTGTTTGAAACTGTCTGCCATAAACTTCCTCCTGTTTGCCTGGCGGATACCCATGTCCGGAACGGGCACCCGGGCCATAAACCAATGACGCCGCCACCGGGATAACGCCGAGCCTGGCGCTCTCCTGCGGGTCGACCGTGCCCGCCCTCCCCTGCACTGACTCACTCCCTGCAGCGCATTTACCGGACAGCTTTGCTAACTTTGCCGCCTCCAAGCAAGGCTCCTTCCGCGTGTGTCACCTGTGCTCAGATGTTACCCGAGGGGCACGTCGGGTGTCAGTCGAAGAATAGTAAACCACTCAGGTAACGAAACAGTCCTGACCATTTCACGACAATCGGGCCGAGACGACATAAACCGAAGCTTGACAACACTCCCGCCCGGCGCCGCCAAGCCGCATCACTACAGAGGCTGGTGGGCGAGGCTTTTGTGTCAATCGCCCGGGGTTTAGAACGGCTCGGAAGACCTGGATTACAAGCCGAGGGCTCTCGCTCTTGCCGCTGCCTCCAGACGGTCGCCGACATCGAGCTTTCTGAACAGGCTTTTGAGGTGCGATTTGACCGTGCCGGGTGCAATACCCAGTTCGCGGGCA
>JAZBOH010000027.1:0-7230 GCA_036351055.1 Lysobacterales bacterium
CGATTCCCTCACCAGTACGTAAATCTGGCCCTTGCGAGCCAGCAGTTGTTCTACAAAAAAACCACCGATAAAGCCGGTTGCGCCAGTTACGAAGTAGCCCATGGTGCTGATCCTCTAAAAGTTTGTCCTGCAGTATTACCGGGTGTAGGTGCCTGGAAGTCGTTCGGCCGGGACGCCCCACTGGAATTGAGGCGATAAATGCTCTATGGCGTCGCCGTAACCGGGGTCATCATCAAGCGCTGCGCCCGGCGGGGTTTTGGTATAGCCCGACCCGATGGCGTTTATACGGATACCCTGTGCCGCACCCATCGGGTCAGCGCCTGCGCTGAACCGGAATACACGGTATGAGATTCCATATATCCGGCCAACGCTTCGGACCTGCCCACTCGCTAGCGGCTGGCCTTCTTCCGCAAATTCGCCGGTGTGAATTTATCCTGTCCCATGTAGGGAATGGAGTGATCCGTCTCCGAGCGGTCTATGGTAATGAAATTGGTAACGTAACCGCCGGAAGGCAGATCCATGAATACCTGTGAATGTTTTTCGTAACATTGCACATCGTACTGGTAATCCGACATGAAATAACCGACACGCCAAAGGTTGCCCCGGCTGTCGTAGTTTTCCGACATTACAGGGTTCCAGCTGTCCTCTTCGATGTACCAGCGGCGCTTGCTGTAGGCGTGGCGCTTGCCCTCGGCCAGATTGCCCTCAACCACCCATACCCTGCGTTTCTCGAAACGCACGAAATCCGGGTTGAGGAAATTGGGTGTCAGGCGATCATCCAAAGTGCCGTTGTACTTGTTGTTGAGTTCATAGTTATGAAACGGTACGTAGATTTCCTTTTTGCCCAGCAGTGTGTAATCAAAGCGGTCGAAGGCGCCGTTGAAACCCTTGTGGTCGTCGATGGTTTGCATGCCCCCGGGTCCGTCCGGATTGTCGTAACCGATGGCTGGAGCCTTGCGCACGCGGCGTGTACCCGGGTCATAGGTCCAGGCATTGCGCTTGTTGTTCTTGAAGTCCATAGGATCCTGCACCGCGGTCACCTGCCCCTTGGTGGCCTGCGGCGCCAGGCGCTCAGACAGCGTCCACACGATGCGGTCACCTACCACCTCTTCGGTTGTGCCCACGGGGTTGTCGGGGTTGTTGAAGGGATTTGACTGGTAGAAGTCTACCGCGTCATGGGCCCGTTCACCGTTTGCGAAGACGCCGTAGCCGTCATAGGCAACGTGGTACGACTGATAGCAGGCTGTGGTGCGCATATTCCACAGGATTTCCGGGGCACCCGAGGGAATCGGGAAAGCGATACCACCGTTGTAATGCTTCAGGGTCTCGACGTCATTATCGACCACGGTGTGAGTTGCGTTCCACTTGACGCGCTCCTTGATAAGGTCGTTGACGTCGAAGTCGCGGTGGGTCGGATATACCAGTATCCGATACTCCGGGTAACGCTCGAACAGCGCCTGCTGCCCCTCGCCCAGATGTTCCGCGTGTTCACGGTAGTTCTGGGCGGTGATTACCAGAACAGGTTCCTCTCCCGCATAGGGATTGGGGCGAGTATGACCCGGACCCTTGTATTCCAGGCCGGGCGGCAGACCTTTCCACTTTGGTGTCCACTCGGGAATTGACCCATCCGCATTGGCGCCTTTTTCAGCGCCAAATGGGTGCCGTTCGGCGCCCAGGGTTGCCGCTTCCTCCTCGGAGACTTTGGCGTGGGTCAGTCCGGCTGCCAGAAATACTGAGGCCAGGGCGGTAACAACGGGTCGTTTTGCATATCTCATATCAGTTATTCTCCTGCTTGTCTTGGCTGTTGCTCGTTGAAATCAAACTGTCGGTTTTTTGTCAGAATCGGTATTTCGCAGAGATCGAAAAGTTATCCCTGTCCTTGATCAGGTAGTCACCTTTTTCCTGTTCATCCCAGAACCAGGCGTATGTGGCTTTGAACTCCCACTTGCCCAGGTAGGTACCCGTGGCGGTGATTGACGCTTTTTTCTGGTCCTGCTCGAGGCCGTTACCAAGAGCGATGGCGTTACCGTAGCCGTGAACGTCGTGGCGGAAGGCGAGCGACACGGTGCCGTCCAGGCCTTGAATCACATTGAAATAACGGGGTGTGACCGCAAATTGGTAACCCCAGGCGTCGCTGGTCACTACATAAGGAGTGCCCTCAAGTTTATTGTCACCAAGGTTATTTCCCTGGTAGATGATTTCGGCGTTGAGGGCAATCGAAGGAGAAAGCCACTTGAAAGCCGTGTACAGATCGCTCATGCCCGCTGTCACCTGCCAGTAGTCGTCGGTGATGACTTTGCTGCGGATGAGTCCCGGGCTGCCATCGGAGCCGACCACGACTTCGTTGGTCAGGTCGACGAAGGGCATATTGTCAGAATAAAAAACGTCGGCATACACTTCCATCTCGACGATGTTGCCGGTCACGCTGAAGTTCCACGAATCAATATTTTCCTGGTAAAACTCTGCGGCATAGGAGCCAGGGCCAGCCAGGTCTATAAAGATGTCGACGCCCGGAATATTCGCGTGTGCCCGGGCGAAGGCCAGCTCGGAAGTCCAGCCCGAGTCAAACATGTAGCGCAGGGCCGCGCCCCACTGGTCGGTTGCATCGCCGGGACTGTCCTGGCCGCCGGCTTTACCGGCGCCCAGCGGGCCCAGCAATATCCTCTCGGCACCGGGGCCTGTGAAGTCACTGGTACTCAGGTAACTGCCCACTCCCGCCTGCAGGGTTTCCTTCCATTCGAGCTTGATATAGGCCTCGGCACTGATGTAGTCGGTGAGATTCATCTTCAGGTCGAGTGCGGTGGTGGGCAGGAAAATTTCCTTGGCTTCGACCCCCGGCGCCAGCGCGGCTGCGGCGTCATTCGGGTTCTGCAGGCCGTTGATGCCCGGATAGAACAGTGATCCGCCCCAGCTGATGATCTGTCGTCCGGCTTTGACCGAACCGTCCAGGTCACCCAGAATGAAATTCTGTTTTACGAACGCGTCCAGCAGGCGCACCCGTTTGCCCTGCTTGTCAATGGTCTGGTCCGGGAACTCGCCTCTTTTCAGGGTGCCGCCAGCCGGAATGCCGTTGTTGTAGGTCTGGTAATTATCCACATCCAGATCTGAATCAGTGTCGGCGTAAATGTAGTCGTAAATCGCATCACCGCGGATAAAGAAAGAAAAATCGTCCCGGCTGCCGCCGACTTCCAGGATAATATTCGCCTTGGAGGACGTCATGCTCCCTTTGTCGAAGTTGTTGTTACCATCGTTGGCATTTACCGAGTCCTCGAGGAAGTCATCGCGTTTCTCGGTCCGCCACTGGGCCGAATAGCCCAGGGTTGTGTCGACGTTAAAGCTCCACTCGTCGTAGTTATATTCCAGGGCCATCGAGGGCGCGGATGTGGCCATGGCACCGATCAGGGCGGAGCCCTGCAGCAGGCTTGTCAGCTTGTTTCTCTGTGGATTTGATTTCATTTGCAGTCCTGTTTTTCGATTAGGTCTTCGATTGTTCAAGTGTTTGCTGGTTGTGTGCTGTCGCTTATGAGTTTTTCCGGCTTGACCAGGAAATACGCCAGCCCGGGCAGCAGCCACAGCGCGCCGATCATGTTCCAGATGAACATAAACGTCAGCAGCATGCCCATATCTGCCTGGAACTTGATGGGCGAGGCCACCCAGGTGATGACACCCACGCCAAGGGCGATCCCGGTAAAGGCCACCGCCCGGCCGGTAGTGGACAGGGCCATGTAGTAGGCCTCCTGCATCGGCAGACCTTGTTTCAGGTAGTGGGTGAGGCGGCTGTAGATATAGATGCCGTAGTCCACGCCGACACCGACACCCAGTGCGACTACAGGGAGTGTAGCCACCTTGATGCCTATCCCCAGGTAGGCCATCAAGGCCTGGCACAGGGCTGAGGTAAGACCCAGGGGAATGATGATGCACAGTACCGCTACCCCGCTGCGGAAGCTCAGGAACACCAGCGCCGCCACCACCAGGTAAACCAGGATGAGAATCTGCTTCTGCGCTACCTCGATCTCCTGGTTGGTAGCGGCTTCGATACCGGCATTCCCGGCAGCCAGGACAAACTTCACCTGGTCCGTGCCGTACTCGTCGGCGAAGTTCTCCACCGCGTCTACCACCCTGGCCAGGGTTTCCGCCTTGTGGTCATCGAGATACAGCGCCACGATGGCCAGGCTGCAATCCAGGTTCATCAGTTCGCGGGGGACATTAGCTGCTGTGCTGTCCAGCGCGAGCTGGTTGCGAGACAAGGTGGCCCAGCGGGGGTTGCCCTCGTTCACGCCCATAGCACTGCGGCGCATGACATCGGCCATGGAGACAACCGACTGCACGCCGGGCACGCCCTCCATATACCAGTCGAACTTATCGATCAGGGTGACATTTTCATACAGTCGGCAACCCTGCACCGGGGTTTCGACCATTACCTGCATGATGTCCGTGCTGACCGCATAGTTGCCGGTGACGAACGCGTTGTCCAGGTTGTAGCGTGAATCCGGGTGCAACTCCGGTGCGCCGGCATCCAGGTCACCGATTGCCATTTGCTGGCCACCGATGATGCCGACGCCGTAGCCGATGATGGCGATGACCAGGGATGGAATTGCCACTTTACGGGTGGCGCACTGGGACATCAGAGACCACAGGCGGTGCCGTCGGTTGGGGTCAATGTCCATGTGCTTCACGCCCCGGTCGCTGATCCCGACATAGGACATTATCACCGGCAGCAGTACCAGGTTGGTGAAGATGATGGCGGCCACCCCGATGCTGGCGGCAATGCCCAGTTCCCGTATCACCTCGATGCCGATGACCAGCAGGGTTATAAACCCCACCGCGTCGCTGATAAGTGCTGTCATTCCCGCCACATAAAGACCCCGGAAGGCCAGCCGTGCCGAGAGGAGCCGGTCGCCGACCTCGCGCCCGTTCAGGGCGATGGCATTGATCACCTGTACGCCGTGACTCACGCCAACCGCCAGAATCAGGAAGGGAACCAGGATCGAATAGGCGTTGAGCCCGAATCCCAGCAGATGCAGCAGGCCCAGTTGCCAAATAACGGCGATCACGGAACAAACCAGCGGGGCAACAGTGGCGCGCAGGCAGCGAGTGTAGATAAACAGCAGTATGAAGGTGATGACCAGGGTGACGATCGCGAACAGAAAAATAGCGCCGATACCCTCGAGCAGATCGCCCACGATCTTCGGAAAGCCGATGATGTGTACGCTTATGTTGTCGTTTTCGTAGCTCTGTCGAACCAGCTTTTCAATCGCTCTTGAAAAAGCCAGGTAGTCCAGGGGCTCGCCGCTGGCGGGGTCCACGTCATAGATGGGGACCTCGATGATAGTGGACTTGAAGTCATTGGCCACCATGCTGCCTACTATGCCGGATCTCGCCAGGTTGATGCGCAATTGTCTGAGGGTCGCCTCGGAACCATCGTAGTCAGGCGGAATAACCGAGCCGGCTTCGAAACCGTCCTCGGTGACCATGTACCAGCGAACGTTGGGGCTCCACAGACTCAATACGCCGTTCTTGTTGACTCCCGGCAGATAGAAAATTTCATCGGCGATCTGCCCCAGGGTGGAGAGGTACTCATCGTTGAAGATATCGCCCTCTTTCACAGCGACCGAAACCTTAACGGCGGTGCCGCTGGCCTGCAGGTCGCGAAGGTGACTGTTCATTTTCTGGATGAAGGAATGGCCCTGGGGAATCAGCTTGGAAAAACTCGCCTCGGGTTGCAGCTGGTAGGCCCGGAAGCCAAGGAACAGCGTAATCAGTGAAAACACAACCAGGATCGCGAGGCGGTTGCCAAAAATGAGCTTCTCCGGCAGGCGCGCGGTCTCTAGCGCAGGGTAGTGCAGTCCTGTTTTTCTCTCGTTCATTGCGCTGCCTCCCTGTTTGCCGGGGCAGGACCGGAGCCTGCAGCGGCGCCGGTTACCAGTTCCCGGCTGCCGCCCTCACCTGTAACCATATATCGGCCATCCACCGTAGGGGCGATGCCATGTATGCCCGCCCTGGACGGCTGGGGCAGCAAGGTAAAGGTGTCACCGTCGTCCTGGCTGATGCTGACCGTGCCACCCTGGCCGACAAAGATCAGGGTGCCGTCACCGGTGCTGAGGCCGCCGAGCAGGCTTGCCGGCGCCCTGGATTGCAGGTGCTCCCAGGACTCGCCGCCATCCCTGGAGCGGTACACGGTACCGCGCAGGCCGTAGGCGAATACGCTGCCACTGACAGGGTTGACCAACACCCCGAAAAAGCTGCCCTCATAACCGGTTTCCAGCGCTTGCCAGCTCTCACCGTTGCTGCGGGAACGAAATACCGTACCCCACTCTGACGCCAGATACAGACTGCCGTCCGGCGCACCAGCCAAGCCGTTGAGATGCAGTTCTTCGGGATTGTTTACCTTGTGGGACCAGTCGTCCCAGTGGCGACCGCCATTGGATGTGTGCAAAAGGGTGCCATAGGCGCCGGACGCCCAGCCCTGTTCCTCATTGGCAAACCAGACATCCATGAGCGGTGGCGCGAAAACGGGCTCATCCAGAAGTTCCCGGGCTTTTTCCAGAGTATGTTCTGCCTCTTCAAGCGTCCCCTCCAGAGCAGGCCTTTCCTCTTCCGGGGCGTTTTTGATCTCCTCCTGGAGCTGCTGCAGTTCTACTTTCGCCCGACCGGCTCGCTCCTCGTTCGCCTGGGCCTGGGCGCCGACCCCGTCGCGTTGAAGTTCCCAATTGACGCCACCGTTGCGGCTCACCAGCACATTGCCATCGTGACCGACGGCCCAGCCCAGTTCGGATGAAATGAAAAACACCCGGGTCAACATCGTCGAGACCGGTACCTGGGCCTGAACCCATGTATTGCCGTTATCATCGGAGTACAGTATGTGCCCTCGCTCGCCCACTGCGACCAGGTGATCGCCGGCAGCGGCTATGTCGAGCATCATCGAGCTGATAGCCTTGTCACTGCGCATGGCATAGTCAGGGGCTGCCGACAATCCAGAATAAGGAAGCAAGCCAAGTGCTGTGACACACAGCAGGGCTCGCGCGAGCTGGCTTCCCAGTGGTCTTTTCATTTGATTACTACTCCCTCCATCAGGCTCATTTTTTGCCTTTTGGCGACTTTTTTCTGCGCGGCGTCGATGCCTGCTGCAGTTCGGCGAAGGATTCCTCTATGCAGCGGGTGTAGAATTCCGGGTCCGGCATTACCTCGCGGCAGCAGATAAACGCCAGGGTGATGGCGCCCTTGTTCTTC
>JAZBOH010000028.1:0-5908 GCA_036351055.1 Lysobacterales bacterium
ACGGGGTATTGCTCAGCGTGACCGGTCCGTTGGCCAACGTGATCAAGGCCAGGCCGCCCATGGTGTTTTCGCGCAACCATGCCGACCAACTGCTGGAAACCCTGGAGAAAGCATTCCAATGGCTTACCTGAACCATGTCCGCAATATCCTTTTTGATCTCGACGGCACCCTGGTCGATAGCAGCGAGACCATTCTTGCCTCGGTGCTGCATGCGCTTGGACGCCTGGATATTGACCCGGACTCGGGTCCCGATGTCGAGTCCCTGATCGGAGTTCCCCTGCTGGATATTTTCGTGGGTGAGTACGGCATGCCGGATGGCCAGGCCCAGCGTGCGATCGATATTTACCGTGACCATTACGAGCAGCTGAACCAGGCCGGCACCACGGTTTATGACGGGGTCAGGGAAGGGCTTCTTCATCTGCAAAAGCATGGGTACGGTCTGTACATCGCAACGGTAAAGCCGACTTCCATCGCGGAGAAAGTGTTGCAGGATCTGGACCTGCGGCAGCATTTCAGCGGGGTGGCCGGTGCATCCATGGGGCCCGAGCGGCGTGGCAAGACAGGCATTATCACTCATGCCCTGGGCAAGTTTGACCTGGACGCCGGGCGCTCGATGATGGTCGGTGACCGTGACCAGGATGTTGACGGCGCCAGGCACAACGGCCTGGTTTCCGTGGCCGTGACTTACGGCTTCGGCCAGGCAGAGGAACTGGCTGGTGCCGCCCCGGATCACACGGTTGACGGGTTTTCGGAGGTCGTTTCTCTGGTGCTTGAAGCAGGGTGAACCCAGGCGCCGTATCGTGGTCGAACAGGCGGTTCACCCGGGGATTCACAGAATGTTAGCCAGGTACAGTTCATTGGCCGTGTTCCTGTTGCTGGTCGTACTGACGGCAGCGGCCGGCGCCAGTTTCGAAGCAGGCGAATGGTATTTTCGCGAAGTCGGGAAACCGTCCTGGTCTCCGCCGCCCTGGTTTTTCGGGCCGGCCTGGGCCATCGCCTACCTGTTCGCCGCGCTGGCGGCGTGGCAAGCTTGGCTGACGGAACACTACGACCGCCTCAAGGTACTGACCTGGTGGCTGGCCATGCTGGTCCTGAACGTTGCCTGGTCGTTCCTGTTCTTTGCAATGCACCGGACAGGCTGGGCCTGGCCGGTGCTGGGCCTGGCCCTGGCCGCAGCCGGCCTCTGCACGCTGGCGTTCCGGCGACTGTCGGGGCAGGCAGCCGGGCTGATGGTTCCCTGCCTGGTATGGATGGCTTTCTGTTGGGTGCTCAACCTGGCGATCTGGGCGCTGAACGGCGGGTTTTTAGGCCGCTTCTTCGTCTAACGGCGGTCGAAGCCACTGCCGCACCCGTCGCGGGCTTTTTTATACTTACGGTTGTTCAATCAGTACATCAAAGCAGAAAACGTTGAGCTTGTTGCCGTCAAGGTCCCGGAAATAGCCGGCGTAGAAGCCTTCTCCGCGGGGGCCGGAAGCGCCTTCATCACGGCCGCCGAGTTCCAGTGCCTTGTTATGGACTTCGTCCACCTTTTCTTTCGAATCGACGGCCAGTGCAACCATGGTTCCGTTGCCGCTGGTGGCCGGCTTGCCGTCCCACGGCGTGGTGACCGACAGGGCCGGTTGGTCGGGCGCAACGGCCCATGCCTGGAAGCGGCCCTGTTCGCCCATAAAGCGCTGTGCGCCGATCAACCCCAGCAACTCGTCATAGAAAGCGATAGCGCGGTCGAGGTCGTTTGTGCCAAGTGTTACGTATCCGATCATGAGCTTCTCCTGTTGGGGGGCTGGACCCTAGACGAAGGGTGAAACGCCGAACAGCCAGGCATGGGCGCCGGCGAACACGAGGTAAACCACCAGGCCTGCGGCTACGGCGATCACATCTTTCTTGAATGGAACCGCCTGCGGCCGGATCCAGGTGCCATCGCGGCGGTTAAGCAGGAAGATTTCGATAACGGCCCACAGCGCCAGGCCGCCAAACAAGACGATGGAGCGTGATTCGCCGTTGGCGATCAGGTGTCCCACACCCCAGACGATTACGCTGGTCAGCTGGGGGTGGCGGATAAACCGTTGTATGTTGTTCTTTCCATGCGAGGCGGAAAAGAGGATGAAGGCAATCAGCATCAACAACGCGGTTGCGTGCCGGCCCCAGGCTGGCGGTACATAAAGGAATTCCGGCAGCGTAGCCTTCCAGCCTGAAATGACCAGGTAGATGGAAAAGACCATGACGAGGGCAAACAGACCCTTGTAGGGTTTCTCCCCCAGCCTGCCGATCAGTTTCTTCCTGAAGTCCACGGCGACGGCGGGAATAAAGTGCGCAACACTCCACAGAAGTACACCCAGTACAAGCTTGGTCATGATTCCTTCCCGTTTACGAAGACTACCCGTTAGTGTAGATCAAAACGGGGTTTGCATTCGAGCAAGCGCTGCCCGCACACCATCTTTGCCTAGGGATTTAGGCTTTGGGCACGCAAACCGTGCAACTGGCGGCAGGCGGACTCGATTGAGTCCAGCCAGCGGGGCGTCGCCTGGCTGATTTTGTTGGCATTGAGCGTGAACAAGGCGCCATCCTTGACTGCCTTCATCCCCGGCCACTCCCTCCAGGTCTCGAGCGGGTCTGCATCACCGGGCAGCGCCGGCGCCAGCAGTGCATCCGGGTCGGCGACGATGACGGCTTCATGCCCGACCTGGAAGGCCAGGCCCGGTTCGCTGGCAAAAACATTGCGGCCGCCACAAAGTGCGAGGCCCTTGCTGATCAGGTGCTCACCGTTGATCGTAAAAAGGGGGCGGGCGTCAACCTGGTAAAAATAGTCCAGGGCTGCGACCGAATCATAGCGCGTTGACAGCCGGTCCAGGCGGTGTTTGAACTCAAACGCGGCCTGCCCGGCAATGGCCTCGCTGGATGTTGCCCGTCCCATGTCGAGCAAGGTGTCGCCAATCTGTTCCGGCCGACGTATTTCCACCGCCCACACGGCAATTCCCAATGCGCGCAATTGCCGCACGGCAGCTTTTGGATTACCTGAATCCCAGGCGATGACCAGGTCGGGTTGCAACGCTGAGATGCCCTCGATATCCAGCCTGAAAGCGTCACCGATGCGCGGCAGGTCTGCAGCGGCATCCGGGTACTCGCTATACTCCACCGTCGCCAGTAAGTGGTCTCCGGCGCCGGCCGCATAGACCAGTTCCGCCAGGTTGGGTGAAAGCGTGACCAGGCGTTGGGCGGCCTGTTCGAGCACCAGTTCACTGCCGTCCGCCTGGCGCAAAAGGATGTCGGCATGCACGGCACAAAACGGCCATGCCAGGCCGATCAACAGGCAGAAAAAGCGGGTGAGGCGGTTCAAGTCTGCGTGCAGGTTCTCAATTCAGACGATAACGCCGACCAACAGCAGGATGGCCAGCACCGTCATCCACACGCCGAGCATGCGCCAGGTCAGGTCCATAGCCTGCTGCAGTCCCAGCATCGGGCCGTCCAACAGGTCGGCATATCCATCCTGTGCGGCATGCCCTGACAGGACGACGGAGCGGGCGGCAGCCAGCAGAAAACCGTTGTCGCCCTCGAACAGGCCATGACCCTGCTCGTCGTGGTATTTTTTCCATGCTGAGTAAACGGAGTCAAAATCGGTGGCGATGGCCAGTGACAAGGTCATCAGCTGTGCGGCCGGCCAGTCCATGATTTCCTGCATGTGCCTGATCAGGTTTTTCTGTTCTTCGCCCAATGCGTACTCGTTGTTTACCAGCCAGTCGACCACGCGGTAAAGAAAGGCGCCGGCGACGCCCAGCACGGCGAACCAGAAGATTACCCCGAACCAGCGCCGCAAGGCCTGCTGGAAAACGGCCTCCACGGCGAGGGCGCGGCATTCGTCCCGGTCTTCCGGGGCGGGTTCGCCCAACAGGTCTTCCAGCAATTCCTGGCGCCGTTCATCATTCTCCTGGTCCACCACGGCGGCGACGTCGGTATCGAGGTCGCGCGGTCCGAAGCTGTAGATCAGCACGGCCAGGGCCAAAAGAAAGCCACCGGTCGATCCGAGTAGCGCGATTAACAGGTGGTTGATCAGCAACAACAGGATCAGCGGAACGGCGATGATCACCAGGAATCCGCTGACCCCGGACCAGCCCGGCAACTTGCCGAGTGCGTCATTGGCGAGCTCGACCCAGTTGTGTAACCAGCGGTTCTGGCGGCAACGGCCAAGTTCACGGATAAAGTGGCAAAGTGCAAATGCGAGGAGAATGGCGATGATGGTCATAACTTCATTTTATTCCTTTGCGGGCCAGCCAGCTACCTGATCTGCGCACCAGGGTCTCCAGGTCTCCGCCGCTTTGCTTCCTGTACCAGTCGGACAAGAGCCGAAAAGCAATGGAAACCGGTGGCGATACCCGTATTTCGTCCCGTTCGATGGCACGGGCCAGGCCGTCCGCGGTAATCCATCGCAGCTCCTCCATCTCGTCGGTCGGGGCGCAGTCCCGGCTCTGGGCCTCGGCATAGAAACCGCACATGGTGGAGGAAGGAAAAGGCCACGGTTGTGAAGAAACGTAGCGGATTCCCGCCAGTCGCACGCCGGATTCCTCGAATACTTCGCGTGCAACCGCGTCTTCCAGGCTTTCGCCCGGCTCGACAAAACCGGCCAGGGTGGAGAAGCGTCGTTCGGGCCAGTTGGCATTGCGTCCCAGCAGGCAGGCATCACCGTGGGTGACCAGCACGATGATGGCCGGGTCGATGCGCGGAAAGGATTCACGCCCGCATTCCGGGTTACTGCAGCTTAGCCTGTGACCGGCCGATTCCAGGCGGTTTGGAGCGCCGCAAGAGCCGCAATACACGTTGCGGTACTGCCAGTAAAGCAAGGCCTTGGCATACGCCAGGATGCCCGCGTGCTTTTCATGCAGTTCGACCGATGCCAGGCGCAGGTCCAGGAAATCGGCGCCGGGGTGACGCTGCAATAAAAGATCTTTTTCCTGGTCGGCGATGGCGGCGGCGAAATAACAATGTTTACCGTCGCGGCCGAGCAGCGTCGGGGCCCTGTCGCCCGATTCGATCTCGTGGTTTTCCAGGTAGACCACCGCGCTCTGCGGGTGCTTGAGGTCCAGCAGGCTGCGGCCGCGCCACTGCGGGACGATCCGGGTTTCCGGCGCGGATAGCGTCTGTCTCACCCGCTCAGCGTCATCGCGGATTTGAACTAGCCGGTCGAGGCGAACAGAAGTAAAGGTATTGCGCTGGGAACGCGTATGGCGATCGATGCTCAGCTCAGGTTTCGACACCGCTCAGACGGAGAACGAAGAGCCGCAACCACAGGTGGTGTTTGCATTGGGGTTCCGGATAACAAACTGGGCGCCGGCCAGGCTCTCCGAGTAGTCCACCTCGGCGCCCATCAGGTACTGGAAGCTCATCGGATCAATCAGCAAGGTCACGCCGTCGTTGATGACCGCGATGTCGTCCTCGGCCTGTTCCTCGTCGAACGAAAAACCGTACTGGAATCCCGAGCAGCCGCCTCCGCTGATGTACACGCGCAGCTTGAGGCCGGGATTTCCTTCTTCGAGGACCAGCTCCTGGACCTTGCGCGCCGCCGCGTTGGTGAAGACGATTCCTGGCATGCCGCTGTCAGGCGTCTGGATGTTCAAACTTTGTTCCATAAGCAACACTATGCGGACGAAATGGCTTCAAATCAATGTCATTGAGGTGAAACGGCGTCGGAGAAGCCTTCCAGCAGGGTGTTCCAGGGGTAGCTGCGCTGCACCGGTTTGCGCCGGTCTCCGGCCTCCAGCGTGAGTATCAGGCGGGTCGGGCTGAACCCTCCGGGCAGGGTCAGGTAACCTTCCAGTTGCTGGAAATACTTGAAGCGGAAGGTGGGTTCCGGCGTATCGCCGTCACTGATCCGCGACCAGTACAGGGTGACAGGGCGGTCTTCCATGGTGCCTTCGAC
>JAZBOH010000029.1:0-7965 GCA_036351055.1 Lysobacterales bacterium
CGGAAGAGATGCTGGACATCGTGGAGGAACTGGTCGCCCAGTCGCGCGACCTCGAATCGGTGCTGCTCAGCCTGGCCGAGGTACTGCACCGGGTGACATTGGTCCAGTGCGTACCGGGTTACCGGGATGCCGAACGTTCAGACTGGCCGGCCATCGAGGAACTCGCCGGCACACTGAGTGCGGAAGACGCCCAGTTGTATTACCAGATCGCCATCAAGGGCAGAAATGAGCTTGGCCTGGCGCCTGATCCGCGCACCGGGCTGGAAATGACCCTGCTGCGCATGCTGGCGTTCCGGCCCGCGAACAGCAACGAACACGGCGGCCCAACGCCCCCGGCCGCCAAAACCCTGCCGGCCGCAGACAACAAACCTGTCCCGAGCCAGCCTGCGGTGACAACGGAACCCGCTCCTTCGGCGGCGCCAAGCGTTCCGGTGCAGAAAACCGCGGCGCCCACACCCGAGCCGGCGATCCCCGCGCCGGCGGGCGACAGCGACTGGATTCGGATGCTTGAGCAATTGAGTATCAGCGGCCAGGTACGCGAACTGGCGCGCAACGTGGAACTGAAGGCACGTGACGGCGACCGCTGGGAGTTCGTCATCACCCCGGCGCTCCGGCACCTGGGTTCAAAAGCCTGTATTGGCCGGCTGGAGAACGCCATCAGCGACATGCTCGGCCAGGCAATCACCGTGCGGCTGGTCGACGAGGGGAAACAGGGCCTGCAGACCGCCGCCGCTGCGGAACAGCAGCAGATCCACCAGGAAATGAACGAGGCTGAAAAGGCGATCAACGAGGATCCGACAGTTCAGGCCTTGAAAGACAAGATGGGCGCCCGGATTATCGATGACACGATCCAGCCCATCCAGTGAACAAAGCACAGAGGACATAAGGAACCCATGAAAGGAAATATCGCCGGCCTGATGCAGCAGGCCCAGAAAATGCAGCAGGAAATGCAGAAGGCCCAGGAAGAACTGGCCAACATGGTCGTCACGGGTGAGGCCGCAGCGGGGCTAGTCAAGGTGACCATGACGGGCAAACACGCCGTCACCCGCGTTGAGATCGACCCGTCTCTGCTCGACGACCAGGAAATGCTCGAGGATATCGTGACGGCTGCAATCAATGATGCGGTCAACCGCATCGCCGGCACCACGGCTGAACGCATGTCCGACATGACGGCTGGCATCAACCTGCCACCCGGGATGAAGCTGCCCTTCTGACCCTGCCGTGAATTCAGAACCGCTTCTCGACCAGTTTATCGAGGCCCTGCGCTGCCTGCCCGGCGTCGGCCCGAAGTCCGCCCAACGCATGGCCCTGCACCTGCTCGAGCGCGACCGCGAAGGAGGCCAGCACTTGTCCACCCTGCTGGAAGCGGCCATGGAGCAGATCGGCCGCTGCGGCCAGTGCCGCAACCTCACCGAGCGGAAGACCTGTTCGATCTGCGCGAACGAAAAGCGCGACCGCTCCCTGTTGTGCATCGTGGAGTCACCCAGCGACGTGATGGCGATCGAGCAGGCAACCGGTTTCCGCGGGCTCTATTTCGTTTTGATGGGGAGGCTGTCACCGCTTGACGGTATCGGGCCGGCTGAATTGGGCCTGGAGTTACTTGCCGAGCGCCTGAACACGGCGCCGCCAGCAGAAATGATTATTGCCACCAATCCCACCGTGGAAGGTGAGGCCACGGCCTTTTACCTGCAACGCATGGCGCAGCAGCACGGCATCAGCGTCAGCCGTATTGCCCATGGCGTGCCGCTTGGTGGAGAACTTGAATTTACGGACCAGTCAACGATCGCCCATGCCTTCAGTTCACGGCAGGCTGTCGATGTAAAGGGGAATGGCTGATTCACACCCCGCGGTAAGCATTCCGGCAGGCGGCGGGCACGTGCTCCGACTCACCCTGGATCAGGCGGCAGTTCCAGCTGAGCGCCTGGCCGCTTTCGGCGCCGGCGGGATCCGGATTGACTTCGGCCGTCCATTCAACAACCGGGTCGCGCTCGGCGCCGGTGCTGCTGGTCCAAATTACGATCACCATGGAATCCTGCGCACAATCGGCGCCTAACAGGATGCGCTTGACAAAATCATCTTCCGTGCCGGCTGGAACATACAGAAAGCCGGCATCGAGGTTGCCGTTTACCACGGCGCCCGGGTCGTTGGCGCAGGTCGTCTGCAATGCCTCCTTGGCACGGTCGACCAGCAACAACCCCTCGCTGACACGTGAACGGATGGTTTGGTCAGAAAATTTCGGGATGGCGAATGACACCGTGATGGCGACGGCGGCGCACACCACAAGCAGGTCGATCGCTGAAATTCCCCTGGCTGTCCAGAAACTGTGTCCCATGTCTTCCCCTTTTTTAAAGACGGTTGCTTCTTGCGTACGATTTCGCAATGACAAACTGATTATGCAAATTGCATACCAAGAAATACAGTGAGTTTATTTCTTTTATATTCATTAAGTTATGGGCTTGCCAAGCGAAACAGACCCCTTCAACTTGCCGGTGCCTGTCAGTGAGTGACAGAAATCGTCGCTTTGGCACCCTCTTCGAATGGCCGGATTGGACCGATAGGCGGTATTGTGCAGATATGGCGTCGCTGTAGAATTAATGTCACCAACAAACACCAAAAAGGATTTTGGTCATGTCACTAAGCAATGGATGCTTTGCTCCGCTCGGGCGCCCGTACCCGAAGTCCTCAGGCTACACTCTTATTGAGTTCATTTTTACGATCGTCCTGCTCGGCGTCGCCCTTGCCCTGGCCGTACCGGCCATGCAGCGCACGGTGACCAACAACCAGGTGGTGGCCGCCAACAACACCATCGTGAGCGGACTCAACCTGGCCCGCTCAACCGCCATCACCACCGGCGACGATATCACGATCTGCCCATCCAGCAATGGAACCGCGTGTTCCGAGAACAACTGGGATGACGGCTGGATCGTATTCAACGACAGCGATGCCGACGGTGAAGCCGATGCCGACGAGATCATCCGCGTGGTTTCGATTGAAAGCGACGTCGTCAACAGTGGATTTGGTGATGGCATCGTTTTCCAGGCCGACGGCACGACCGATATGGGTTCGAATGCCACGATCGTCAACTGCCGGGACCAGGGCGATGGCGGTGAGGTCTGCTCCAGCGTGGTCGTCAACCAGTTCGGCCTGATCGAGTCAGAGAAAACCACCCCGGAATCCTGAACGCCAGGCCAAACGACATCGTGAAAGAGAGGAATTGGGCAATGACAATCTTCACAAATTCAAGGGGAACACGGCAGGCGGGCTTCAGCATGATCGAGGTGCTGACTTCGATTGCCGTGTTCAGCATTGGACTGGCCGGCATGGCCAGCCTGTCCCTGGCCAGCCTGCAAAGCACTTCGGACGGCCAGTTCAACTCCCAGGCCATATTCATCGCAGAAGAAATGGCCGACTCCATGCGCGCCAACCTGCAGGCCTATGAAACACAGGCCTTCGTTTCCACGCCCGCTGTAGGCGAAAAGGTCTGTGCACCGGGCAATACCTGTACCGCCGCAGAGCAAGCCGGTTACGACTCCGGCAAATGGCAGTGGCATGCCCTGTCCCAGTTGCCCGGCGGCCAGGCCGTGATATGCATGGACTCGACCCCGATGGATGGTAATCCCGGCGCCGTGGCCTGTGATGGGCTCGGCCTGAACACGATCAAGATCTTCTGGGCCGACAGCCGCAACGACGATGTACTGGCTGAAGGTGAAACCTTTCAGCGCTACGTCCTGAGCGTGGTGCCATGAGCAGGAGAGCTGTAATGAACCGGACCCGAAACCATGCTGGCTTCACCCTGGTCGAAGTACTCGTCGCGATGACCCTGGGCCTGGTAGTCATGGGTGTCTTGTTGATGATGTTTTCCAGCACCAAGCATACCCAGGCCCTGCAAAACAGCCTGACGCGCGTGCAGGAAGACGGGCGGATCGCCATCAACGTGATAGCCGATGAAACGCGCAAAGCCGGTTTCCGCAAGCCGGTCTGGAACGACCCGGCAAACGGCTATACGCCGATCACCAATGCGTCAACCAACGGCGCCAACGGTGGTAACGACGCCCTGCAGGTCATGTACATGGATGACCTCGATTGCAACGGCGTGGTCAATACCAATTTCGACCCCGAGACCAGCGAGCCAAGGGCCCTCTACAAACGGGTGTCCTTCTCCGTGGACAACGGACAAAACCTGTTGTGGACCTGCGAATACGGGCCGACACCGGCCAACCTGGCCGTGCAGGCCAACAACCAGCCCATTGTCGACGGCGTGGAAAGCTTCCAGGTGCTGTACGGAATCGACACCGACTTCCCTCCGGATTTCAGCATCAACGCCTGGGCCACCGCCGATTCGATCACGCCCAGCGCTGCCGTCTGCCTGCAGAGCCAGTACCTGTGCGAGACGGGCAACCTGATGAGCAGCATGCGCAACGGTATTCCCGTCGCGCTGAAGATCGGCATGCTGATCGCCAGCCCCGAAAGCGCTGGCTCCGACCTCGACAACAACACCTACAGCGTGCTGGATGTCGCGATCGCGGCCCCGAACGACAACCTGTTGCGTAAAGCTTACGCGACAACTATCACCCTACGTAACCTGACCCTGTGAGCAGACAAATGAACTCTTACCGTGGCAAGCAACCGGTTCTGCCTCAACAACAAAAAGGCGCTGTCCTGCTGGTCGGGCTGGTGCTTTTTGTCATGCTGGCGCTTCTTGGCATCTCGTATGCACAAAGCGCGGTCTTGCAAGAAAAGCTGGCCGGCAATTTCAAGGATTTCAGCATGGCCTTCCAGTCGGCTGAAGCCGGCACCCGTTGGCCGTCGGCCTGGCTGCAGAGCCTGGGCGGAAACGATCTCGGCAGACCCTTTCCCTGCATGACGGGCTGCGACTCGAGCAACCGGGTCCTGGGCGCGGGCCAATTGCCCTCTCGCCCCTCACCGGGTGATTCGTTCTGGCAAACGGCCTGGTCCTTCGGCGTTGACCCGTCGAACAACCAGAACCTGGGGGCAACCCTGCCTGTCGTCTCTGTGCAACCGCAGTTCGTGATCGAACAGCAGTTTTTCCGCCGTGACGACCTCGCCGGCGATCCGCAAAAAGGCGTGGCATTTTACCGTGCCACTTCCCTGGGTACCGGCCTGAGAAAAAACAGCGACGCCGTTGTGCGCTCTGTGCTCGCGAAACGCTTCGAATGACGACATCGCTACCTGACTGGAGTTCAAGGATGAACCTCAAACCCGGCAAATACCGTTTCAATTCACTGACCGCGTCACTGACCCTCGCGGTTTCCCTCTGTGCCGGCCTGCTGACGCCTGTCCCGGCCTCGGCCTCGGTGCTGCTGCCCAAGGTACCGCTGTTCGTGAATATCAGCACCACGCCCAACATCTTCCTGCAAATGGACGACTCGGGCTCGATGGACTGGGATATTCTGACACCAACCCATTTCACGACCTGCCGCTATAACAACAAGAAGTACTGCAACACGCTGGAAACGACAGGCGAGTTTTACGACTGGACCGGTCAATACAGCCGCGGAGATCGCATATTCCGCACCTTCGAATACGTCGAGACCTCGCAGGACGATGCCTACTCGACACACTGTTACGGCAGCGATCGCGACAACATCGAGTTGTGCGGCAGCCGCAGCGGGGACGCACCGTGGGACTGGCGCGTGCGCAGCGCTTCGCTCAACGTACTGTATTTCAATCCCACGATCGACTATTCCCCGTGGCCGGGATACAGCAACGCCAGCTTCGGTTCGGCGCGCTCTTACCCCGATCCGGCGCAGAGCGGTTACTACGACACCGACAACCTGAGCGGTTTTGTCTACCACTACTGGATCGATGACAAGGGTTTCAGTGGATCGCGGCCGGACAAGACCGACGACAACGACATTCCCAACAACATCGTGGACGAGTGGGACAGCCACGTGCAGGTAACGGTCGATTCCGCTGGCTACAGCTGCAAACTGATCAGCTACCCGAATGCCACGAGTTCAGGACTCAACCCGGTCGAGACGGAACTCTCACCGGGGGACGCGGCCTGCAAGGCTGCCATGGGTGTCAACGCCAATCTCACACAGTTGCAGCAAAACGTGGCGAACTGGTTCCAGTATTACCGGCGCCGCAACATGGTCGCCAGGGCCTCGGTTGCACGGGTCGTCACCGACCTGCCCTCATTCCGCTACGGCTTCAGCATGATCAATGACTACAACCTCTTTGTAGAAGTGCCTGAAGAGGGCGTCAATGATTACAGCGAGCACAATGCCGACCTGCTCGAAGAATACCTCGAGTACCCGCAGCGGGTGCACGGCACCCCACTGCGCCGTGGGCTCGAACGCGTGGGCCGCTACTACGACGACCAGCTGTCCGGCAAGGAAGACCCCATCGTTTCCGCTTGCCAGAAAAACTTCTCCATCCTGTTCTCGGATGGTTACTGGAATGGAGGCAACCCCTACATCGTGAATCGCGACGTCGATCGCGACGGTGGCTACATTTCCAATACCAACGTCCTTCTCGCGGATGTCGCCGAGTATTACTACAAGCGGGACCTTTCTCCCCTGCCCAACCTGGTGCCAACGGACCAGTTCGATTCGGCCAGTCACCAGCACATGGTCACCTTCACCGTAGGGTTCGGTGTCAACGGATCCCTGATTGACACGGACGACGACGGTTGGCCGGACAACCTGAACAACGGCAAGAAGTGGTACACCTCGGATTCGACCGACAACGAACGCAAGGTCGACGACCTGTGGCATGCGGCATGGAACAGCCGCGGCGAGTTTATTTCCGCCAAGCGTCCCGAGGAACTGATCGAAGAGCTTGGCAACGCCATCCTCGAGATCAGTGACCGCATCGGCGGCGCCGCATCGGGTGCAACCAACGGCGGCTCGATTTCCAGTGAATCCAAGGTCTTTCAGGCCAAGTTCGACGCCGTCGACTGGCACGGCTCCCTGCTCGCCATCAACGTCAATTCAAGTGACGGCGAACTGGATACCGTTGAATGGGAGGCCGGCGAACTACTGGACCAGAAATCGAACTCCTGGTTTACCTCGTCGCGTAACGTCCTGACCTACGACCGCGAGACGGGCAACGGCACCGAATTCAAATGGGCCTCACTGAACGACACGCAGCAGCAGCTGCTCAACACCAGCCCCGCCAATGGAAACCAGGATGGCCTGGGCCAGCAACGGGTGAACTATATTCGTGGTTCCAGCGATGGCGAAGGCAGCACCTTCCGCAACCGTGCACACCGGTTGGGTGATATCGCCCACTCGGACCCGGAATATGTGAGCTTCCCGCCGTTCTATTACCCGTTTGACGGCTACCAGCAGTTCGCGCTCTCAAAAAGGGACCGCGAAGCCGTGATCTATGTCGGCGCCAATGACGGCATGCTGCATGCTTTTAGCGAGGAAACTGGCCAGGAAATGTTCGCATTCGTACCAAACGAGGTGATGCACAAGCTTCCCAAGCTGACCTACCCGAACTACTACCACGACTTCTTTGTCGATGGCTCGCCCATATACGGCGACATCCAGTCCGGGCTCGGCTGGAAGTCAGTATTGATCGGTTCGTTCCGCAGTGGCGGACAGGGGATCTACGCACTGGACATTACTGACCCCGGCAGTTTCACCGCCAGCGACGTAATGTGGGAATTCACGGATGAAGACGACGCGGACCTGGGCTACGTCTTTGGCGAACCCCAGATCCGCAAGATGGCCAACGGCAAGTGGGGTGCGATCTTCACCTCCGGTTACAACAACTCGGAAGCCGATGGCAATGTCTCACCCGACGGCGATCAATTTGTTTATATTCTGAACATCGAAGACGGCACAGATGGCTGGTCATCAGCCGACTACCGCAAAATTGCCCTGCCCAGTGCTGATGGGCTGTCAGCCCCCGCCGTTGCCGACGTGGATGGCGACAGCATTGCGGACTTCATCTATGTCGGCGACCTCGATGGCAATATGTGGAAAATCGACG
>JAZBOH010000030.1:0-2101 GCA_036351055.1 Lysobacterales bacterium
AGCACCGCGAAACCGCGGCTGGCCACTTCTTCCGCGATCCAGGCCATGTCTTCACGGGACCGTCGTTGCCAGCCACCCCCGTGAACCATCAGGACCACCGGATGGCGATGCCCTGAGGCCCCGTTCTCGGGCAGGTAAAGGTCGGCGAACAGTCGTTGTGGCCAGTTATCGGGGGAGAACTGTAAATTGCGCTCTACCTGAAAGGATTGTTCTCCCGGCAAGGCCGCGTTCTCTGGTGCATTGTGGTGGGTCGCGCATCCGGCCAGCAACAGCAGGCTGCCAATCACGCCGACCAACCCACCCCGTCTGCCCCCTGTTCGGTAACCGGGCACTGGGCTCTCCTTTTTCAGGCGAATTGAGGTTTCACATCAAATCTACGACGGACTGATATTGATGGATGCCGGTACGGGGCGGATTGCCTCATCCAGACTCCATTGTCCGACATTCAGTACAGTGTCCGGTTTCAAGGACAATCTCTGCAAGGCTCGCAATAGGCGTGTTTCTCGATAATTGCCGGCGCCGGGGCTGTCCGGAAATCCGGAATTATTCTCTAAAGTTCAAGTAAGAGGTAAATTTAATATTTATAAATCATAGACATAGCCAATTGGCACAGGATGCGCATGGCGTTCCCGGGGCCCGGCTTGCGGCCTGGTCTGTTCGTTTACAACAACAAACAAGGAACGATCATGAAACGAATAATGCTCTGCGCCCTGATCGGCGCCACGGGGTTGACCCTCTCAGCCTGCAAGGATAATCCACCGTTTAACGAAATCCCCGATTTCATTCAGGGCGATATCAGTCAGACCAGCTACGACGGTATTACCGATGACCTGCTTACTGCGGGCCTGGGTGCCAGCGGTCTGGCCAGTGCGCCCGGGCCTGCATTCGCAGACCCTTTGAACCCTACCGCTGCTGAACTCCGACGGTTGGCGATCTATAACAACTACCGCGCACTGGTGGATACCGCCCCCGGAGGCGGTTATGGAGCCTTCTTTGGTCCGCAGGTTAACGCAAGCGGTGAAGGCCTGATTGCGGGTGACGAATTCATTGCCTACATGTCTGTGCCCGGAACCGACGTGCCGGTTACGGTGATGGCCCAGGTGCCCGATAGCTTTGACCCGGATCGACCCTGCATGGTCACGGCGCCGTCCTCCGGCTCCCGGGGCATCTACGGTGCTATCGGTACGGCCGGCGAGTGGGGCCTGAAAAAAGGGTGTGCTGTCGTATACACCGACAAGGGCACAGGGACCGGTTCCCATAACCTGGCTACAAACACCGCCCAGCGGATTGATGGCACGCTAACCTCCGATGTCGAACCAGTGCAGTTCCGGGCCGACCTGACCGATGGGCAGCGAGCGGATTTCGACAGCGCGTGGCCGGATCGGTTTGCCTGGAAGCACGCTCACTCCAGAGCCAATCCGGAAGCCGACTGGGGCCAGCATGTACTGCAGTCCATCGAATTCGGGTTTTACGTGCTGAACGAGAAGTTTGGCCGTGAGCTGGGCAACGGCGAAACGCTGCTGACCATCAAACCCAAAAACACCGTGGTCATTGCCTCCAGTGTCTCCAACGGTGGTGGTTCTTCCGTCCGTGCAGCCGAGCAGGATACGAAGGGCCTTATCGATGGCGTGGCGGTGTCCGAGCCCAACGTGAACCCGCAGGTGGACCGAAGCTTCACCATACGCCAGGGCGAGGGCCCGGAGATTACCGAGCACAGCCGCAGCCTGCTGGATTACACCACGGCCCTTGCCGTTTATCAGGGCTGTGCCAACCAGGCGCCGGCGATCCGGGACGATGCGCCATTGAACGCCACCTTCAATCCCCCTGCAATCGGCGAGAATATCTGTAACTCCCTTGCCAACAAGGGTCTGGTAAGTGGTGCCACGCTGGATGACCGAGCCACAGACGCGCTGCGCATCCTGAACGAGGACTTTGGTATTCAGCCGGAGCAGAATCTGCTGGCGCCGGTGCACTTCGGGCTCGCCGTAGCCCAGAGTATTTCCATGACCTATGCCAATGCTTATGGTCGCGCCGGTGTCGAGGATCGTGTCTGTGATCTCAGCCTGGCAGCCGTGGATGGCGCCGGGGCAGTGGCTCCGAT
>JAZBOH010000031.1:0-15230 GCA_036351055.1 Lysobacterales bacterium
CACGTTGAACCTGGACCAGCCCTCACGGGTACGTTCCACGTCGCTGTCAAACAGGTTCAAGTCGTTCTCATCCTGTTCTTCGGTCTGCACTTCCAGGGAGGCCGCCGGCAGGCTGAAAGCAACAAGAATCGCGGTCATTGCAACCAGAAACATTACTTTGGCCCGCGGGTTTTGCATGGTGTCCCTGTCTTTGCCGTAAAAAGTCCCTACAGCTATTCTAAACAATTCACAGTCTGATATGCTGCATCGTCGATCCGAACCGCCAGCGCCCCGATGACCCAAGTCCCCAACGAGCAGCAGCAGACCCCCTACCTTGACCCGGCTTACCGCTGGTACGTGCTCGGCCTGCTGACGCTGGTTTACACCTTCAATTTCATTGACCGGCAGGTCCTGGTGATCGTGCAGGAACAGATCCGGGTTGAGCTGGGCCTGATGGACTGGCAACTCGGCCTGTTGTCAGGTTTTGTTTTCGCTGTTTTTTATTCCGTTCTCGGCATACCGATTGCACACGCTTCCGAGCGTTTTGGCCGCAAGCGTGTGATTTCCCTCGCGCTGGCGTTCTGGAGCCTGATGACGGCGGCGATGGGTGCGGCCCAGAGTTTCCTGCAACTGGCCCTGTTGCGGGTCGGGGTCGGCGTTGGCGAGGCCGGCGGAAGCCCGCCCTCACATTCGATCATCTCGGATATTTTTCCCCGTAACCGCCGGGCTTTTGCGCTCTCGGTCTTTTCGATGGGGGTCTACTTCGGCTACCTCATCGCCTACAGCATGGGCGGCTGGGTTGCCGAGAGCCTGGGCTGGCGTGTCACCTTCGTGGTGGTAGGACTGCCGGGCGTACTGATCGCCCTGCTGGTCGCCTGGAGCATCAAGGAGCCGCCACGCGGGCTGGCTGAAAGGGGTTACCGGACACAAGCGGAAGCCGGGCAGGGCAGCAATGCGCCATCCAGCCCGGGCTTTGTCGTTACCTTGCAGCAACTGTGGTCGCGCCGCTCGTTCCGTCACCTGGCGATGGCGGCAAGCCTGCAGTCCCTGGCCGGTTACGGGGTCGGCAACTTTGCACCGTCATTCATCATTCGCGCCCATGACATGTCGATCGGTGAAGTGGGTTGGCGCCTGGCGCTGATCACCGGTCTCGGCGGGGCGTTTGGCATAGCGGTTTCCGGCTGGCTTACCGACCGGCTCTCCAGCCGGTCGCAAAAGTGGTACACGTGGACGCCGGCGATCGCGATCGCTATCACGGTGCCATTGGCGCTGGCGGCCTTCCTGGCGCAATCCGCGGGTGGAATGTTCATGGCTTACATCCCCTACGAGATTCTCAGCGCCACCTGGCTGGGCGCCGCCCTGGCGATTACGCATTCGATGGTCGGCCTGCGCCAGCGCGCAGTGGCGTCGGCGGTGCTGTTTTTCCTGATCAACCTGATCGGCCTGGGGCTTGGCCCCCTGATCATCGGCAGCCTTTCGGACCTGTTGCGCCCCGGGCTGGGTGATGCAGACGGGCTGCGTTACGCCATCGTCTCGACCGCGCTGATCGCCAAATCCTGGTGCGTGATCCATTTCCTGCTGGCTGCCCGTTCCCTTGAACAGGACCTCGCCCCTTGATTCGTGCCGGTTTCGGACAATAATGTTCATATGCCCCTTTTCCGGCGCGGGCACCGACCCAATGTTCTGTAGCTGGAGAAGTTTACAAACACAAACCTAAGGAGCACTACCATGGCCCATGAACTGCCTGCACTGCCGTACGCCACCGATGCACTGGAGCCCGTTATTTCAGCGGAAACCATCGATTATCACTACGGCAAGCACCACCAGGCTTACGTCACCAACCTGAACAACCTCGTGCCCGGCACCGAGTTTGAGAACGCTTCCCTGGAGGAAATCGTAATGAAATCGTCCGGTGGCATTTTCAACAACGCCGCGCAGGTCTGGAACCACACCTTTTACTGGAACGGCCTCAGCCCACAGGGTGGCGGTGAGCCTTCCGGTGCACTGGCCGAAGCCATCAACGCGGCATTTGGTTCGTTCGAAGCGTTCAAGGACGAATTCATCAAGTCCGCCATTGGCAACTTTGGGTCCGGCTGGACCTGGCTGGTGAAAAACGCCGACGGTGCACTTGAAATCGTCAATACCTCCAATGCCGCCACCCCGTTGACCGACGGCAAGACGCCGCTGCTGACCGTGGATGTATGGGAGCACGCATACTACGTCGACTACCGCAACATGCGTCCGAAATACCTGGCCGAGATCTGGAATATCGTCAACTGGGACTTCGTCGCGGCCAACTACGGTTGATGGAAGCGAAACTGAATGTTCTTGGCGAAGCGCTTTTGCCGTGTTCGGAGGAGCCGCTGACCGGCTTCTTCCGGGACGGTTGCTGCAATACTTCGCCGGAAGACCTGGGCCGTCACGTGGTTTGCGTCCGCGTGACGGCCGACTTTCTCGAGTTTTCACGTTCCCGTGGCAATGACCTCAGCACCCCCATGCCCGAATTCGGCTTCCCCGGCCTGCAGCCGGGCGACCAGTGGTGCCTTTGTGCGGCCCGCTGGAAGGAGGCGCTGGAGGCCGGGGCTGCACCGCGGGTCGTATTGCAGGCGACCCATGCGTCCGCGCTCAAGGTCGTCAAGCTCGCTGACCTGAAAAAATTTGCGCTGGACCTGGTTTGAGTCCTGGAGAATTTCAATGGCAAGATGGCTGATCCTGTTTCTGGTGTTTGCATCACCTTCGCTGGCGGCCGACACCCGCTCCGAAATCACCTCGGTTCTCGACTATTTCGAACAAATCTGGAATGAAAACGACATCGAGGCCATCCAGGGTTACTACCACCCTGATTTCGTGCTGGTGAACGACAACGGTACTTTTACCCGTGAGCAACAGATTGACCGTATCCGCAGCCTGGTCAACGATGGCGGCGACCGCGGTGAGCTGGACCACTCAGACCTGGTGGTCAGGGAACTGGGTGATTCCCATGCCCTGGCTTACGGCCACCTGGCGCTGAAGTTCAAAGACGGCTCCTCTCTGGATGCCTGGTTTTCCACCGTCTTCGTAAAGACACCGTTCGGCTGGAAGGCATTTCAGACAAGGAACTAAAGACTTGCAGTAGATCATGTCCAACAGGCCTTGCCGGCGATAAGCTGGCTGGGTACCTGACCGAGGAAAACCGGACATGAACAAACCTTACAACTGCATCGTCATGGGCGCCGCAGGGCGTGATTTCCACGTATTTCTTTCCTTCTTGCGCGGCAACGAACACTTCCGGGTGAAGGCGTTTACCGCCACGCAGATTCCCTTTATTACCGAACGAAAATTTCCGAAATCGCTGGCTGGACCAGCTTACGAGGAAGACATAGCGATTTACGACGAGTCGGAGCTCCCGCGACTGATCGCGGAACTCGACATCGATTTTGTCATTTTTGCCTACAGCGATATTTCACACGCTGACCTGATGCACAAGTGCAGCCTGGTACAGGCCGCTGGCGCCAGCTTTATCATCGCCGGGCCCGATCATACCCAGCTGATTTCCCACAAACCGGTGGTGAGCGTTACCGCTACACGGACCGGCGCCGGCAAGAGTCCATTAACGCAGTACCTGGCACGTTACCTGACCGACCAGGGCAAGAGGGTCGCGGTGATCCGGCACCCGATGCCGTATGGCAACCTCGAAATGCAGGCGGTCCAGCGTTTCGCGACGCCGCAAGACCTCGACCGCCACGAGTGCACGATCGAAGAACGGGAAGAGTATGCGCCCTACGTCGACATGGGCCTGCCGATTTACGCGGGGGTCGATTACCAGGGCATCCTGGACGAGTCGTCAAAGGAAGCGGACATCGTGCTGTGGGACGGAGGCAACAATGACTTCTCCTTTGTCAAACCGGACCTGGACATTGTGGTCGTCGACGCTTTACGAGCAGGTCACGAAATCGATTATTTCCCCGGCGAGATCAACTTCCGCCGCGCCGATGTCCTGCTGATCAGCAAGGTCAACTCCGCTGAGCCCGGAGCGGTCGAAGGCATTATCGAGCGCGCAAAGCAGCTCAACCCCGACGCGATAATTTGCACGGCTGACCTCGAAATTGACATCGACAAACCGGAACTGATCAGGGGCCAGAAAGTACTCGTTATCGAGGACGGCCCGACCGTCACGCACGGTGGCATGGCGTACGGAGCCGGCAGCGTCGCCGCCCGGCGCCACGGCGCGACGGCGGTGGAACCCCGGCAATACGCCGTCGGCACCATTGCCGACACCTACGCGGCCTATCCGCACATGACGCATATCCTGCCGGCAATGGGCTATTCGGAAGAGCAGCGCCAGGCACTTGCCGCAACCATCAACAACTGTGCTGCCGCCGAAGGCATCGCATGTGTCGTTGATGCCAGCCCGGCGCGACTTGACCGCATGCTGGAACTGGATGTGCCGATGGCGCGCGTCACCTACCGATTCAAGCAGCTTGACGGGATGCCGCTTGAAGAAAGAGTGCAGGAGTTGCTCTGATCCGCACTTCGACCCCGGCCTGGCAAGGGCCGGGGCCGAACCCCGATTGTGATTTCTGCGGTTCGCTGATACGCTGCGTTCGAACCGATCAGAAGAACTTCAATCATGGCCAAATTCGCAGACATCACCGGTTGGGGCAAGTGCATGCCGCCGGCCATTCTCACCAACGACGACTACGCCAGTGTGATCGATACATCGGACGAGTGGATCAGGACGCGCAGCGGAATTGCTGAGAGGCGGGTTTCTCATGTCCCCAACAGTGACCTGGCGGCAGTGGCTGCGATGCGTGCCATGGCGGCGGCTGATGTCCAACCCGGGGAGATCGATGTCCTGATCCTGGCCTCAACGTCGGGCGACAATATCTGCCCGTCCACGGGCTCCTATGTACAGGCCAAGACAGGCACGCTGAACGCTGCCGTATTCGACCTGAACGCCGGTTGCAGCGGCTTTATTTACGGTCTCGAAGTAGCCACGGCGATGATCCGTGCGGCCGGGTACAGAAAGGCCCTGGTGATCGGGTCAGAAAGACTGACCTGGCTGATTAATTTCTCGGATCGCGGTTCGGGCGTGTTGTTTGGCGACGGGGCTGGAGCCGTGGTGCTGGAGCCCAGTGACGAGGAATGCGGCCTGCTGTCGGCCCATCTCGGTTGCGACGGCCGGCGCGCCAATATCCTGGAGGTGCCGAACTCGGGCACCAGCGGCGACCGCTTTGTCGAGAACTACAATGTGTTCGAAGTCAACTTCGACGGACGGGAAATTTTCAAACTCGCCGTCAAGGGCATGGCGGGCGAGGTGCGTAAAGTCCTCAAGGACACCGGCCTGGGCAACGAAGACATCGACCTCATCATTCCACACCAGGCCAACCTGCGTATCATCGAGTCGCTGGCGCATTTCCTCAGGGCCCCGATGGAGAAGGTTGCGGTCAATATACAGAACTACGGTAATACCTCCGCAGCCACCATACCGGTCGCGCTGTGCGAAATGCTTGAACAAGGCCGTATCAAGCCTGGCGACAACATCATGCTGGCTGCCTTCGGCGCCGGCCTGACCCGCGGCGCCGGCCTGTTGCGCTGGGGCCAGCGTGTCACACCGCTGGGCGAAAGCGATGCTGAACTCCCGGCCTGTGAGCAGACTGCGCTGGAGATCCTCGGCGACGCGATAAAACACACACTATGATCACCTTGTTCTGGTGCCCCCAGACCCGCGCTTCGCGTGTCCTCTGGATGCTGAACGAACTCGGTGAGCCCTTCGAGTTGCGCCTGGCCGATGTGCGTGATCCTGCAAAACCGGACGATCCGGATTTCAGGGCAGCCAGCCCGATGGGCAAGGTGCCCGCCCTGATGGACGAGACGTCCAACGGGACGGTTTACATGGCCGACTCGGCGCCGATCTGCCTGTACCTGGCGGATCGTTACCCGGCTGCCGGCCTGGCTCCCGCCCTGGATGACCCATCACGTGGCCGTTTCCTGTTCTGGATGAACTACACGCCGGGACTGATCGAGCCGGCGATGATGGAGAAGTTTCTGGGGTTCGAGGTGGAGCCCCGTAGCTGCGGCTGGGGCAACTACCAAACGATGCTGCAGGTGCTGGTGCAGGGCTTGAAACAAGGCCCTTGGGTGATGGGCGAGCGGTTTACCGCCGCTGATGTGCTGCTCGGTTCTTCCGTCAACTTCATGAAGCAGTTCGGGCTGATCAAGGATAACGAAGTTCTGGATGCCTATGTCCAGCGTTGCCTGCAACGGCCCGCGTACCAGGCGGCGCTGGCAACAGACGCAGAGGAATAAAAATGAATGTGGGAGCGGCTTTAGCCGCGATTGTCGAGTCACACGATCGCGGCTAGAGCCGCTCTTGCACAAGAACCCAAAAAAAGGCCGGGGAAATCCCCGGCCTTTTTCATTTCGCGAGCCAGGCTCGCTATTTCCGAGGTCAGTCTTTGGCCAAGGCTGCGTGGGCGGCCGCCAGGCGGGCGATCGGCACACGGAACGGTGAGCAGGAGACATAATCCACGCCGAGCTTGTGGCACAGATGGATCGACTTGGGGTCACCGCCGTGCTCGCCGCAAACACCGATTTCAAGTGAACCGCGGGACTTGCGGCCCTCGTCGATAGCAATCTGCATCAGCCGGCCGACACCCTCCGGGTCGATGCTGGTGAACGGATTGTCCTCCAGCATGCGGCTTTGCAGGTAATGCACCAGGAAACCGGTTTCGGCATCGTCACGGGAAATGCCGTAGGTGGTCTGCGTCAGGTCGTTGGTGCCGAATGAGAAGAACTCGGCGACACCGGCTATTTCGCCGGCGGTCAACGCGGCGCGCGGGATCTCGATCATCGTGCCAAACATCATGGGCACCTCGACACCGGCCTCGGCAAGCACCTGCTCGGCGACCTTGGTCAAGGGTCCGACCATGGCGTCCAGCTCGCCAACGTGCGAGACCAGCGGGATCATCACCTCGGGGTGCACGTCGATACCGTCTTCGGCGCAGCGAGCAGCCGCTTCGAAGATCGCACGCACCTGCATCTTGTACAGGCCGGGGATCAGCATGCCGAGGCGGACGCCGCGGGTGCCGAGCATCGGGTTGGATTCATGCAGGCTTTCAACACGTTCCAGCAGGTGGGTCTTGGTCTCGATCTCCGCCAGCGCCGCATCCATTTCCTTGAGGCTGGTGGTGTGCTGCATGCGCAGCTTGAGGTCGGTCAGTTCCAGCATCAGTTCATGCGATGAGGGCAGGAACTCGTGCAGCGGCGGGTCGAGCAGGCGGATGATGACAGGCTGGCCTTCCATCGCGCGGAACAGGCCCTCGAAGTCGCTGCGTTGCATCGGCATCAGGCCGGTGATCGCCTCGTTGCGTTCGGCCGGATTGCTGGCCGTGATCATGCGCTGCATGATGGGCAGGCGGTCTTCCGCGAAGAACATGTGCTCGGTGCGGCACAGGCCAATGCCTTCGGCCCCGTACTCACGGGCGCGCTGTGCGTCACTGGGATAGTCCGCGTTAGCACGAACGCCGAGTTGACGGTACTCGTCGGCCCATTCCAGTATCTTGAGCAGGTAGGGGTCCTTGATGTCGGGCTCCACGGTCGGCAGGTTGGCATGGAAAATGATGCCCTGGTTGCCGTCGAGGGACAGGTATTCACCCTCCTTGATGACCAGGTCTTCGCCCACTCTCATTCGGTGGTTTTCGAGGTCGATTTCAATCGCTTCGACGCCGACCACGGCAGGCTTGCCGAACTGGCGCGCGACCAGTGCCGCGTGGCTGGTGCGTCCGCCCTTGGACGTTACCACACCCTTGGCGGCGAGCATGCCGTGCACATCGTCGGGACGTGTTTCCGGGCGCACCAGGATGACGCTCTTGCCTTCTTCCTTGGCCCAGCGCTCGGCCAGGTCAGGTTCGAATGCGATCACGCCCACGGCTGCACCGGGCGATACGTTCAGGCCACTGGCGATCGGGGTTACGCCTTTCAAGGCGTCCGGGTCCAGCTGCGGGTGCAGGAAGAAATCAACCTGGTCGGGTTTCACGCGCTGAACGGCTTCTTCGCGGTTGATCAGGCCTTCCTCGACCATGTCCACGGCGATCCGGACCTCGGCCTGCGCGGTGCGCTTGCCGTCACGCGTTTGCAGCAGCCACATTTTGCCCTGTTCGACGGTGAACTCCATGTCCTGCATGTTGCGGTGATGTTTTTCCAACTGGTTGGAGATTTGTTTCAGTTCTTCGAACATTTCCGGCATGTGATCGCCCATTTCGGCGATGCGCATGGTCTGGCGCGTACCGGCTACCACGTCTTCGCCCTGGGCGTTGATCAGGAAGTCGCCTTCCAGGTGCGGTTCGCCCGTGGTGGCGTTACGTGACATGAATACGCCGGTGGCGGAGTCTTCACCCAGGTTGCCAAAGACCATGGTCTGGATATTGACCGCGGTGCCCAGGTCGTGGGCAATGTTGGAAGCGTTGCGGTAGTCGATGGCGCGTTTGCCATTCCATGACTTGAACACGGCCTCGGTGGCCTGGCGCAATTGCTCGTACGGGTCAGCCGGGAATTCCTTGCCGGTGTAAGTGCGGATAATTTCCTTGAAACGGTTGGTGACGGACTTCCAGGCGGCCGCATCCAGGTCGGTATCGGCCTTGACGCCTGATTCACGCCGTTGCGCCGTGATAACGGCTTCGAAAACTTCGTCGGGAACATCCATGACGACGCTGCCAAACATATGGATCAGGCGGCGGTAGATGTCCCAGGCAAAACGCGGACGGTGTGCACGAGTGGCCAGGACTTCGACGATTTCGTCGGTCAGGCCGATGTTCAGGATGGTGTCCATCATGCCGGGCATGGAGAACTTGGCACCTGAACGGCAGGAAACCAGCAGCGGGTTGTCCGGGTCGCCAAATTTCTTGCCGGTCTGGTCCTCGAGGGAAGAAACGGCGGCCAGGATCTGCTCCCAGGAGTCGCCCGGGAATGTTTCGCCGGCTTCCAGGTAGTCATTGCAGCCTTCCGTCGTTACGGTGAAACCAGGAGGTACGGGAATACCGAGCCGGGTAGCGTCGAGCAGGTTGGCGCCTTTGCCGCCGAGAAGGCCGCGAACGCCCTCCCAGTCATTGTCGAACTTGGCCATTGCCTCGTCGAATTCTTTGAAAAGGTATACGTATTTTTGTGTCATTTTCGTCTCCGGAGACGGGCTTAAATATCAGCTGTGAAGTCTAACAAGAAATGATGACAAAACTGGCTACATTGACTGACTCAAGTCAAAGGAATAGCGAGTGATGAGGCAAAGTTTTATACTTGCTTGCTGTTTCCATGAATTTGACCCCGGAGAGTGATCAATGAACCGTTCGTTTGTACTGTTTGCCTGTATTTTTCTGCTGTTGCCCACCGTGCCTGTTCTGGCCGGCGAATCACCCCAGGAAGCCCGTCATGAATCGATGGAAAATGTCGGTGGCGCTGCCAAGAAAATCGGCAAGATGATGAAAGGTGAAACCGAATTTGACGCTGCTGTAGCCAACGCCAGCCTCAACGTATGGGCCGAATCGGCCGCCACCTTCGGCAATTTGTTTCCGGAGGGCAGCGAGACCGGCCATGATACGGAAGCCAAGGCGACGATCTGGACCGACCGCGCCGGCTTTGATGAGCAGTTGGCATTGTTCGCAGAAAAAGCCGATGCCGCCGTGGCAGCCAACCCGCAGGACCTGGATGCACTGAAAGCCGCCGCCGGACCCGTATTCAAGGTCTGCAAGTCTTGTCACGAATCTTACCGGCTTGACGATTAAGGGCTGAGGGACGGGGTCGACCGGATGACCAGGAGGCTGTTGCTAGGGATCATCGTGATCCTTCTGGTGCCCTGGGTGCTGACCCGGCCAAACACGATCGACCCGGGAAGGCTCCCGGCAGCGGACCCTGACCTGGCAAACGGTGAGTTGCTGTTTCATGCCGGTGGATGCGCCTCCTGTCACGGTGAAGACCTCGCCGGCGGACACGAGATGCATACCCCGTTCGGCATTTTCCGGGTCCCCAATATTTCGCCCGATCCAGGCGCCGGCATCGGCGCCTGGTCAACGCTCGACCTGGCCAACGCGATGCTGCGCGGTGTTTCGCCCTCGGGTGAGCACTACTACCCGGCGTTTCCGTATACCTCTTACGCGCGGATGGAACCCGCGGACGTGCTTGACCTCAAGGCCTGGCTTGATACTTTCGAGCCCCGTGCCACGGTGGTAGGCGATCACGAGGTCGGTTTTCCCTGGAATATTCGCCGCGGTATCGGGCTCTGGAAGAAGCGTTACCTTTCGGACGAACCGGTCATCGCCGACGCGGGCCTGTCAGATATTGCTTTGCGCGGCCGCTACCTGGTGGAGGCCGTCGGGCATTGCGGTGAATGCCATACCCCGCGGGACCGCTTCGGCGGCCCGGACGACTCTGAATGGCTGGCAGGCGGCCCCAATCCCGACGGCGAAGGCAAGGTCCCCAACATCACACCGCATGAGGACGGCCTTGCTGCCTGGTCTGAGGCGGATATCGCCTACTACCTGGAATCGGGCTTCACGCCGGATTACGACACGGCGGGTGGATCCATGGTTGAAGTCCAGGAAAACTTCGCACAACTGCCGGGCTCCGATCTCGCAGCGGTCGCCGCATACCTGAAGGCGGTTCCGGCAAAATCCGGCAGCGCCCGCTAAGCGGTCGGAATTTCAGAACTGCATTATCTTGATGGCCACGTACAAGCCGTAAAGTGACAGTATGATGATGCCTCCCGTCCGGCCAAGCCCTTTCTTCAGGAAAAACAGGCCCAGGACAATGGTCGTCAGGACAAAGATATAGGGCAGGTCGAACAGCAGCAGGCTGCGTTCGAAGTTCACGGCGGAAATCACCGCCGCTACGCCGATCGGCAGAAGCGTATCCAGGATATTGCTGCCGATGATGTTTCCTACCGACATCTGGGTTCTCTTCTTGAGAATGGCCGAGATCGAGATCGAAAGCTCGGGCAGGCTGGTGCCGAGGCCGATGATCAGGACGGACACGATGACTTCACTGACCTCGAAGGCCTGGGCGATGTTGATGACCGAACTTACCGTGAATTCCGAGCCCAGCACCACGGTGGTCAGTCCAACGACCAGCAGGGTCCAGGAGCGCAAGCCGCCACCCGCAACGGTGCCGTGCTCCTGGCCCGGTGTATCGCCGTTGTTGACCAAAATGATCAGGTATACCGCGTAAAACATGATCAGCGTCAGGCCCTCGACGCGCGAGACCACACCGTCAAACGCGACCAGGAACAGTAGAATGGTCGAAACCAACAGCACCGAGCCGTGTTTCAAAAGGAAAGAGCGGGGCAGGGCGAGGAAGTTGATCAAAGCGCCCACGCCAAGCACAAAACTGATCTGGGTCACAATGCTGCCGATGGACGTTCCCACCACGACGCCCGAGGCGTCCTGCCCCATCAGTCCCTTGATGCCGGCATCTGCCGCCACCGCGATCTCCGGCAGGTCGCTGCCGATCGACAGGATCACCAAGCCGACAAAAAACTCGGACAGGTTGTGACGTCGCGCGATCGCCAGGGCGCCGCCGATGGTCAACTCGGTGCCGAGCCACAGCCCGACCAGTCCCGCGATGAGTAAAAGAAAATCCAAGTATCCTGAACCCCTTGATCCGTCTGACAAGATTACCAGCACCGGCGCCCGGATTCAGCCCATCTCGATCGACGGCGCTTCCGTATTGCCGCGAATGCGGTGAAAATAACAGGCTCAAGGTCCAAGTTGGTTTTTTATGTACATTGCTCTGAGCATTCTGTTGATTATCCTGGCGCTGCTGGCTCTCGTGCACTGGTGGCTGGGGCACGGTGAGGATCTTTCTGTTTACGACCACCCGGTGGAGAATGGCGGAGGCGAATCGTTCTCCAATCCCGCCGGGCCCAGTACCGGGCACCAGGGGGCGGTTGCCGCCATCGAGGCGCGGCGATCTGAAATCGAATCCCTGTCCATAGGCGGCCTGATCCGCTTCGTCCGTCGCTTCATGGAGGAAATACCTGCCGGCAAGCAGCTGAAAAGCGAATTTGTGCCGCTTGAACGTGACGGGATTCGGGGCGAATGGGTATTGGCGCCGGGCGCCGATCCGTCGCGCCGGGTCCTGTACCTTCACGGTGGCGCTTTCTTTGCTGGCAGCCCGCACAGCCACCGCACCATGACCAGTCATTTCTCGGAAGTTAGCGGCGCGGCCGTGCTGGCAGTGGACTACCGCCTGCAACCCGAGCACCGGCGCTGCGACGGGATCGAAGATTGCCGCCGGGCGTACCGCTGGTTGCTGGAAAATGGTCCGGATGGACCCGCGCCGTTATCCACGCTGTTTTTAGGCGGCGATTCAGCAGGAGGGAACCTGGCGCTGGTGGTGTCCGCCTGGGCCCGGGATGAAGGTCTGTCATTGCCGGACGCAGTGGTTGCGTTTTCCCCGGTCACCGATTGCACCTTTCTTGCACCCAGTATCCGGGCAAACGCGGACAAGGATACCCTGGTCAGGCCGCTGTTCGGCCCCCTGATGAAAACGCCGCGCTTTTTACTGCGCTGGGTTACCTTTTTCAGCAACCGCAGGCGCCCCGTCGACCCCGAGGTTTCACCGGTTTTTGGTGACCTGTCCGGCCTGCCGCCGACCCTTCTGCAGGTCAGCGAAACCGAGATGCTGTACGACGATGTGCGCCGCTACGCCAACAAGGCGCGCGCGGCCGGGTCACCGGTTTTCCTGCAGAGCTGGGATGGACTGCTGCACGTCTGGCAGCTGTTTTACCCCGAGGTTCCCGAAGCGGGCGCTGCTTGGAAGCAGGTCAGTGCCTTTCTTAAATCAGTGGAGAGCGGAAACCTGGGCTGACGGCTTTGTTCACCATCGGCCGCGTGAGTTGTAGTTCCGTTCACTGCCCATCTGCCGGCCCACCGCAATGCGCTGGTTTTTCCCCGACAGGATGCGCAACTGGTAGCCCGTTTCCCGTGCCAGCACCACGCCTGGGCGGCTGCTCCAGCTTTTCCGGTAGAGGCGCTTGACAGCCGCCACGGCATCGGGTGAACGCTCGCCCAGTTCAGCGGCCATGGCCCGGGCGCCGGACACAGGGTCGTCGGAAAGCGCGGTAGCCAGTCCGAGTTCCAGGGCGTGGTTACCATCAAAAACCTGTGCGGACATGGACAGCCACATGGCATGGTCACGGCCTGTAATCTCCCGCATCGCCAGGGTGCCGCCCATGTCGGGAATCAATCCCCACCGTCCTTCCATGACCGACAGCGAAGCGTCAGGCTGGACCAGCCGGAAATCTGCACCCAGGGCAATCTGCAGACCGCCACCCCAGCAACGGCCATGGATGGCGGCGATCACCGGCATGGCCATCTCGCGCCAGCCGGTGCTGACTACCTGCGCCAGGTTGGAGCGCCACGGCAGCCATTTCCAGAGCAGCTTTGCCATGCCGGCGCGGTCTTTCATCAGGGCCTTCACGTCGAGGCCGCTGCAGAAGTCCACGCCGGCGCCGCACAGTATCACGGCGCGCAGATTGCGCTGCTTCCTGAGCTTCTTCTGGGTTGCGGCAATGGCCTCGAACATACCCATGTCCAGCGCATTGTGTTTCTCCGGGCGGTTGAGCTCGACGCACGCGACACCGTTTTCGATGCTGAGATTAATTCGGTCCTGCATTATATTTCTCTCGATTCCTGCCACATACTGACTTTAAAATATGGCGTTTCGCCTTCCTGCCATAAGGAACTGACGTGCCCAACGATTCCCGCCTCAATATTTTTCTCGCCGTGTCCGAAATGTCGCCCTATGCGAAGACCGGTGGCCTGGCCGACGTCAGTTCAGCGCTGGCCGTTTATTTCACCGGTCAGGGGCACGACCTGCGCCTGCTGATGCCGATGTACGCGACGATCGACGAATCCACGCTGGATACGAGGATTGTACCGGAGTTACAGGGCATGGAAATGCAGGTCGGCGGCCAGACCGTGACCTATGACATCGTGGCGGTCCGTTCCGATCTCTTCGAGCCGGAAATTTACATGCTGAAGTGCCCGGAGCTGTTCCACGGCCAGGAATTGTACGGTGGTTACGACGAGCACGTGCGCTTTGCCATGCTGTCCCGGGCGTCGATTGAAATGTGCCAGCAACTGCGTTTCAAACCGGATATTTTCCACGTACACGACTGGCATACGGCGATGGTGCCGCTCTACCTGAAAACCCTGTACGCCTGGGACCACCTTTTTGAAGATACCCGGACGGTCCTGACCATTCACAACATCGGTTACCAGGGGGTGTTTGGCAATCACGTGCTGGGCGACATCGGCCTGCAGGGCTCAACGGAGTTCCTGGACCAGGAAGACCTGTATTACGGCCGGGTCAATTTCATGAAAGCCGGCGTCATGCACGCCGACCTCCTGACTACGGTCAGCCCGACCTATGCGCGCGAAATCCTGGAAGCCGAGTACGGTATGGGTTTGGAACATCAACTGCGCGCCCGGTACGGTTCGTTGTTTGGCATCCTGAACGGGGTCGATTACACCGAGTGGAACCCCGAAAACGACGAGTTGATTGAGCACAGTTATTCTGCGAGGAAACTGTCCGGCAAGGAGAAAAACAAGAAGGCGCTGATGCAGGAAATGGGTCTCGAATACCAGTTCGATCGCCCCCTGTTCGGCATGGTGACCCGGCTGACTTACCAAAAGGGTATCGAGCTGGTCCAGCAAGTCGTGCCCGAACTGATGCGTTCGAAGGATTTTTCGCTGGTCGTCCTGGGCAGTGGCGAGCCGGAATACGAAGCGTTTTTCGAGTGGCTGTTGAAGGAGTTTCCCGGCCGCGTGGGTTTCTACCGAGGATTCAACAACACCCTGGCACACCGGATAGAAGCGGGCAGCGACCTGTTCCTGATGCCATCGCGCTACGAGCCCTGTGGCCTGAACCAGATGTACAGCCTGCGCTACGGCACCGTGCCCGTGGTCCGCGCCACCGGCGGCCTGGCCGACTCCGTGCAGCACTTCGACCCGAAAAGCGGGCAGGGCACCGGTGTCGTATTCCACGATTTTGACGCCAACGGCCTGAAGTGGGCGATGAACACGGCCCTCAAGTTCTACGCCAACAAGAATACCTGGAAACGCCTGGTCCACAACGGCATGCAAAAGGATTATTCCTGGGACGAGCAAGGCGCCAGCTACATCAAACACTTCCGCAAGCTCCTGTAGCAGCAAGGCTCGCTTGAAAGAGGGGCGGAGCAAGAGGGTCAACCTCTTGTATAATGTGCGACTGCTTTTAATTAC
>JAZBOH010000032.1:0-6078 GCA_036351055.1 Lysobacterales bacterium
CCCACCAACCAGGACCTGACCATCGCTGGCGCCGCCAATCCCTTTATTTTCCGGCCGAATGGCTTTGGCTTTATCAACAATGCCGATTTCGGCCTGACTGTTTGCCACGAGGGCGGCACAGACTGCCGGGTTGTGAATGTGCGGCCCAGTGGCATCGTTACCGTGACCAAGAGTAGCTAGTCATGACGCAAGTAAATCTTCCAGTTTTTCACCGTGGCAAAGCCCGCAGCACCTTGGGTCGTATGACCCGGCAGGCGGGTTTTAACCTGATCGAGGTGATGATCTCCCTGCTCGTGCTGGCCCTTGGCCTCGCGGGAATCGCCGCATTGCTTCTGCAGGGTATGAGCACCTCAAACGCGGCCAGCCTGAACAGTATTGCCGTGGCCCAGGCACAAACCGGCGTGGAAATGATGCGCGCCAACCTGGAGGCGTACACGGCGGGCTGGTACGAAGGTGTCAACACCAGCGGCGCTGCCTCACCGGTCGCTTGTGGCGGTGCCTGCAGTGGTGCAGAGCAGGCAGCCAATGACTATGCAGACTGGCAGACCCAACTGGCGGCAGCCATGCCCGACGGCCAGGGCGTTCTTTGCACCGATTCCACACCCGATGACGGGCAGCCGGGCGCGCTGGCCTGCGATGGTCTCGGTACCAACGTGGTCAAGGTGTTCTGGCGCGATATCAAGGACCCGGACCTGCGGCAGGCCATTGAAGACGGCACGCCAACGGACGATCTGCTTTTTCAACGATTCGTTACCACGGTGAGCCCATGAAGCTTATGTCCATAAACCGCAAGCTTGCGAGAGCCGGTCTGGCTGGAAAACGCTACGACCGGCAAAAGGGCCTGACGCTCATTGAGCTGATGATTGCCCTGGTTTTGTCCACGCTGATCATTCTTTCCATGGTCTACATCTTTTTGTCCGGCCGTTCGAGCTTTCTGACCCAGGAGCAGATTGCCCGGCAACAGGAAAATGGCCGCTTTGCCTGGCAGTTGCTGACCCAGGAACTGCAAAAAGCCGGCTACTACCCGGAAGTCTGGGAGGCCCCGGAGCTTGGCTTTGCGCTGGTCGCCCAGGGCAGCCCGGATGCGGTGCTGGGCACCGCAGACAATGGCGATGATGCGGACCAGCTGGAAGTGCACTATGAATCTGATCGCGACTGTTTCGGGGTTGAAAACCTGGATACGGAGCCGGTTTTGACACCATCCGGAGTGATCGTCAACGTGCCGCAGTACTACCGCAAGGTCATCAGCTTTTCAGTGGATGCGTTGGATCAACTCAACTTCCGGTGCAACTACGGCCCCATTGACGGTGCCCTGGTAGAGCAGATTGATCTGCCAATTGCCGAGGGCGTGGAAAATCTCCAGGTGCAGTACGGCGTGGACACGAACGGCGATCTCAGCGCGAACCAATGGCAGGATTTCGATGCAGTTGGCAACGTTTTTGACATCGTTTCCGTACGCATGGCGCTGCTGGTGGCAACACCTAACGAATTCGCCATCGAAGCTGATGCTCAGACTTTCGACCTTTACAGCCATACCACTGCCGCCGTCGGTGACCAGCGCTCGCGCAAGGTGTTCGCCGGCCAGGTAAATATGCGCAACCTGACGCTTTGAGAGCATGATCATGAACCGTATCTCTACCTCATCAGAAAAAACACGACGCAACTTTCGTCTACCGCCGGCGAAGGGCTTACCCCGTCGTCAGCAGGGCTTCACGCTGCTGCTCGGCATGGTGCTGATCCTGGTCATGACCGTTTTTGGCATTTTTGCACTGAATAACTCCATCATGCAGTCACGGATGGCTGGCAATTTCCAAGATGAAAAGGTTTCCTTCGAAGGCGCTGAGCTGGGTCTGCGCTGGGGCGAAACGTTCCTGCAAAGTCGCACACCGGCCCAGCGGCCTTTTCCTTGCCAGACACTGGCTGATGATCCCAATGACAACTGTGCGAACCCCCGCCAGGTATTGGCAGCGGGGCTGCTGGTGAACGATTCAGCGGTGACCAACGACGATGTGGAAGAGCGTAACCCCTGGGATTGCGGCGACCAATACTGGCAGAACGCCCGCTACTTCGGTGAAGACCCGAATACAGCCAGCGTCTGCGGCACACCGGATTTCAGTACCACGGACCCGGTCTGGGACCTGCGCGATGCCGCACGCGGCAATCGCAGCCTGGCGGACCAGCCCCGGCTCATGATGGAAGAGGCTTTTGTCGACCGTGATGACCTGGCGGGCAACCCGCAGCAGGGCCGTATTTTCTACCGCGTATATGCCGCCTCCACGGGAGAGCGGCCAACCACCATATCCATTTTGCAGAGCTCTGTGGCCAAGCGCTTCCAGTAAGCGCCCCCGAGGACAATATGATGAATATTCAAAAACCTTTAACAACCCTGGCCATGGCTGCGCTTGCCTTCAGCGCCGGCAGCGCGACGCGCTCCGTGCACGCCGCCGAGGTGATTATTCCCACGGTTCCGCTGATCGTATCCATTGATGCGGTGCCCAACGTCTGGTTTCAGCTTGATGATTCGGGCTCCATGGACTGGGAGGTTCTGGCGGGTTTTCACTTCACGAGCTGCCGCTATAACTCCCTGGCCCAGTGCAACACGCAGTTCCCAAGCACGGACGGCCTGATGCAAATCTGGACCGGACGCTGGAATAACGATGGCAACAACCCGCAATTAACAAATCTGGCGTACGTCTTCGACCTCGGTGACGGTAACAATGGTTCGCCCGCTGACCATATGTATGACTCGGACTGCCCGGGTGGCAACAACGGCGGTTCATGGGGTGATTGCTGGGATGACCTCGGCGACAACAGAAATCGCAGTGAGGGCGGCTTTACCCGCAACTACCCGATCGACCGTGATTGGCGTGTTCGCAGTTCAGCATTGAACGTGCTTTATTTCAGCCCGGAAACCGATTACGAGCGCTGGCCCAACTCCAACGACTTCACCTTTAGCGATGCAAGCTTCACCAACGCCCGGTCCTGGCCCGTATCCGGTGAGCGTGGTTACACCAACAGGTTTAACCTGGCGGCTGACGACGACGAGGGCGCGTTTTTCTACCACTACTGGATTGACGACAAGGGTTGGGATGCCGGTGATGCCTTGCCCCGGGCCAACCCGCCGAATATGACGAATGTGCCCAACGGCATCGTTGACCAGTGGGACAGCCATATCAAAGTAACCGTAGGTTCAGGCGCGGTGACCTGCGAGAAAATCTCCTACAACCCACAGCCCTTTAGCTGGCCCAACAATCTTGATGGCATCAACCCGACCGTAACGGCAGCCTCAGCGGCCGAGTGTAGCCTTGCAACCGCGGGACTGTCTGACAATGCTCTCCGCCAGCGTGTTGCCAACTGGTTCCAGTATTCCCGTCGCCGCACGCACGTGGCCCGCGGCGCCGTGAGCAGTGTGGCCGCCCAGCTGCCCAATTACCGCTACGGCACCAGCAGCATTAACTCGCCGGGCTCTACCTACGCGATCCCGCCTGGCGACATTACCGATTACGAAGATAATACGCGCGACATGCTGGATATCCTCTACAACTCGAACCGTCGAAATGCAGGCACGCCATTGCGTCGCGGCCTGGAGCGGGGGGGGCGGATTTACTCTGGCGATGAGGCGGGTATTGCTTCACCGATTAACCTGAGCTGTCAGAAGAACTTTGCCCTTCTGTTCTCCGATGGTTTCTGGAACGGTGGCAACCCGGTTGACGTGACCAACGATGTGGACGGTGACGGTCAGGACATCGGGGGCAACGGCGTTACCGTGGCCGACGTGGCGGCGTATTTCTACGACACGGACCTGCGTACGGACCTGGATGACGCTGTGCCAACGGATGCTTTTGATCCCGCAAACTACCAGCACATGGTGACCTACACGGTCGCCTTCGGCCTGCAGGGCACGCTGGAAGACACGGACAATGACGGCTGGCCCAACCCGCCCCTCGGCCGCTCCGATGACTGGTACACCAATGGTAATCAGCTCGACCGGGTTGAAGACATGTGGCACGCCGCCTGGAACTCACGCGGCAAGTACTTTAACGCCAAAAACCCCCAGGAGCTGTTCGAGAAGGTGCGTGATGCCCTGAACGACATTGGCGCACGAATCGGTGGTGCAGCTTCCGCCGCGGCCAACTCGGGCTCGATTTCATCAACCTCACGTATCTTCCAGGCCAAGTTTGACAGCGCCGACTGGCACGGTGAGCTGGCGGCATTCCCGGTCAACGATGACGGCACGCTGGGCGGCAGTGCGGCATGGGATGCCAATACGCTGCTGAATACCATGAGCAATACGGATCGCGTTAACCGTAACCTGGGCATCTTTACCTGGAACAATGACGGTTCATTCCCGACCGGCACGGCCTTTGAGTGGTCCTCGATCAGCTCGCAACAGGCGGCGCTGCTGGGCATCGACCCGGATGGCAATGCGGATACGCTGGGCCAGGCGCGCCTTAACTATATTCGTGGCGATGACAGTGACGAAGTGTCCCGCGGCGGGACCTTCCGTGACCGGGACAACTACCTGGGAGACATTGTTAACTCGGATCCGATATTTGTCGGCTTTCCGCCATTTTTCTATCCCTTCGATAACTACCAGCAGTACTTCTCCAACAACATCAACCGTACCGGTGTGATTTACGTGGGCGCCAACGACGGCATGCTGCATGCCTTTAAGGAATCAACCGGCGAGGCATTGTTCGCCTACGTGCCCGATGCGGTTATCGAAAATCTGCCGGCCCTGACGGATGTGGACTACAGCCACCAGTTCTACGTGGATGGCCCTCCGGGCTATGGCGATGCGCTGGTAGGTGGTACCTGGCGTTCCATTATTTCCGGCGGACTGCGGTCCGGCGGCCAGGCGGTCTATACGCTTGATGTAACGACACCGGAGTCATTCGACGCCAATGACGTGTTGTGGGAATTCAGCGACGAAGACGACGCCGACCTCGGTTATGTCTGGGGCGAACCACAGATCAAGCGCATGCAAAACGGCAAATGGGCCGTGATTGTGGGCAATGGTCTGAACAACACGGAAAATGACGGTCACGCCAGTGTGACCGGTGCCGGTGCCCTGTTTATCCTGTACCTGGAGGAGGGTATCAACGGCTGGACCACGGGTGATTATGTGAAGCTCACCGTCCCCGGTGGCAGCCCCATTACACCCAACGGACTGTTTACACCGGCTGCTGCTGACATCGATGGCGACGCCAAGGTGGACTATATCTACGCTGGCGATCGCCTCGGACGCATGTGGAAGTTCGATGTGACCAGTGGCGATGACACGAACTGGGAGCTGGACTTTGGCACGACGCCCTTCTTCAATGCCGGTAATAACCACCCGATTACGGACCGCCCGGCCATCGCACCGCACCCTCAGGGTCGGGCCTTCGGTCAGCTGGTCCTTTTTGGAACAGGCAAGTACATCGAGACCACCGACAACGAAACCATCGGTCAGCCCGTGCAGACGATGTATGCGCTCTGGGACTTTGACAAGGATTATCAGACGGCCAAGAGCCTGTCCGATGCTGACGTGTCCAATTACAGTCGCACAGAGCTCAACAGCAACACCTTCACCATGCTCGACGGTGTTCGCGTCATCGAGGCTGGAACGCGCGTCGAGTGGCTGGACGGTTTTAACAATCCAAGCAATAAGGGTTGGTATATCGATCTGCCGCAGGAAGGCGAACGCATGATTCGCCGGCCCGTGTTGCGCGATAACCTGGTGTTCTTTGTCACCATGACGCCGGACCCGGATCCCTGCGCGGCGGGCGGTACCGGTTTCATCTCCGTGCTGGATATTTCCACCGGTGGTGCACCGACATTCCCCGTTTTCGATATTGACGGAGACCTTGATGTCAGCCCGGATGGAGATACCAAGGAGCCCAGCGGTGGTGATCCGAATGACGACAGTGACAACCTGGTACCCGTGGGCATCAGTTCACCGAGTATTCCTAACCTGCCGGCACTGATTTACGATGACCGTCCAGGCTTTAACGCATCAAATGCGCAATTCCCGCTGGAGTTCAATGCGGCACGTGGTTGTGAATCCGGCAGCGCCCGGGCCTATACTTTCACCAC
>JAZBOH010000033.1:0-24356 GCA_036351055.1 Lysobacterales bacterium
GCAGAAGACAAGATCAGCCGGGCCATGTCCGCTGCGCCTTCTGCGGTAAGCCGGGAAGCCACGGTGATAGACAGCGACGGCAGCGTACTCAAGCAGGGCACGAACGGCTGGACCTGCATGCCGGATACCATGCAGGGCGACAAGGCGCCGATGTGCAATGACGAAACCTGGATGAAAATGATGATGGCCGTGATGCACCAGGCCGACTTCGAAGCTGACCGTATCGGTATTTCCTACATGTTGCAGGGTGAACCCGCCGGTTCGGGGGTCAGCAATTCCACACCCTACCACCCGGATCCCAAGAACGCCGAAGATTATGTCGAAACCGGGCCGCATATGATGATCGTGGTACCGAAGGGCATGTTGAAAGGAATAACGGACGACCCCAGCGGGGGCGGACCCTATGTGATGTGGGGCGACACACCCTACGCGCATATCATGATTCCGGTTGCACTCGAGGGCAAAGGAGTGGTAACAAGGAATTAATGAATCAACAATCTTTCTCCAATGACCTGACCGTCATCCAGGCCAACGTGCTCGACCATTCGCGCGAGTTCGTGGAGATCGTTTACAGCAAGGCGCCCGGTGAATACCGGGCGTTGCTGGCTTGCGGTCGCTTCGATCGCCGGCTGCAACACGACCCCGCTTTCAACCACGGCAAGCTGTTTGCCTATGCCGAGTACGCCGTGTTTCGCCGCGAGTTCCTGCTGCGCTTCCCCGACGCGCCCCCCTTTGCCTGCATCAATGCCTTCAGCGGCCTGTTCCTGAAAAACGATATCTCCATCAGCAACCTGGTGGAATATGCCGAGGGCAGCGAGGACCAGGAACAACTGTTTTTGAATACGCCTGAAATCTAGGAACGGCTGAAACCGCGCTTACAGCAGTGGCCGGCCATCAACCCACCGTCGGGTCGTTTCTCCCCAACTGATCGTGGCTTGAAACCCAGTCCAGCGAAGCGATGGCCGAGGCCAGTGAGATCTCACCTGCCAGCACGGTGCCGGCCACGATTTCGGCAAACTTGTAGACTTTGCCCACCCCATAACAATCCAGCGCCTGCAGGCATTCACGCTGCGTGGGCAGGCCGGTGCCACCGCCGCAGGTCGCGACGATCAGCGAGGGCAGCGTGATGGAGAAATACAGGTCTTTTTCCGGCGTCAGTTCGGCGTATAGCAGGGCAACCGAGGACTCCGAAACGTTGGCCACGTCCTGGCCGGTGGCGAGAAAAATCGCGGTAATGGCATTGGCGGAATGCAGGCCATTGTTGTTGGCCCCCGACATCAGGGTGCCGATGTTCGACGCGCCGTACAACTGGTAGAGCGCCTCGGTATCGGCATCCATGATTTCGAGCAGTACGTCGCGCTTGATGGTGGCCTCGGCCGTCACCCGCTTTCCGCGCGTGCGCAAGACGTTGATCGCCGACGCCTTCTTGTCGGTGGCGAAATTTGACTCGAGGTAAAACTGCCGGATATCGGCGGTATCGCAGTTTTGCAGTATCCAGTTGCAGACGGCAAAGGTCGCCTTGCCCACCATGTTCATGCCGGCGGCGTCGCCCGTCTGGTAATTGAAACGCAAGAAAGCAAACTTGTTTGCGAGGAAATAATCGACGTACTTGAACCTGATGAAGGGATCCGTTGCGTCGGCTACTTTACGCAGTTTCCCGGTGTTTTCAACGATCCAGTCGGCGAACCTGCGCGCCGTAGCCGCGTCTTCGAAAATGAAAACGGGTGCGCGCTGCATGTTGTCGCCGACCACGGCGCACTTCACACCACCGCTTTGGTGCAGCACTTTCATGCCACGGTTATAGGAAGCCACCAGCGTGCCCTCGCTGGTCGCCAGCGGCACGTAAAACTCGCCCTGGGCGTGTTGTCCCTGCACCAGCAGGGGGCCGGCAAAACCAAGCGGGACCTGGGCGACCCCGCTAAAGTGCTCGATGTTGCCACGGGTTTCGGCCGGGTCGATGGAGTAACGCGTCACATGGTCCAGTTTCACGCCGGTGTGTTCATGGATAAAGGCCTGGCGTGCACGGATGATTTTCTTGGCGTAGTCGTTTTCAGGGTCGCGCGGCAGGGCGCCGGGCGCGTGCTCGCCGGCGTTCAACTCATCGCTTACCGACATCCGCAGTTCACCGAACGGATTCGTGCTGAAAACGACCGTCAGGTCGTGCGTACCGGGTTCCAGTGATTCGATATCCATGAAAAAAGACAACAAGGTCCCCAGCGGAAAGTCGACGGGTTTTTTCGAGGTGATGGTTTTGACAGGAATGAGTGGTTTTTCATCACAGCCAACTTTGACCTGTTCCAGCGGTACCTTGCTGCCGTTTATTTCAATGCGCGAAATACTCAGCAGGGTTGCCGGGGCCAATCGGTTTTTCACGGAAAAACAGACCTTGTCACCGCGGTTTCTCAGACTGGTGCGATTGAAGAGCTTCGACAGAATTTTGCCGGGTATGAATGACATCATCCACCTCGCTACCGGTATTGCTGTCATTTAATATAGGACAATCCGCAGGCTTTGCATTGACTTGCGGCAGACAACAAGACTTTCTGCGCTATCATGAACTTAACATGTCCGACTACGCAAAAATTCTGGCTCGATGTCCTTTGTTCGAAGGCGAACTAAATGGCCATTCGGCCGCCGCGGTGGATGGCTTCGAGACACGCTCTGCCAGGAAAGGTGAAAAGGTCATGGCCAAGGGTGATTCCAGCGAGGAGATACTGGTCGTGCTGGAAGGTTCGCTGGGCCTGGTCTTCGATCGCGGATGGGGTCAAGAACGCATCGTAGAAACGATCCGGCCAGGCGGCATGGCGGGGGATGTCGAACTTCTGAACGGAGAGCGGTGCCTGGCGGACGTACGGGCCCTGGAGGACAGTGTTTTACTGCCCGTCAAGCGGCGTGAGTTCGAGCAACTGCTCGAGGCCAGCGCGGGCAGCTGGGATACGATCTCAGACCACGCACGGTCCCGGACTTGTCGTTTGATGATAACGCGGCATCTTTGCGAGCTGTTTGGGATCAGCGATATGGCATTTTCCGATCCCGGGATACGCCAGCGGGCGGAACAGGAGTGGCTGGAGTTTGAGAACGACATCCTGGTGCAACTCGAGGCCGAATCCGAATGGGTCACGTTGCGGCGCGGCCAGTTTCTTTTCCGGCAGGGTGACAAGCCGGACGGGGCGTATGTACTGGTTTCGGGTTCTTTGCGGGTTGGGGTCAGCGACGGGGAAGGCGGCGAAAAAGCCATTGCCCGCATTCGGCAGGGTGAAATCCTGGGCGAAATGGCCTTGATAACCGATGACAATCGCTCGGCGTCGATATCCGCCCTGCGGGACTGCGAACTGTTTCGCCTGCCGGCGGAACTGTTTACGGCGGTATCGGAACGTTACCCACGGAACGTGCTCAGTGTTTACCGGACCGTTACCAGGCGGTTTGGAAAAAGCCTGTCGGGCAGAGCGTACCGGGAAAAGACGGAGAATATCGCATTTTTGCCCGCCAGCCCGGAGCAGGATATCAGCGCCTTTGTTCAGTCCTTCATGCAGGAGCTCGAACGTTATGACACGGTTGAGAAGCTCAGCCGCAAAAGCGTCGATATGAGGCTGGGTCATGAGGGTATCGCCATCAGCCAGGCGCATGAGCCCGCCAACCTGAGGCTGGTGCAATGGCTTAACGGGCACGAACTGGATATCGGCCACCTGCTGTACCAGGGTGACAGCAACTGGAGCGAATGGACTGAACGATGCATACGCCAATCGGACAAGGTCGTGGTGGTGGCTGAAGCCGGTTCAACGCCCGACTTCAGCCGGCTGCAGGGTCACCTGGAGGATGCGGGTATCGGCTGGAGCCTGGTGATTCTGCACCCCGGGGATACCCGGCGCCCGACAGACACCGCGGCTCTGGTCAGGGGCGCCCCGGTCGACGCCATACTGCATGCCCGCAAGGGCAGGGATCGCGATATGGCGCGCCTGGTCAGAATACTCTCCGGCAGGGCCGTCAGCCTGGTGCTTGGCGGCGGCGGGGCCCGGGGGTTTGCCCATCTCGGTGTATTGCGTGCGCTGGAGGAGCTGGGTGTCGATGTCGACATGGTTGGCGGCACCAGCATCGGTGCGCCGATCGCCGGATGGCTGGCCCAGGGAAAAAATGCGAACGAGTGCCAGGCGGCGGCGAGTTCGGCATTGAAGTCCCTGATCGACGTCACCCTTCCGACGACTTCGCTGCTGGCTGGAAAACGCATCAGCGAAATGATCTGCCAACAGACAGCCTCCTGGGACATCGAAGACTACTGGTTGCCGTATTTCTGTGTATCGACCAACCTGACGGCCTCCCGTGTCGAGGTTCACCGGCGCGGCAATTCGGCACGGGCCATCCGGTCCAGCGTTTCCATTCCGGGCGTACTACCCCCGGTGCCGAATAAGGGCGAATTGTTGGTGGACGGGGGCGTTCTGAACAACCTGCCGGTCAACGTGATGCGGGAGATGAACCCGTCCGGCACCGTGATCGCCATCGACGTGGTTTTGCCGCGAAGCTTCAGTGCCGAGGAAGACTACGGTTTGAACGTCTCCGGCTGGCGCCAGTTGCTGGCCAGGTTTATGCCGGGTATAAAAGGCTCTCGCACGCCGAGCCTGGCCAACGTGATCGTGCAGTCCATGATGGTGGGTTCCAGCAGGTCGCGCGAACGCAAACTGCAACAGGCGCAGGCAGATTTTTACCAGAACATCCACGTGCACGGCGTTGGCATCCTGCAGTTCGAAGCGCTGGAGCAGGCCGCTTCGATTGGCTACAGCGAATCCATCGAACCCTTGCGTGAATGGCTGGCCGGCCAGCCGTCAACTATTCGGCCTGCTGAAGGATCCAGACAAAAACACCGATAAAGGACAGCACGCCCAGCACCAGGGCCAGCATGAAACTGGTGTAAGCCACCGCCAACAGCGCAAATTTCTTTTTCAGCACCAGGCCCAGGTCATAGATGTTATGGATCATGGTTTCGTAAAGCAGCAGCTTGTCCTGCATCAGGTCCAGCATGCCCTCGGTGAAATGCTCCTTTTCGAGGTTGGCGAAGTTGCCAAAAAACAGGATGTTTCCCTTGCTGTGCTTCAGGTCTTCCAGGGTGATCGGGTTGGTGTTGATCCTGGGCCGGGCGGCCAGAATGGCGTAGATGATCGATATCAGGGTGCCGACCAGGATCACCGTTGACGGAATAAGCAGCCATGGATTGCTGTCCAGCTTGGGCGCAACCGCCGCGATGATGATGGAAATGATGATGCCGTTGATGGAAATCATCATGTTGGCCTTGTTATCAGCCAGCGAGGTCAGTTCCATCTGCACACGGTAGGCGCTGCGGAACATGGTCTCGACGCCGCGGTTGGTGCCGGGGGCCTTTTTCTTGCCCAGTTGTTTGGCGGCCTGCGCCAGTTGCGCCTCGACGGCCTCAGCTTTTTCGATCATGACGGTCTCTCCCTGCAACCATCATTCTATAGTCTCTGCGCAGATTTTTCCGTCCGGATGCAGTATGTTGAATGGGAATGACATCATTCTTGACCGGGAGAACCTCATGGAAAGTACGGCACTGTTGATCCTGTTGGCGCTGGCCCAGTATGTGTATTTTTCGGTTCGCGTGGGTGCCGCGCGAGACAAGTATGGCGTCGATGCACCCAGAACCACGGGCGATGAGAACTGGGAACGCCTGTACCGGGTTCAGATGAATACACTGGAACAACTGATCGTTTTCGTACCCGGCATGATGCTGTTCGCCAGTTATGCCAGCGCGCGCTGGGCATGGGTTCCGGGAATCCTGTTCATTGTTGGCCGCCAGTTGTACGCCATGGAATACGTCAAGGATCCAAAAACCCGCGTGCCGGGCATGGCGCTGACCCTGTTTGCCAATGCCGCATTGCTGGGCGGCGGGCTGATTGGCGTCGTTATGAAAATGATCTGACACCACCCATTGAGCGGGGAGAGCTTCAGGGTTCCCGCACAGTCTTCGCGGCTGCCCGTCCTGCTGTCAGCCGTATTTACATCGTTACATGGGAAATGCCATTCTCCCTGGCCCAGTCATTGATGGGTGCTATACGCTCCTCGAGAAGACGGGACTTCTCGTTCTCGAGCCTTTTGCATTGTGCCGACAGATCTGCCAGGCGGTCGAGTGCGCCCTGCGTGACCGGTGCACCGGTTCGGTCGATTACATTGAGAAGGAAGCGGACCTGCCCGGCCAGCATGGTCTCCCAGGCATCTTCGTCCTCGTATGTCTGGTGCATCGGCTGAATGACCTGGTGATCCCAGCTTTCAATAGCCGCCAGGGCCGCAGTTCCTGCCTCTTGCAGAAATTCACTGTCCTGGTGTTTGGCCATCAGGTTCTCAAGCTGGCTCTGCGCCGCGCGCAGATCAGCCAGGTCGCTGAGCAGGGTTTCCAACAACTCGGCTGTTTTATCAAGGTATCCGGACCAGGCCTGGATTTCCTGCCTGCTTGCGCTGTTACGGGGGTCCGGCGCCAGTTCAAATGAAACTTCGTCTGATTGCCCGCTTGCCGTCACGCGGGCCGTGTAGTGCCCGGGAGGCGCGCTGGGACCGTGCAGGCCCGCGAACAGGGTTATGTCCTCGACACAGGTGAAGCCCTGGCGGTCGCCTTTCCAGTTCCAATGGTTCAGGCCTGCCTTGGCCGGCGGGTAAGAGGGTTTGTAGGGCCGCCGCGGGTCGGAGTTGTGCAGCAGGCAGCGCTCGTAATCGGACTCCTCGCTGGAATAGTGACGAATCGTTTCGCCTTTGGCATCGAGTATCTCGATACTCAGGGGTTCGCCTGTTCCGGCCTCGATACCTTCCTCGAGGTAGTAATAGATGCGGGCGCCGGGCGTGGGATTCGACGCTTCGAAATCACCCGTGCGCCAGCCACGGTTGCCCATCATGACGGTTTTCTGCGCGGCCAGGACCTGCACGGCTCCGTCGCCAATCCCGCCAACCGCAGCCTGGACCATAAACAGGTCATCGAGCACCCAGAAACCACGGCCCTGGGTGGCAGCCGCCAGGCTGCCCTGGCGGATGGCCAGGTCGGTGATCGGAACCGGCGGCAGGTTCAGCGCCAGAGAATGCCAGTTATCCCCGTCATCGAAGGAGACGAACATGCCGCTTTCGGTGCCCGCGTACAGCAGGCCCTGGCGGTCCGGGTCTTCGCGTACGACGCGTACGAAAGTGTCTTCCGGCAGGCCCTTGTCGATGCGTTTCCAGCGCTTGCCGTAATTTTCAGTCTTGTAGATATACGGTGCAAAATCATTCAGCTTGTAAGCCGTGACCGCCAGGTAGGCCGTGCCGGGTCCGTGCGGGCTGATTTCGATCGCATTGATCATGGCCTCGCCCGGGTGCGGTGGGGATACATCGTTCCAGTTCTTGCCTCCATCCCGGCTCAGGTGAAGCAGGCCGTCGTCACTGCCAACCCAGATGTTTTCTTTTTCAAGCGGAGATTCCACGATATAAAAAATTGTGTTGTAGTACTCGGCACCGACATTCTCTGCGGTCAGCGGCCCGCCGTTGCGACCCTGTTTTTGCGGGTCGTTCCGGGTCAGGTCCGGGCTGATTTCTGCCCAGCTGACACCGCGGTTGCTGCTCTTCAACAGTTTTTGCGTGCCGTAATAGATCACCGATGAATCGTGCGGCGACAGGACCACCGGGGCGTTCCAGTTGGTCCGGTATTTCAGGTCTTTCGAATCTTTGCCAAATACCAGTTCCGGGTAGGGAATGATGGTCCGTTCCAGGCCGGTCTCGTGGTCGTACTCGGTCAGCGTGCCGTTGATCGTGGTTGCGTATATCAGCCGTGGGTCGTCCGGGTCGAAGGCGATATGTGCGCTTTCGCCGCCACCGGCGTCGAAGTAATCCGAGACACCGATACCGCCGTAGAGACTGCGGCTGGCGATAGCCACGGTCGAGTTGTCCTGCTGGCCGCCGTAAATCCGGAAAGGCACCTGGTTGTCGGTGGTCACGCGGTAGAACTGGGCCGTCGGCTGGTTCATCAGGCTTGACCAGGTTTTGCCGCCATCAAAGGTAACGGTGGCGCCGCCGTCGTTGCCGCTGATCATGTTCCGGTTGTCGGACGGGTTGATCCAGTGGTCGTGATGATCACCGTGCGGTGTGCGAATGGTCTCCCAGCTGTTGCCGCCGTCAACCGATTTGAGCAACGGCACGTTCAGCACGTACACCGTGTCTTCATCCTGAGGGTCGGCCGCAATATGAATGTAATACCAGGCCCGGGTGTGCAGAACGCGGTGCCCGTTGATCAGCGACCACGACTTGCCGCCATTGTCGCTGCGCCACAGGCCGCCCTTTTCAGGCTCCGCCTCGACCAGGGCATAAACCCGGTCGGGGTTGCTGGCGGATACATCCACCGCAATTTTGCCCACCATCTCGGGCAGACCACCGGTCAGCTTTTTCCAGTTGTCGCCGCCATCAACGGTTTTGTAGATGCCGCCGTCGGTACCGCCCGAGTGGATAAACCAGGGTTTGCGTCCGTGGTTCCACAAGGCCGCGTACAGGATGCGCGGGTTGCCCGGGTCCATCCTGAGGTCAGAGGCGCCGGTCCGCGGCCCCACCTTGAGTACGTGCTGCCAGGTTTCGCCACCGTCCCGGGTGCGGAATACGCCGCGTTCCTCGTTCGAGCCCCAGATCTGGCCCTGGACGCCGACAAAGGCGATATCCGGGTTGCGCGGATCGATCCGGATCTTGGAAATCTGGCCGCTTTTTTCCAGCCCGACGTGCTTCCATGTTTTGCCGGCATCGCTTGATTTCCAGACACCGTCGCCATGGCTCGTGGTGACGCCGCGGATCGGCGATTCGCCGGTGCCCACGTAGATCACGTTGTGGTCCGATTCGGCCACGGCCACGGCGCCGATGGTGCCGACCTTGAAGAATCCGTCCGAGAGGTTCTCCCAGCTGAGCCCCGCGTTTTCCGTTTTCCACACGCCGCCGCCCGTCGCGCCCATGTAATACAGCAGGGGTTTGCCTGGCACGCCGGTCACCGTGGTGACGCGGCCGCCGCGGTAGGGCCCGACCTCGCGCCATTCCAGGCCTTCCAGGGCCTCGGTTCCGGGGACAGCTCGAGCCGCAGCAGGCAGCAGCAATAACAGGGCAAGCACAGACAGGGAGAGACGGCAGCGTGGATTCATCGTATTTGCCTAACAAAACGGAAAAGGGAGGTTCACAATTATAGGGTTCACAGGAGGAGAAAGTAATGAAGATTCGCACGGTTCTGATGTCGGTGTGCGCGTGCCTGCTGCTGGGGGCATGCACCTCGGTCTATGTCTCGTCCCCTCTGGGTGATAAGCCCGTGGTGCTCGACGCCGGATGGGCGGGCGTGTGGCTGACCGACGACGGCGTCATGGAGTCGTCCTTGGTCGACGGTGAGCAGGGACTGTTGCAGCTCGCCGCGATAGAAACCGGCCCTGCAGGCCCGAGCCTGGAAACGGCTGTCGTCACCCTCAGGGAAAAAGACGGCGTGTTCTATGCCCACGTCAGGGATGATGAAACAGAAAACCTCTATCACTGGGCCATCGTGGCGCGGAAATCCGACCGGTTGATCATGGCCTGGTATCCGGAGGCAAAGAAATTCAAGTCGCTGATCTCGGAGAATAAGTTCCCGGGCAGCTTTCAAAAGCCGGGTGACGAACACAACGACAATGTGATCCTGGGTGAACTGAAGCCGGAACACCTGGAAATGATCAACGACCCGGCCTCAGGCCTGATCGACTGGAAAAACCCGGCGGTCATGATCCGGGTCTCGGAGTAGCCTCCAGCGGCCAGAGCGCCTGCAGGCGCGGGCCGGGCTCGCTCCTATAGCTTGTCGTAGGGAAGATCGAAGGTATCGCCGTCTTCCATGCGGCCGGTTCGCAGGCCCCTGTTGAACCAGCGCATGCGTTGCTCCGAGGTGCCGTGGGTAAAGGTATGCGGCATCACTTTGCCCCGCATGCGGCCCTGGATGGCATCGTCACCGATCGCGTTGGCGGCCCTCATCGCTTCCTCGATATCACCGCGATCAAGGTAGTGGCTGTTTTGGTTGGCCCACAGGCCAGCGTAGAAATCAGCTTGCAATTCGAGGCGTACGGACCATTCGTTGTAGTCCGGCCGCCCGCGCATGCGGTGCACCTTGTCCGACGTTCCAAGCAGGTTTTGCACGTGGTGGCCCACTTCGTGGGCGATCACGTACGCCTGGGCGAAGTCGCCCGGTGCCTGGAAGGTCTGTTCCAGTTCGTCATAAAAGCTGAGGTCCACGTAAACGGTCTGGTCTGCCGGGCAATAAAACGGCCCCATCTGCGCCTGGCCCTGCCCGCAACCGGTATTGACCAGGCCGGTGTAAATCACCAGTTGCGGCGCCTGGTAGGCCGCGCCGCGGATGCGGAACTGCTCGGTCCAGATATCCTCGGTGTCCGCCAGCACCACGGTCACGAATTCGAATCGCTCCTGTTCCTCCGGGGTCGCCTGGTATTCCCCCGGCTGGGTCTGAACGCCGCCGCCGAGGAAAGTCGACGGGTCGACCAGGCCGGTCATCCACAATACGGCCACGATGCCGATCAGCCACAGTACACCCTTGAGGCCGAAGGTACGGCTTACCAGGTGTAATACCGCGCCCGCGCCCGCGGTGCGGACGACCCGTTCACCTCTCGCATCCCGGACATTTGTGCTGGATCGGCGGCCTTTCCACTTCATGCTATTTTCCTCCCAGCGCGTTTGACACGATCTCCCGGGCCTGCTGCTGAATCTGCTGCAGATGATCCTCGCCACGGAAACTTTCGGCGTAGATCTTGTAGATATTCTCGGTACCCGATGGACGCGCCGCAAACCAGCCGTTTTCGGTCGTGACCTTGAGTCCACCGATCGCAGCACCGTTGCCGGGCGCATGGGTAAGGCGCGCCGTAATCGCTTCGCCTGCCAACTCGGTGGCCGTGACCTGGTCCGGAGACAGGCTTTTCAGAATGGTCTTCTCTTCCACCGTAGCCGGCGCGTCGATGCGCTCGTAAACCGGCGAGCCAAACCGTTTTTCCAGGTCCCGGTAGTGTTCGCCGGGATCCCGGCCGGTTCGTGCGGTGATTTCGGCAGCCAGCAGGTTCAGGATGATGCCGTCTTTGTCGGTGCTCCAGACCGTACCGTTATGGCGCAGGAACGATGCACCGGCGCTTTCTTCCCCGCCAAAACCGAAGGTGCCGTTCAACAGGCCGTCCACGAACCACTTGAAGCCCACCGGCACCTCGCACAGCGTCCGGCCGGAATCGGCTGCGATGCGGTCGATCATGCTGCTGCTGACCAGGGTTTTCCCGATCGCCGTGCCTGCCGGCCAGTCCTTGCGTTGCGCAAACAGGTAAGAAATCGCCACCGACAGGTAGTGATTCGGGTTCATCAAACCGACGCTGGGGGTGACGATGCCGTGCCGGTCAAAATCCGTATCGTTGCCAAAAGCGATGTCGTACGAGTCCTTCAGGCCGATCAGGCCGGCCATGGCGGCAGGGGAGGAACAGTCCATGCGGATCTTTCCGTCCCTGTCCACCCGCATGAAACGGAAAGAGGGGTCGACCGTTTCGCTGACCACGTCCAGGTTGAGGCCGTAGCGTTCCCGGATGGGCTTCCAGTAGTGCACGCCGGACCCGCCCATCGGATCCGCCCCGATATGCACGCCCGAAGCCTTGATGATGTCCATGTCGATCACCGCGCCCAGGTCGTCCACGTAGGGCGTGACGTAATCATGGCGGTGCAGGTTGTCTGCTTTCAATGCCCGTTCCCAGGGCGTGCGCCTGATATCGGAAGGTTTACCGATCAATTCATTGGCCCGGTCTTCGACCCAGGTCGTAATGGCTGTGTCTGCAGGTCCGCCGCTGGGTGGGTTGTACTTGAACCCGCCGTCCGAAGGCGGGTTGTGCGACGGCGTAATCACCACCCCGTCAGCCAACCCGGCGCCGCGGCCCTGGTTATAGGCCAGGATGGCATGGGAAATAACGGGTGTCGGTGTAAAACCGGACCGTTCGTCTATCATCACTTCGACGCCGTTGGCCACAAACACCTCGACCGCGCTGATCAGCGCCGGTTCGGACAGGGCATGGGTATCGATACCGACATACATCGGGCCGTCGATGCCCTGCGCGGCGCGGTAGTCGCATACGGCCTGGCTGATGGCCAGGATGTGGATCTCGTTAAAGCTGTGTTTCGAGGAACAACCCCGGTGGCCCGACGTTCCGAAAGCGACGCGTTGGGCAGGCTCAGACAGGTCTGGTTCCAGCGCGTAATACATGCTGACCAGGCGCGGAATGTTTTCCAGGATCGATTCGGGCGCCGGCTGACCGGCCAGGGGGTGTGGTGCCATCAAAAATCTCCGCTGCTTGGTGAAACTGTGGGAGCGGCTTTAGCCGCGATCTGGATCTCTGATCAAAACTTGTATCGCGGCTAAAGCCGCTCCCACGTAAATTGCTGCAATACATTCTATCTTCCCTTCAAGGCGGTTTTCTCTCAAGCTTTCTTTGACGCGAATGCCCATTGGCGGTAACGTCCGCCAGATGGAAGTCATCCGAACAGATTGCCTGGTGATCGGGGCCGGCCTTGCCGGCGCGGCCTATGCGCTGAATGCGGCAAAGGCCGGTTTGAACGTTGCACTGGTCTTCAAGGGCGGGGCCTACGACGCCAACAGTGACCGGGCCCAGGGCGGCATCATCTATGACAGCAGCGGAACGTCCGGCCTGCTGGCACACGACATCATGGAAGCGAGCGCCGGCACGGCCAACCCGGCGGCCATCAGGCAACTGGTCGAAGAAGGCCCGCGAGCGGTTGAAGAACTGCTGATGGGTGATCATCCGGTAGAGTTCGATCGCAACGAGGACGGCAGCCTCGAATTCACCCGGGAAGGCGGGCACAGCGCCCGGCGCATCATCCATGCCCGGGACATGACCGGCCACGCGATACTCAAGAGCGTGGTGCGGCAGGTAAAAGAAACACCCGGTATCACCCTGCACGCCGGCGCGACAGCCGTCGACCTGCTGACCTTGTCGCACAACGCCGAGGGAGCGGCAAACCGCTACGCGCCGCTGACCTGTTTCGGCGCCTGGATCCTGCTGCCCGGAGCCTCGGAGCCGGTCGCGTTCATCGCCAAAAAAACCATCCTGGCCACGGGGGGCGTGGGCCAGATCTACCAGCACACGACCAATGCGCGGGGTACGGTGGGCCATGGTGTGGCGATGGCCTATCGCGTGGGCGCCCGTGTCATCGACATGGAATTCGTGCAGTTCCACCCAACCGTTTTTTACGGCAAGAATGCTCCTCGTTTCCTGATTACAGAGGCTATTCGTGGCGAAGGCGCGGTGTTGATCAACGCGGCCGGCCGGCATTTCATGGAGGGTGTCCATCCGCGGGCCTCACTGGCGCCGAGGGATATCGTTTCCCGCGCCATCCACCGTGAGTTGACGGAAAGCGGCGAACCCTGCGTTTACCTCGACCTGGATGCAATGGATCGTGATCAGCTGAAAGAGCGCTTCCCGACCGTGTACAACAGCTGTCTTAAACACGGGGTCGATGTCAGCAAAGAGCCCATCCCGGTGGTGCCCGCAGCGCATTATTCCTGCGGCGGTGTGCACGCCGACCTGAATGGCCGGACCAATATCCGGAACCTGAACGCGATCGGCGAATCGGGCTGTACCGGTCTGCACGGCGCCAACCGCCTGGCCAGCACATCCCTGCTGGAATGCCTGACCAGCGGAAAGTTCGCGGCAAAAAAGGATGTGCAGGATATCGCGTCAAAAGCATTTGAACTGCCGGAGCCGCGGCCGTGGAAAAGCCCTGAATACGAGGCCGACCCGACATTGATCGCGCAGGACCTGAACCTCGTGCAGCAGACCATGTGGAACTACGCCGGTATCGTGCGCACACCGCGCCGGCTGACCCGCGCACGCCGCATCCTGCTCGAAGCACGCGAAGAGATCCAGTCTTTTTACCGCGGCTGCCAGGTCACGTCCGAACTGGTCGAGTTGCGCAACGCCGTGCAAACGGCTCTGCTGGTGGTGCGTGCAGCCACGCTGAACCAGCGCAGCCGGGGTGCGCATTTCGTGGTGAACGAGTAGCGGAAGAACCCGGTCAGTCCGCCAGCCTGGGCAGCGCCATGCTGTGCACGCGCATATGGGTCACCTCGCCGCCATCACCGCGCACAAAGCGGACTTCGTGGCCGGGCTCACCGTCATCGTCACGGACCGTGTGGAACCGGTCCCCCGCCACGTGCTTGAGCAGGGTCAGCGAGTCCATCGGGCTCATGGTTGGTACTGAAATCACCGCCAGGCCGTCTTTCCAGCGGAAGACCATCTCTTCGCCATCCCAGGGGTTCAGGTCATAACTGCCGGTGTAGTCGTCCAGGTTTTCTGCCTGGGGTTCGTCGTCCACCGTTCCGCCGCCGTCCACGATATCGAAAATCGCGGCTGCGTAGCCATCCACATCCACGCGGTTGCGATTGGCCATCATGGCGACGGCCACCTTGCCGAGCGGATCGAGGAACAGGCGGGTGTTGAACCCCGGGCAATCACCGGCGTGGCCGGTCAGGGTGCGATCGCCCACGCGGTACACGCCAAAAGCGAGGCCTCGTGCTGTACCCCAGTCCCAGTCCAGCCACTGGACGCGTTGCATTTCGCGTAATGTATTGGCTTTGAGGACCCCGTCATCCTCGCCGGCCAGCAGGCGGAACTGCCAGGATGCAAATTTGCCGAGGTCAAGCGCGGTGGAAGCGAAACCGGCGGCCGGCGTGATGCCCCTGGCGTCGTAACGCGGCATGGCCTTTAGCGTCTGTTCACGGCCCGGATAGGAGTAACCGGTTGCGACGCGAGGCTCGCGGGCATCGGCGGGAAAGCCGGTGTCGGTATCGGCCATACCCAGTGGTTGCAGCACGTTTTTGCGAATATAGCCGTCGAAATCCTGCCCGGACTGCTCTTCCACCACGTCACCGGCCAGTGACAGGCCCAGGTTGGAGTACTGGAAGTAACGGTCGGCCGGGTAGAGGGTGGCTTGCTGGCCCAGTCTCTCGCGGATTTTTTCACTGGAGGGAAAGTCGAAGTCGGGTCCCATCCAGTAGGGGTAGTCTGACTCGCGGGGCAGGCCAGCTGAGTGGGTCAGGACCGCGCGCAGCGTGATTTCCGGGCTGCCGTCGTGGGCCTGTACCAGGTTGAACCAGGGCAGCAGTTCGGCGAGCGGGTCATCCAGGTCGAACTTGCCCTGGTCGCGCAACTGCATTACGGCCACCCCGGTAAACAGCTTGGAAATGGAGCAGATCCCGTAAATCGTATCGGCCTCAGCCGCCCGCTCGCCTGCGATATCCGCCAGGCCAAATCCACCGCTCCAGGCCAGTTCCTGGTCGTGCACGATGGCGGCTGACAAGCCGGGCACATTGTCGTAGGCGCGCTGGGAAGCCAGCCAGCTCTCGACCAGTGCCAGTTCGTTCACGTATTCAGCGGCGGCAGCTGATGTGGAAACAAGGGCGGTTAGGGCAATGGTGAGCAGCTTTTTCATGGGTCTTGTCCCTGATCTGTGGTTTACTGTTGGTGGCCGGGGTTGGCTCCCCGTCCCGCATCCTAAATCATGCAAGACTGGAAAGCACATATTGACCTGGAACACCCTTGTTGGGCGGGTTACCGGGTCTACTTGCGCCGCCTCCCCGCTGATGAGTTTCCCGGCCCCGAAGCACTCAACCGGCTGCTTCTTCCCGGATTGAAAAACGCAAGCGGAAAACCCGTGCGTTTCCGTCCCGCTGCCGAATTACCGGGCGTCGCTTACGAACGGCACATCCATGAGACGGGCGAAGTCAGTACCCGGGAGAACAGCTGGCACGACCTGTTCAATGCGCTGGCCTGGTGCCGTTTTCCCGGCCTGAAATCAGCGATGAACGAGCTGCATTACCAGAACCTGGGCGAGGAACGGGATGGACGGCGCGGCGGCCAGCGCGACGCCCTGACCCTGCTGGACGAGAGCGGGGTAATCGTTACCGGCCCGGACGAAGCCCTGCTCAGGGCCCTGCATGAGCGCAACTGGCCGGCGGCGTTCGTGGGCCTCCGCGAAGCGTGGGCCGGCACCGGTGTTCTGGTCTGCGGACATGCGATCCTGGAGAAATTTCTGCGGCCCTACAAGTCACTGACTGCTCACGCGGTCTACCTCCATTTGCCGGACCCCGTGTGCGCAAGCGAACTGGACCAGGTGCTCGCCGACGCCCTGCTCGAAGGCACGCTGCTGCGGACGCCCAAAGACCTCTCACCGCTGCCGCTGATGGGTATCCCCGGCTGGTGGACCGGCGGCGTTCAGGACAGCTGCTTCTATGCTGATAAAACCGTGTTCCGGCCACCGCCGGAGCATTGAATTTCATCCGGTTTGTTGCCATATTTAAAGTGTATCTTCTGGCAAGGGAGGATTAGTGATGTCATACAGCTACAGACATTGGAGACTCCTTCCGGCCATGGCCGTCCTGCTTGTGCTGTCCGCATGCTACGGCGACAACAAACCCGTGCAGGGTTTTGTCCTGCCCGCAGGCGACGTCGCACAGGGCGAACAGGTATTCGTGGAATTCAAATGCCACGCCTGTCATACCATTCCCGGAATCGAGTTTCCCGACGTGGAGCACAAACCGCCGATCCAGTTGGCAATTGGTGGAGAGATGTACCATGTGAAATCGCGTGGTCAACTACTGACTGCTGTGGTCAATCCGGACCAGGATATTTCATTCAAGTACCAGACGATGATGAAACAGGCACATCGCGAGGTAGGCCTGACTCCGATGCCGTACCGTGGCGAAGACATGACGGTCGCCGAAATGGTCGACCTGATCGAATTTCTGAGTGCCCAGTACACGAAGTTGCAGCCAAGATACTATTCCGGCTATTACCACACCGGGTGATCTAGGGTCCGCTTGCCGTGCGGTTCAGCTCTGATTTCAGGGCTCGGGCTGCGGTGCGCACGATAAATACCACGATCAGCACGATCGCGGCGAGCGCCAGGGCACCCACGATGATTTCATTGCGGCCCAGCGAAATACTACCGTTGAGAAAGGCGGTCACGTTGCTGACGGTCGTGCCGAGGTACACAAACAGGAAATACGGAGGAATCATGCCGATATTGCTGCCGGCCAGGTAGTCACGGAATTTCACCGCCGTCAGGCCCAGGGTGTAGTTGAGTGCCGGGAAGGGCAGCAGCATCACGATGCGGGACAGCAACACCACGAGAAAGCCCTTGTGTTGGATTGCCCTGTCGATGGCGATGAACACCGCCTTACGCCTTACAAGTCGCTCGACCCAAGGCCTGGCAGCGGTGCGGCCGATCCAGAAAGCGGCCGTTGAGGCCAACAGGCCGGCGGTCCAGGTGATCGCAAACCCGTGCACCAGCCCAAACAGGAAGCCGGCCAGCATCATCAGCAGTGAGGAGGGCAGCATCAACAGGAAGCCGATCGTGATAAACAGCATCGTGCCAAGCAGGGCTTTACCCGGTTCGGCGGTGGCCCATTCGCGCAAGGCCATGACGATTTGCTCAATCGGCAGAAACACCGCCGCCAGCGCAATCAATAGCACAAGAAGCATCAACACAGGGGTGCGGATCCTGCTCATGCTGGCGGCAAGGAAAACAGGGAGTCTCGTGCAAGCTGATCGCGAATCTGCGACAGGAATTGCTTGTTGCGGGCCTGTATAAGCGCCGTCAACTCCTCGTGCACGGGTGCTGTCTGCAATTCATCCAGCAGGTTCAATTGAACAACCGTATCGTGCCAGTCACCAAGCCGGGTTTGCAGCTTTTTGCAAGTCTTGATCGCCTCTGCCGAACCGAAGGCAGCCGGTCTGGCTTCTGCCACGTAGCGGACCTCTTTCACGGCGATTCGAAACTTGTGCCAGCTTCGGTCGCTTTGTGCCGACCACGCGGCCAACAGGCGGCGACGGGCCTTTTCCAGCGCCCGGTCAAGGGCTGCCTGGTTCAACTCAGGACTGGGAATTTTCTCATCGGATGTCTCTAGGTAGTGTTCCCACGCCAGCAGGTGGCGCCGCCAGGGCGAGGACTCCAGCATTTCAATAACGGCCGTGCGGCTTGCCGTGATCCGATCCTGGTTCATGTGCCTGAAAGAAGCAACGGCACCTGGTTCCAGCAACTTTTTCACCGTTGCCAGGAAAACATCCCAGTCGCGGGCATTGCCGGTCACGGCGGCCAGCCCGCCCCAGGTTTTTCGCATGGCCCGCGAGCGGTGATCACCGCTTTGCTTCAGAATGCTGCGAATACGCCGGCTGGCGACCCGGAAGTCGTAGAGCCGGTCCGTGGCGTAGAACTCGAGCAGGGCGTCTTGTGCCTGCTCCAGATCCTGCGTTACCTTGAGGAGACGCTGGTGCATTCGTGCTATTTTTGCGGAAACAACGGCCCAAGCTCAACAACTGATACTCGGGAAGATTGAAATGAAGATCTCCACCAGGCTGATCGTGACCCTGTTTGCAGGTTTTTTGTTGCTGCACCCGCCGCCGGTTTCCAGTGCCGCAAGCAGTTCGGAAGATGAACCGGTGCTGACGGCCCTGTTGCACGCTTTTCTTGCCGGTGCTTCGCGTAATGATCCCACGGCCCACGACAGATTCTGGTCGGAACAACTGGTTTACACCTCGTCCGGTGGTTCGCGCTTTGGTAAGGCGGAAATCATGCAGGGCCTGGACAGTGGGGATGACGGTGACCCGGCGGTTTACACGGCCGAGGAAATCCAGATCCAGCAGTTCGGCGACACCGCGGTCGTTGCTTTCAGGCTGGTAAGCCGGCCGCTGGCGAGCGAAGGTGTTCCGACCCGGTATTTCAATACCGGTACCTTCGTCAAACAGCAGGGGCGCTGGCAGGCCGTGGCCTGGCAGGCCACCAGGATCCCGGAGAATGAAAACGATTTTCGAGCCACCGGGCCGGGGAAAGGGTAATCTTGCTGCCATGAATATTCTGAAAAACAGGCATGTACTGGTCGCTTCACTGGTTGCTCCCGTGCTCGCAATCCTGGCTTATTTTGCGATGGATTATTTGTTCAGCGATCCGCCGCAGGCCGCTGTCGAGGGGCAAAGCTACCCGCTGGTGGAGAAACCCAATTGTCGCTACGACAGCGGATACTGCGGCCTGAAAAACAATGATTTCGAGCTCGAAATGAGTTACTCCAGGCTTGGCGGCGAACGCCTGCTCCTGAAGCTCGAGTCGGTGTTTCCGCTCGAAGGCGTGATGGCCGCCGTCGTTCAAAGCGAAACGGAGGAACCCCTGCCACTGCCGATGAAGGCAGAGACAGGCGATGGCCGTGCCTGGCGCATGGAACTGATGGTTTCTGAACCGGAAACGGACCGCATCCGGGTGGTTGCCTCGGCCGGGGGGGCGCTTTATTTCGGCGATGTTTCCACGCGGTTTACCCTGGCCGACCGAAGGCCCGACTGATGCCCCGCCGTGCTTTGCCTAATCGATCAGTTCGTATGCCGAACTGAGGCGGTTGGCGAGTGTGTTCATGACGTGAATGGTGAAGTCTGGAACGTACTGCAGCAGCGAATCAAAACTGCTCTGGTCAATGTCGGCCAGCACGCAATCGGTATCGGCTACCACGGTGGCGCTGCGAATATCCGAGTTGATCAGCGCCATTTCACCCACGATTTCACCGGTCGAGACGGTCGCGATGACCTTGTTCTTGATCAGGATGGAAAGCTCGCCCTGCATAACGACGTACATGTGGTTTCCAGGGTCACCTTCCCTGAGGATGACCGCCCCCGCTGGATATTTCACCAGGTCTTCTGAATCTTTGAAAACTTCAAGTAGGTCCATTTGCCCAATCCACCCTCGACGGTTTTCTGTCCTTATTCGAGTTTCGTGCTGATGAACCGGTCGACCGCCCGCAGACGGTGGGCCAGTGTAGCCATGGCGTGAAAAGAAAACTCGGAACTTCTATCGAGCAATTCCCTGAACTGCTCCCGGTTGAGGCGGGCCAGGCTGACGTCGCTGAGTGCCGTGGCACTGCAGTTCCGGGTGGCCGAGTTGATCATGGCCATCTCGCCGATAAGGCCGCCAGTCTGCTCCTTGCCCAGAGCGATTCCATGGAAGGTGAGTTCAACTTCGCCGGATAGGATGACGTACAAGACATCCGCCGGCTCTTTTTCGGAATAAATGAGTGACCCGGCTGCGAACTCCTCCATGTTCACCCAGCCGTCAAACAGATCGAGATACGTCATTGCGCCCACCTGTCAGGATCCCCGGCCCCGGTAGAACCGGCAGATATAAATAGTCTACGCCAGAATGGCCGTGAATAATTCAATTCACCGGAACAATTGCGCCCGTTTGTCGGGCAGAAAGCACCGGTCAGCCTTTTTTTCTGAATCACGCGGCCCGTTTGAACGCCACGGCACGCAGCAACCCGGCCAATGTGCCCAAGCCGGCGATCAAGGCGAAAAGACAGTGTACCCTATGGTCTCAGCAACCGCCGGAGGCTCAGTGCAAGATGACATCGGTTGAAAAAGGTGTCTCTGACACGAAACCCTGTCTCGAGTTGTCGGGAATTTACAAGTCGTTTCATGATGGTGAGAGCGAACTGCAGGTTCTGCGTGGTATTGACCTGCTGCTTGGGCCCGGAGAAAGCGTCGCCCTGCTGGGCGCCAGCGGCAACGGCAAAAGCACTCTGCTACAAGTCGCGGCCGGTCTCGAGTCACCCGATGCGGGAGAAGTGCGTGTACTGGGGCGAAAGCTGACTTCCCTGCAGGAGCGGGAACTTGCGCTTCTGCGGCGCCGTCACCTGGGTTTTGTATTTCAGCAGTTCAACCTGTTACCGGGCCTGGACGTGAAGGATAACCTGCTGTTCCAGCGGCGGCTCAACAGGATGGCCGACGACGGGCCCTGGATGACCGAGTTGGTCGGTGTGCTCGGCCTGGAGCCGTTGATGCACCGGCCTGTCGAGGTGCTGTCCGGCGGTCAGCAGCAGCGGGTAGCCATCGCCCGGGCGCTGGCCCACCGGCCACAAGTACTGTTTGCCGACGAACCGACCGGCAACCTGCACGATACGCTCAGCTTGCAGGTCATGGAGTTGCTCGCGCGGCTCGTTGATGAGTCCGGTTGCAGCTTGCTGCTGGTCACCCATAATCAAGACATGGCCGCCTTTGCACAACGCCGCCTGCTGCTGGAGGAAGGGCACTTGCAGCCCGCTCCCTGAATGTCCGAGCCGAGATGATTTTACGCAGCTTGCTCAGCCACTATCGGCGCCACCCCCTGCAAGGCCTTTTCCTGCTGACCGGCGTTGTTATCGCCAATGTCCTGCTGGTTGGCACCTTGCTGATCAATGCGCAGGCAAGGGCCAGTTACAACAAGGGCGAGCAATTGCTGACCAGCCAGGCGGTGGGCCGGATCGAACACCGGCTGGACGGGCGGTCGCTGGATGAGCGGGATTACGTTCGCCTGCGCCGGCAGGGCTTTGACATGGTGGTGCCGGTATTGCGGCGCGTGGTGCGCTCCGGCGCCGGAGAACCCCTTGAACTGCTTGGTATCGACCCGTTTGCGATGACGGGCATTGTTTCTGCCGGTACTTCCTCCGCGGGGGAACTATTCACGGGGTTTCCGTTTCCACCCTACCAGTTATGGGTGGCGCCGGCCCGGCTTCAACAGCTCGGATGGCATGCCGGCGAGCGCATCACCCTGGATTCCGGTGTTGAACTGCCCCCGGTCGTGGCCGCGCCAGGACAGCAACTCGGCCATCGCCTGCTGCTGGATATGGGCGCGTTGCAGGCAGCAACCGGAAACCCTGGAGAGCTCTCTTACCTGGGTGTCTTCGCGGCGCCGCCGGACCGCCTGGCGGCGTTGCGTGACGCCTTGCCCGGGCACCTGCGCTATACCGGCTCGGAGGATACGCCCGATCCGGGGGAGCTGACCCAGAGTTTCCACCTCAACCTGGCCGCCATGGGCCTGCTGGCCTTCGTGGTCGGCATCTTCCTGACTTATAACGCGATCGCCTTCAGCTACACCGACCGCCACGAACTGATTCGCCGCCTGAGGCTTGCGGGCGTGACGCGGCGGGAACTGAAAACAGGCCTGTTGCAGGAACTGGCGCTGTTCCTGGTGGCAGGCAGCTTGGTCGGCTACTGGCTCGGCGCGCAGTTGGCCGCGTGGTTGTTGCCGGGTGTAGGGCGCACGCTGGCGCAGCTCTACGGTGTGTATATCAGCTACCCCGATGCACTCGTTCCCAGCGGTTCCTGGCTGCCGCTGGCGATGACCGCCATCGCGGCCGGTCTCTGCGTCCTGTTTCCGCTGCGGGAAGCGCTCGACACACCGCTGCTCGAGCGTTGGAAGAGCAGTTGGCAGATCCAGGCCGTGGTCCTGCGGGACCGGCGTATGCTGCTGGCCGGGTTGGTCCTGCTGGCGGCTGCGGCTTTGCTTGGAGCCTGGGCTCAAACCCTGTGGCTGGCCCTGGCGGGCATGGCCTGCCTGTTGCTGGGGGCCGCCCTCATGCTGCCCACCGTGCTGCGCGTTTTACTCGCCGGACTGGCTTCTCTTTTTCCACCCCGCCGGGCGCGGCTGAACTGGCTATTGGCGGACAGCCGCTGGTTGCTGGGCCCGGCCTCCTTGGCCCTGATGGCCATGACACTCGCGTTGGTCGCGAACAGTGGTCTCAACACGATGATCAGCAGCTTCCGGCAGGCCACCGATTCGTGGCTGAACCAGCGCCTGGCGGCGGACCTTTACGTTGTCTCCTCGGTCCCGGCGAAAGACATCCAGGATTGGCTCGGGGAGGCCTACCCGGGCTTGACCGCCGCCGATCGTTTTCGCACGCGGATCCTGCCGGAAACCCCGGGTGGCCGGGACGCTACGGTCGAGGTGGTGAGCCTGCAAAACGGTCCCCGTTTCCGTGACAGCATCGACTTGATCGCGAGTGGCGCAGAAGCCCGTTCCGCCTTCATCTCCGGAGCCGGCCTGTACATCAGTGAGCGAGCCTGGCGGCTGGACGGCTGGCAACCCGGCGATACCGTATTCCTGTGTCCCGAACGTCCAGCCGTGCCGGTGCTCGGCGTCTATCACGACTACGGCAATCCGCTCTCGCAGTGGATGGTCGAGGAATCGCTTTTCCACGCCTGTTGGCCCCGGCTGCAAGCCGTCAGCCAGGCGATCGCCGGGCCGGCGTCCACCCCCTGGGGAACGGTTCGCCTGCAGCTTGCAGAACGGTTCGCACTCAAACAGGAAAGCGTCATAGACCAGGTGGAACTCAAAAACATCGGCCTCGCTGTATTCGACCGTACCTTTACCGTGACGCAGGCGCTGAATGCACTGACCCTGCTGGTGGCGGGTATCGGTATTTTCTGCGCGGTAAGCGCCATCCACCACCATCGCGTGGGCCACCAGGCCCTGCTCACGAGCCTGGGGCTGTCGCGCCGTGAGCGCGCTGCCCTGCTCTTGTCGCAGTGGGGGCTGCTGGGGCTGCTCTGCATGGTGCTGGTGTGGCCTTTTGGCACCCTGCTCGCGGCTTACCTGGCGGGTATCGTCACGCCGGTGGCGTTTGGCTGGAGTTTCCCCTTGCAGCCGGACTGGCCGCACTACGGATTGCTCGCGATTGCGGCATCGGTGGCCCTGGTTCTGGCCGTGTTGCTGCCGTCACTGCGCTTGCTTCGCGCCTCGCCGGCCACCCTGTTGCGGGAACAGACCTCATGAGGCGGTCCGCCGCCCTGCTGCTTGCCGCCTGCCTGGTTTCCGGTGGCTGCGGGCCGGTTCCCGAAGCGGACGGCCAGGCGGATTTCGCTTTACTGGCACAGGCCGCGGACGGCTACGCCATGGCCCGGCCGGGCCAGTTACTCGACTTTCCACGGGACCACGGTGCACACCCGGATTTTCGTATCGAGTGGTGGTACCTGACGGCGAACCTGGAAGGCGACGACGGACAGGACTACGGTGCGCAGTGGACCCTGTTCCGCTCCGCCGTACGGCCCCCGGGTTTGTTCGAAGCCGCCAACCCCTGGCAAGACGGACAGGTCTACATGGCGCATTTTGCACTGACTGGTCCGGATGGGCACCGGGCGTTCCAACGCTATGCACGCGGCGGCGTTCATGGCGGGGAAGCGCGGGCGGGGGTCTCCGCCCGGCCTTTTTCCGCCTGGCTCGATGACTGGACGTTAAGCAGTACCGGGCCGGCCTGGTTGCCGCTGGAGGTGCGTGCCGGCCAGGACAACAATGCACTGCGGCTGGAGCTGGACAGCGATCGGCCCCTGGTACTCCAGGGAGAAGACGGCTTTTCACAAAAGCATCCCGGCGGCAGTGGTTCTTTTTATTACAGCCAGCCCTTTCTGCAGGCTCGGGGCGAACTCAGGATCGACGGGCGCAGGGTCTCCGTTGCGGGCGATGCATGGCTGGACCGGGAGTGGAGCAGCCAGTTCCTGCAGCCC
>JAZBOH010000034.1:0-13044 GCA_036351055.1 Lysobacterales bacterium
GCTGAAGCGTGTTCAGCCCGGCGATACCATCCTGCTCGAAGGTGGAAAACGGTACGAAATTGACCGGAGCCTTGTGCTCGAGGCCAGCGGAACGGAGGGCGCAAGCATCCGGTTCTCCTCCGAGGACCCCGAGGGGCAGGGCAGGTACGCGATCATTTCAACGATCGATGGCAAGAAAGAGCCGGGCCTGACGGCAATCAAGTTGCGCGGGGCCTATTGGCACCTTTCACGCATTGAAATCAGTGGTACAAGCGTGCCGCTGGAAGACGGATACTGGGACACCAACGGTTTTCAACTGGGCCTGTACCTGCAGGGCGCCAGCGCTCACCACAACGTGATCGAAGACCTGCATATCCACCATACGCATAATGCGGCCGTGGCGGTTCGCGACGAGAGCCACCACAACAGTTTCAGGCGGATGAACATCCACCATATCGGCGAGTGGCTGGACAAGGATTACAACGCCCACGAGGGCGAGGGATTCTATCTCGGTTCATCAAAAAGTTTCAGTGAAGAAGGCAACAAGGCCAGGATCCACGACATCCTGATCGAGGACAGTATTATCGGCCCCGGCCTGCTCGGGCAGTTCGTTGATATCAAGTACGGCGCCTCGGCGATTACCGTGCGCAACAACGTCCTCCACTGCGGTGAAAAATCGTACAACGAGGAAGTCGTGAAACTGGCGGGCTACGCGAACCGGATCGAGAACAACCGGTTCGTGGGCTCCAATGAGAACATGACCCGCTACATCCACGTCCACAAAAAAAAGATGAAAGACCCTGTCCGGGTGGACTACCTTGGCCAGGAAAATATTCCCGCGCCGAGCGGGCGGGACAACAGCATAGTGAACAACATTTTTTATACGGATGATCCGGCCATCTTGGCTGTGAAAATTGATGTTGCCAGGGAAGATCGTTCATCGATTCACACCGAGGGCAACCGAATCGAACCACTCGACGACGGAAAAACCAAATGAACAAACTCGCCATTATCCTTGTTGCGGCTCTGTTGAATACCCCGCTGATCTGGGCCGGGGCACCCTTTATGGCGACCGGCATCAAGATCGGGGAGGTGACGGCCAGCGAGGCGATCGTGTGGGTTCGGCTCACCCGGGATGTCGAGCGGGTCGATTTTGGCGGACCCATGCCACAGGTTTCCTACAGTGATGCCGAGACCGGTGAAGAACTCGAGGAATACAGGTACCGTGATCCAGGTATCGTGCCCACCGTGACGTTTGCGGACGGCAGTTCCGTCGACTCGCTCGAAGGGGCAGCGCCGGGCGCCGAGGGTGAGGCGCGCGTACTTTACCGCCTCGAACACAGCGCCGATTTCAAGTCGACACCGTGGCAGGCGGTTGACCCCGAAGCCGATTTCACCACTCAGTTCCACCTGCGCGGGCTGGAGCCGGCCACGCCGTACCGAATTGCCGTGGAATTTGGATCCAGCCGCGATGGTGAACTGAGGCGGCTGTCGGGTGCATTTCGCACGGCCCCCGCCGCGGATACGGTCGCGCCCGTTACCTTTACCGTGGTCACCGGCCAGGCCTACCCGGATCGTGACGCGCCGGACGGTTACAAGATCTATCCGCAGATGCAAAAGCTGGACCCGGATTTCTTCGTACATACGGGCGATATCCTGTACTACGACCGCCTGGCCAAGACGCCTGACCTGGCAAACTGGCACTGGCAGCGAATGTACAGCATGGGCAGCCTGGTGGAATTCCACCGCAACGTGCCCAGCTATTTCATCAAGGATGACCACGATACCTGGGTCAACGACGCCTGGCCGACGATGCAATCCCGCTTCATGGGCGAGTTCACTTTTCAGCAAGGCGTGGAAATCTTCCTCGACCAGGTGCCGATGGGTAAAAAGACCTACCGCACGGTTCGCTGGGGAAAGGACTTGCAGGTCTGGTTGGTGGAGGGCCGTGATTTTCGCAGCGCCAACGATGATCCGGATGGTCCCGACAAGTCGATCTGGGGCGCCGAGCAGATGGAAGGGTTCAAACGCACCGTGCAGGAATCCGACGCGACATTCCGCGTGTTGATCAGCCCCACACCAGTGGTCGGGCCCGATCGCGGCAACAAGCAAGACAACCACGCCAATATCGGATTCCAGTACGAGGGTGACCTGTTGCGTGAATTTATTGCGACACAGGACAACATGGTGGTCGTTTGCGGCGATCGCCACTGGCAATACGTATCGGTCGATGCAACACACGGCGTGAAAGAGTATTCCAGCGGACCCGTCAGCGATCAACACGCGGGTGGATGGAAAAACGACATGATCCGGCCGGAACACCGGTACCTGAACGTTATCGGGGGCTTCCTGGCGATAACGGTTGAAGAACGGGATGGAATCGCGACCTTGATTGCACGTCATCACGGGGTTGATGGTGCCGTTTTGAACGAGGATATTGTCTTCCCGAAATAAAAAAGACAGTTAGTTGACGTGAATCAGGGAATCAAATTGCTACCGGTGGCACACGCGTGCCATACTTGCGCTAATGTTTTATTAACAAAAAGAGGCCGGAACGGATATAAGGCCCAACTTCAGGCTCACAAAATCCTCCGGGAGGGAATCGTCAAATGTTATTGCCAATCTGTCACTCTTCGCCCGTTTCCTTGAAGCGGACTCTTCTGGCCACGGCCATTTTCACAGCATTGCTGGCGCATTCATCGGCATTCGCACAAACGGACCAGGACGCCGACCAGTTGGCGGTCGATTCTGAGGGCATGGTCGAAGAAGTCATTGTCACGGGCGTCCGGCAAAGCCTGGATTCCGCGGCCGAAATCAAGCGCAGTTCGGATCAACTCGTCGACGCGATTTCGGCGGAAGACATCGGCATGTTCTCGGACAACAACATCGCCGAGGCGCTGCAGCGTGTTCCCGGTGTCCAGGTGGAACGCGACATGGGCGAAGGTTTCCGTATTTCCATCCGCGGCCTTGGACCGCGATTCGTACGCACCACCGTCAACGGCCGCACGGCCCTTTCGACGGCGGGTGGTGAAGACGGAAGCGGCGAAGACGCTCGCGGGTTTACCCTGAACATGATGCCGTCGGAAGTTATTTCCCGGGTAACGGTCGAAAAGAGCACCCAGGCCAAGAACCTCGAAGGCGGTCTCGGTGGCACGCTCGATATGCAGACCGTCCGTCCGGTGGATTTTGCCGAAAGAAGAGACAAAGACTGGTATATCTCAGGTGCAGGAAGAATTGGCTATAACGACCTGGTTGACGATCTCGCATCACGGCTTTCCTTGTTTGCGAACAAGAAATTCGGCGATAACTTTGGCCTTTACTTTGGCATGGTCCTTGACGATACCGACCAAACGGATTACGCGGTCGAATCCGAGGCTTACCGGGTTCGCTATCCATGGGCTTCAAACAGTAATGTGCTCAATTATGATCGCCTTGAGCCGGGGACCCTGTTTAACGGCCAGGCTTTGACCCAGGATGATATCGATGCGCTGCATGAGTCCACGCTTGGCGTGGGACCGGACGGCGAGGATGCCGGTACCAGCCTGCATAACGCGGCCCGCAACACGGCGCGTGATCTTGACCGCGCCCGGCAGACCTACACCACCGGTATGCAGTGGAAGAAGGGCGACTGGGATGTCAATTTTGACTGGACCTACGGGCACGAGGAAAACAACCAGTACCTGCGCAGGTGGGTCATGTCTGCCCCCAACCTCGCCCGCAGCCGCGAACAGGAGATCACGTCCCTGGACGTCGATTTCACCGACCAGAACTTCAATCGCTCGACCCCGACCATGGGCACCCTGACGCGCTTCGAGATGGAAAACACCAGGGGCAGTTCAAGGGTCAGTACCGAGAACCGCTACATCCCGCGCGAGCAGGATATCAATGTCGGCGGTATCAACGTCAACTGGAGCGGCGATCTGTGGAACATCAACGGTGATGTCGGTTATGCCAAGCAGCACACCAAGCGCTATGACCAGCAGGTCGGTACCGACCTGGCGTCCGATTACCGCAACCGGAATAACGCAGATCCCAGGATGCAGTTTCTGAATGCCTGGTGGGACACCACCGGGCCAGGCGGTGTTACCACGGCGGGATTAACCGGTGTTGACGAGGACGGCAACCTGACACCTTTCGATGCGACCGACCCCAGCCTGTACCGATTCAGGCGGGCCTGGTTCACGCTGACCGAGGAATTGACCGACGACACCAGTGCCAGGATCGATTTCACCCGGGAGCTGCCCGGTCGCGAAGAGGGTGACCTGTGGTCGATATTCGAGGGTGTGATGTTCGGCGTGGCCTGGAACGAAAGAGACGGCAACCGTGAGAAAGCGCGTTACAGAGAAGATGAGACTGCCAGCAATGGCCACGATATTCTTGACATTGACCGGTACGACATCATTTCCGGTTACGAATTGCAAGGGATCAATAACTACCGTAATGACATTCCCGGTGTGACCCATGATTTCATCTTCCTTTCCAACAGGGATCCGGTGTTCGATCCGCTGTGGGCCCTGGCAGACGACGAGCTTGAAACCATCCACAATAACGAATATGAAATTGTGGAAGAAATCACATCCTTTTACATCCAGCTACCATTCGGGGGTTTAAGCTACCGTGGCAACATCGGCGCACGTTGGGTGAATACAGACCAGACCGCCATAGGCTGGGTAGGTGGCTCTGAGATCAGCGAGGATGGCCTGTCGCTGTCGGATGAGTACGTGATTCAAACAACCAAAAAAGACTATGACGACCTGTTGCCCAGCTTCAATATTGCTTTCGATCTCAGCGACACCTGGGTTTTGCGCCTTGCGGCCAACAAGTCAATGACCCGTCCGGACCCGCTCGACCTGGCTGCCTGGCTGAACCTGGGCGAATTTTATGACGAGGAGGAAGACGGCGGGCAGCCCACCGGCAGCAGCGGAAATCCCGACCTGGAGCCGTATTATGCCGACAACTATGACATGTCTCTGGAATGGTACCCGGAGAGCGGTGGCGCCTACGCATTCGGACTCTTCTACAAGGACATCGAAGGCTGGATCGCCCGTGGCCGGCAAGATGAATGGCATACCGCCCCTTATGGTGTGGACGGGGATGGAAGCGGTTCATTTGACCCGGACGAAATTACCGATGGTGTTCCGGGTAATGGCGGCGACTATTACGAGATGCGCGAATCGCTCTATTCCATCCGCAAAATGGTCAATACCGACGGTGGCACGATCAAGGGTGCCGAGTTCTCATTCCACCAACCTTTTGATGCCTGGACCGAAGGATTCTGGTCGTATTTCGGTATCAATGGCAGCCTGACCTACGTCGACGCGGAAATGGATGCGGTTGTACCTGAAAATCAGCTACCCATTTCGCTGCGGGGAACATCGGAATGGAGTGGTAACCTGGTGGCCTATTTCGAGAGAAAGAAATTCTCGGCCCGCCTGGCGATGAACTACCGCGATGACTTCCTGTTCCAGGAAGCGGAAGATCCATACCGGCACGATGAATGGACCGAAGGTTCGACCATTGTTGACCTGAACATGGATTACCGCTTCAACAGGAGTTGGGTACTGCGGTTCAGCGCCAATAACCTGACCGGTGAAAACCGCTTGAGGTACTGGAATGCTCCCACGCAACCGTTCTCAGACGATCGGGACAACGGCCAGTATTACACGCTCGAGTTGAGGTACCGTACACGGTAGGCGAAGTTTCGGCAGCAGGCAGTCCTGCTTGTAAAAGCAGGTGAATAGGCGGCACACGATGTGCCGCCTTTTTTCGTGGATTGCCCGGTTGATCTGAATCATGGAATCTAGTTGCTACCGGTGGCACTTACATGCAATAATCTTGTTAAGGCCGATTTAACAAAACGAGGCCAGGTTAAATAACTGGCCCAATTTCGGTGCGCACTGAAATCTACCTGGGAGGTTATTGCGTTATGAGTACGTCAATTTTTCCATCCGCTTCTGATTCTCTGAAATATCTCTTCATGACAACAACCTGTGTTGCAGCCCTGTTGGCTCAGCCTGTCATGGCACAGACCACGGCGGACGCCGATGCCGACGACGAAATGATCATGGAGGAAGTCCATGTCACCGGTATCCGCCGCAGCCTGGAGTTCTCTGCAGATATCAAGCGTGAAGCCAACCAGGTTGTCGACGCGATTACCGCCCAGGACATCGGCTTGTTCTCCGACAACAACATCGGCGAGGCGCTGGCGCGTATTCCGGGCGTCCTGCTCGAGCGCGAAGCCGGTGAGGGCTATCGCATCAGCATCCGCGGACTCGGTCCGCGCTTCGTGCGCACGACCGTCAATGGCCGCACTGCCCTGTCCCCCTCGGGTGGTGAAACGGGCAACGGAGACGATGCACGCGGATTTACTTACAACATCATGCCGTCGGAAGTGATCTCCAAGGCCGAAGTCTCCAAGAGCACGCAGGCTTACGAGATCGAAGGCGGTATCGGCGGCTCGGTTAACCTCGTGACCAACCGTCCGCTGGATTTCACCAAGGGTGACAAGGACTGGTACCTGTCCGGTACCGCGCGGGCCACCTACAACGATCTTCTGGAAGAAACCCGTCCGCGGGCAACACTGTTTTACAACCAGACGTTCGGCGAAAACTTCGGTCTCTACCTTGGCGCCGTCTGGGACGAAGCTGACCGCATCGACAACCTCGCCGAATCACAGCGCTTGCGTACCTATGGCGCCCGCTTCGAGGACGGCACGGTGATCAACGGCACCGCCGTTGACGAAAGAACGCGCTACGACGTCGCCCACTTCAGTGGCGTTCGCTACCAGGAACAGCCGATCAACCGCGACCGGCAAACCTACGTGACCGGCATTCAGTGGCGCAACGAGTCCTGGGATGTCAACTTTGACTGGACCTTCGGCACCGAGGAAGAAGAGCGGGACGACAAACGCTTCTGGTACAACTTCGGTGACATGATTAATCGCTTTGACCACACGATCACTTCCGCCAGTATTGATTTTGACGACGCCCTGCTGGACCAGGCGGTGCCGACCGACGGCACGCTGTTCGCTTACGAATTCGGACCTACCGACAGCGCCCGGCGGGAGCAAGTGCTGGCCAATGGCCTTTACCGGCGCATTCCACGTGACTCGGATGTCAATGTCGGTGGTATCAACGTGGCGTGGAACAACGAGAACTGGCTGGTCGTGGGTGACATCGGTTACGCCTCTCAAAGCACCACCAGGCTACTCGAACGTCTGCGTACGCGACTGGATACCGACTGGGGTGATGCGCAGGGACAGGATCGTTTTGAAAACGGCCTGAGTGGCACCTATGACATTTCCAGTGGCTATCCGATCGCCACGGTATACGATTCCTTCGGTAACTATGTCGACCCGATGGACGTTTCGCACCAGTACGTAGAACTGCTCGAAAGCGTCTATACCTGGGAAGAGGCCGACGATACCAGCGCCCGCATCGATTTTACGCGGGAACTGGCGGAACGCAGCGGGAATGACCTGGTCTCATTCTTCGATGCCGTGCAATTTGGTGCCGCGTGGAACGAGATGAACTTCAGGCGCGACATTGAAGAGAAGCAGCACCCCGACGTGGCAATGTTCGACATCAACAGCCTCGGCGTGGTCGTTGCCGACGACATCCTGCCGGACGTCAATGTGCCGGGATTCATCCACTCCTTCGCCGTGGCCGATATCGACGACCCCGTGTTCGAGGACTGGTTGGCTGACCCCAACGATTACGAAATCCGCCAGGAGGGCCAGTTGGACGTTACCGAGGAAACGATGGCGTTCTACCTGCAGGCTGATTTCTCCGGTGGTGACCGGATTCCCTACCGCGGCAACGTCGGCGTACGCTATTTCGAAACGGACCAGACCACGATCGGCTGGGTCGGAAACGGCAACGGCGATAACTTCGTGCCCGCCGATCCGGAATTCCCGCAGCAGACAACGGCCCGGACCTATAACGACTGGCTGCCGAGTTTCAATATCGCGTTCAACCTGACCGATGACTGGATTCTGCGGTTCGCAGCCAACAAGACGGTGTCGCGTCCCGATCCGATCGATATGACAGCCGCTTACGATATCAACACTACGCCTGAGGATGAGGAAGATGCGACCGGAAGCGGTGGTAACCCGAACCTGGTGCCTTACTACACCAACAACTTTGACGCCCTGATCGAGTGGTATCCGGAGATTGGCGGCAACTATGCCATCGGGTATTTCTACAAGAACCTGGACGGATATATCTCCAGCGGCTCCAGTCCCGAATCGATCACGGTCTGTGATGAAAACAATGTGTGCACGGAACAGCTGTACCAGATCAGGCGCCCGGTCAACACGGACGGCGGCACGATCAAGGGCCTCGAGTTCCAGTGGCACGTACCGTTTGATTTTATGGACAACTGGTTGCAGTATTTCGGTTTCAACGGCAGCTACACCTATGTTGACGCAAAAATGGATGCCGTCGTGCCAGACCGGAACGTTCCGATCTCCCTGCGCGGCACCTCCAAGCACAGCGGTAACTTCATCTTCTACTTCGAGAGGAAGAAATTCGGCGTACGCCTGGCGGCCAACTACCGCGATGACTACCTGTTCCAGGAGGCGTCGGACACGGACCGTTTCGACGAGTGGACCGAAGGCCGGACGATTTACGACCTGAATTTCGATTGGGCCATCAACAAGAACATGAAGCTGAGGTTCACCGCGCAGAACCTGACCGGGGAAAATCGTTCCCGCTACTGGTACACGCCGGTCAGCTGGTATTCCGACGAACGGGACAACGGCAAGGAATACGTGCTCGAGTTCAGGTTCGCAACCCGGTAAGGATTTATAAGTGCAATAGCTCTGTGTTTTGGCGGCACCCCCAGGTGCCGCCTTTTTTTTAACGCCGCTCGACAACGGCGCGCGGAGCCGGGTAAACGCATATGGACAGACGGAAATTCATTCAGACAGCCGGCGGCGGTATCATCACCGCTTCCCTCGCGCCCGGGCTGCTGGCGGGCGACGGACCCGGTATTTCGGGGGACAGCAGCGGCCAACCCGCTCTGTACCTTTTTTCGAAAGCGATCCAGTTCCTCGATTATCGCGAAATGGCCCAGGCAGCCGCGGCGATGGGCTTTTCCGGCCTCGACCTGACGGTCCGTCCCGGTGGACATGTCGAGCCGGATCGTTATGACCGCGACCTTCCCGCCGCGGTCAGCGCGATAAAAGACGCCGGCCTGGATTGTGAAATGATGGTGACAAAGATCGTCGGAACGGACAATCGGCGTGATTACGATCTGCTTGCACTGGCCAGGTCGCTCGGTATCAAGTCATACCGCCTCGGTGGTCTGAAATATGACGGCAAGACTTCCGCGACCGAGACGGTCAAGCGCTACCAGGTGCAACTGGCGGAGCTGGCCGAATGGAACCGGAGAATCGGCATTACCGGCATGTACCAGAACCATTCAGGCGAAGGCGCTTTTGGCGCCTCGATCTGGGATATCTTCCTGGCGGTCAAAGACCTCGACCCGGACGCCCTGGGTATCCAGTTCGACGTTCGCCATGCAGTCACCGAGGGCGGGCGAAACTGGGCTGACGGGTACCGCCTGCTCAAACCGTATATCCGCTCCCTTGCGATCAAGGACTTCATTTGGGCGGAAATCGACGGCAAGTGGAAACTCGTCAATACACCAATGGGCGAGGGCATGGTCGATTTCAGCCGCTATTTCGGCATGCTGAAAGAATCCGGCATGGACTATCCGGTTTCGGTGCATTGTGAATACGACCTCGGCGGCGCCGAGAAAGGCAGGAGAGAACCCGCCATGCCCAGGGAACAAATCCTGGCCGCCATTCGACAGGATGTTGTAACGATCAAAAAGCTGTGGGCTGAGGCTTAGCCATGGCACCGGGGAATTCGAAATGCTGAGGATAATCTCCACGATTGCCGGAATCTTGCTGACTTCTTCACTGGTCTTTGCGGCCACGGAGCAGCCACCCAATATCCTGCTGATCGCCGTCGACGATATGGGTTACGACACGCCGGAAAGTTCTGGCGGCCGGGTGCAGGGGCTTACGCCCCACATCGACAGCCTGGCAAGCCAGGGAATGTCGTTTACCCGGGCCTACAACACCAGTTCCCGTTGTGCGCCGTCACGCGGTTCGATCATGACGGGGCGCTACCAGGACAATTACAACGTAAAGCCCGGCAGCAGCGATACCACCGTGCGTCCCGGCGTCCTGACCATTCCGGAATACCTGCGCCAGAAAGACTACATGACCGGCCTGTTTGGAAAGGATACCCACTACCGGCCGCTGGAAAAATACGGCTTCGATATCGTGTCACCGATGGCGGCCATGGCGGTGGGACGCAGTCCGGAACTTTACGCCCGGAATATTTCTTCGTTTATTGACGAGGCCCTCGCCCGGAACCGCCCGTTTTTTGTCTCGGCCAATACCCATGACCCGCACCGGCCTTATGCCGGGGCGCCGGGTGAGAAGGAATCCCTGCAAAGGCGGTTTAATTCGGAAACGAAGAAGCTGGACAAAAAGCCGGAGTTTATCTTGCCGCCCGAAGTGGATGCCTGGAGTGGCAAAGGCATCGAGGCGCCTGGATTTATCCCCGACCACGAACTGGTCAGGGAGGAGTTTGGCTACTACCTGAACTCCTCACACCGGGCAGACCAGTTTGTCGGTGCCCTGATGCAGGTGCTGGAGGAAAGAGACCTGCTGGGCAACACACTGGTTATTTTCCACTCCGATAACGGCATGCACTGGCCCTATGCCAAGAGCAACGTCTACCTGGCCAGCGTGAAAACACCGTTCGTGGTTTACTGGCAAGGACATTCCCCTGCCGGAACGACATCCCCCAGCCTGGTATCCACGGTCGATATACTTCCGACAATTCTTGAGGCGGTTGATCTCGAAGTTCCCGAAGGATTGCCAGGTAAGTCATTGATGCCATTGCTTGGGTCGCCTGATATATCTCACCATGAAGAAGTCTTCGCCAGCATGAACGGCAAGGGCGACATCAAGTTCGAAATGCGCTCCGTTATTGGCCCTGAATATATCTACATCTACAACAAGTGGGTCGACGGCAAGGCCAAATACCATGATGGAAAATACCCCGGTGGCCTGGCGCTGAAGGGGTTCGAAGCCGCGGCGAAGGAAGATGAACAGGCCAGGGAACGCCTCGAGTTTTTCTACGGCCGCGCAAAAGAAGAACTTTACGATGTTCGCACGGACCCCGATGCGCTGAACAACCTGGTCGATGACCCTGGGATGGCGGATACCCTGCATTACATGCGGGAGTTAATGTTGGAGAAACTGACCGTTTCCAATGATCCGTTTCTCGGCGACTTCCAGCAACTCCTCGAGCAAACGGATGGTGCTGCAAAACCGGTTCTGGAGATGGACTTTGAATCGGTGACGGCCGGTTCACCTGCAGACCGTTTGCTGAAAAATGAAAAGTTGACCCTGGCAGCGGAGGAAGGGCTCAATGGGAGTACCGGCCTGCGGGCCAAATACGTGGGTTACGAACGTGGCAGCGAACGCATTGTCGCAACCCTGCCTCTGCCTGAACCCGGTCTGGAATTCAGCCTGAATTACGATGTGCGTTTCGAGCCGGATTTCCAGTTCGTCAAGGGCGGAAAACTCCTTGGCCTGGGTCCGGAGAAACGCATAACCGGTGGGCGGCCCATCGTTCCGGAAGGCTGGTCGGCAAGGGTAACGTTTAAGGACGGCGGCGGGGTCAAGCTCTACACGTATCACCAGGATATGAAAGGGCAGTACGGTGACCGGGGTGAGATCCAAAGACCCTTCCAGTTCGAAAAGGGGCAATACTATTCGGTTTCACTACACGTACGTGTCAACGACCCGCCCGAAGCATCGAATGGTTTTTCGCGCCTCTACGTCGATGGGCAATTGATTGAACGACATGAAAACCTGCGCCTGCGTGGCATGGGCGGAGACAACACGCTGGTGAACGATTTCCTGTTCAGTTCCTTCCATGGCGGTCACCGGCCGGAGAATGCCCCCAGGGACACTGACGGAAACTACACAACGGTCCATGCCACCTTCGACAATATCTTCGTCTACGAGGGTGAACACATCAGGACGAAGGGATAACAGCACCCATAACAGGCGCATCGGATAGGATGAAAAACGCGATGAAAACAAAATTTTTTGGAATTGGCTTGCTGGTGCTGTTGTTGGCAGCAAACCTGCAGGCGGCCGACAAGCCCAACATCCTGCTGGTGATGGTCGACGATATGGGCTTTTCCGATATCGGCCCTTATGGCAGCGAGGTTGCAACACCGACCCTGGACCGCCTCGCGGAAGAGGGCATGCGCTTCAACAATTTCCACAACACCGCGAAGTGCTTTCCCACCCGGGCGGCCCTGATGACTGGCCAGTACGCACAGCGTGTAGGCATGAGTGCCGATCCTGACTCGACGTTCGGCAATCACGCCACGCTGGGTGACGTACTCCGTTCGGCCGGTTACAAGACCCTGATGGTCGGCAAGCACCATGCGCTGGACAATCCCTACGACATGGGATTCGACCACTACTGGGGCATGCGCGATGGCGCCGCCAACCACTTCAACCCGGGCTACCGGCGAGAGGGTGAAGCCGAACCGGCACAGAAACGGCCGCAGCAGAGGGTATTCTGCTTCGACGCAAAATGCATGCAGCCGTACACGCCGGAGAGCAGGGACTACTACAGCACCGACACGTTCACCGACTGGGCCATCGAGTTGTTGGGCCGGCATGAAAAGGACGCCGACGAGCAGCCGTTTTTCCTGTATCTCGCGTACACCGCGCCGCACGACCCGATCCAGGCCTGGCCGGAAGACATCGCGAAGTACGAAGGCACATACGACGCCGGTTACGAGGCCATCGCCAGGGCCCGTTACGACCGGCAGCTGGAACTGGACGTGATTGATGCCGAAACACACCCGCGCAGCAAACCATCACACCGTGACTGGGACGCTTTGAGCGAGCAGGAAAAAGCGGACCAGGCCCGAGTCATGGCGGTCTACAGCGCCATGATCGACAACATCGACCAGAACCTCGGCCGGCTGTTTGCCTACCTCGAAAAGCGGGGCGAA
>JAZBOH010000035.1:0-51206 GCA_036351055.1 Lysobacterales bacterium
CGGACCGATGGAGACGGCCGATGCAGCCGCGCAACAACTGCCCGGTGAGGCAGGCGCCATTCGCCGCATGTCCACCCTCTATACCCGCTATCGCTATTCGCCGGCGCCACCGGCCATCGAGGCGCTGAAACGCGCCGTGCGCGACTTCAAGCCAAAAAAAAACAGCAAATAATGTAAGATAAAGTGTGTAAATAGCGGTCCAACAGGTATTGGATCCTAACGAGGAAAGCGACATGCGTCTCCTGATTTACTCCCTTGCCCTGCTGGCCCTGTCGGCCTGCACCACGATCCCTGAACAAATCCAGGGCGACTTCCCCGATATTGCGCCGGCCCGCGTCGAACCGGGCGTGATCGGCAGCGAGGTGCGCTGGGGCGGCGTGATTCTCAACGCACAGAACCGCGGCGACAGAACCTGCTTCGAAATTCTTTCAAGGGAGCTCGACAAGTACCTCCGGCCAATCCAGGGAGACCATAGCAACGGACGTTATATCGCCTGCAAGGCAGGTTTCCAGGATCCCCTGGTGTTCAAGAAGGGCCGCGAGGTCACCACCACGGGCACGATCAGGAACATCCGTGTCAGGAATGTGGACGAGTTCAAGTACCGGTACCCGGTGCTGGACGTGGATACCCTGGTGCTCTGGGAAACGCGACGCCAGGTCGTGGTATACCGTGGATTCCATGACCCCTGGGGCTACCGCTACCCCTGGCGCTATCCTTACTATGGCTGGGGTTACCGCCCGATCGGCGGCACCCACGGTTACGCCGAAAAACGCAGCCTGCTGCCCGACCCGTCCATCATCAACGAGGACGCAACGGTTCCACGCGCCGAAGAGAGCAAAAAGGGCGACCTGCAATGAGCGGTTTCCCGGGTTTCCCGGAAGACTTTTTTCGCTTTTTTGACGATCTGGAACAGAACAATGAACGCGCCTGGTTCAATGAGAACAAGGCGCGCTATTACGAGTCGGTGGTCAATCCCACCAGCGAATTCATCGTCGCCATGGCGCCAGGCCTGAAGAAGATCTCCCCCCACTATATCGCCAATCCCAAGCCGCATGGCGGCTCGATGTTTCGCATTTACCGCGACACCCGCTTCTCCCGGGACAAAACCCCGTACAAAACGCACGCCGGGGTGCAGTTCCGGCACGAGGCCGGTAAAGATGCCCACGCACCGGGGTTCTATGTGCACCTGGCCCGAGAGGGCCTGTTTTTTGGCGGCGGCGTATGGATGCCGCCCAACCCGGTCCTGAATCGCGTCAGGGACCATATCGTGGACAACGCCCGGACCTGGAGCCGAATCCGCAATTCGAAAGCCGTGCTGGCGTCCGGCGGCATCAGAGGCGACTCGCTGAAACGCCCGCCACGCGGCTTCGACCCGGCACACCCGCATATCGAAGACCTCAAGAAGAAGAGCTTCTACATAGCCACCGACGTACCGGCCGCAGCGGCACTTGTGCCCGGCTTTACAGAACAGGTGACGGGTGGCTTCAAACTGGCCGCAGCAATGATGCGATTCATCAACGACGCCCTCGACCTCCCTTTCTGAATAACGGAGCCCGACGATGTACATAACAGGCTTAATCCTGCTACTGATCCTCGCCTGGGGGACCTGGACTTTTAACCGCTTCGTGAAGTTGCGCAACCAGGTCAACGAGGCCTGGGCCGGCATCGACGTGCAGTTACAACGCCGTTACGACCTGGTGCCCAACCTGTTGAGCACCGTCAAAGGCTACATGAAACATGAGTCCGGGGTCCTGGAACGCGTAACGCGCCTGCGCGGCGACCCGAACCTGGGCGTCGGGGCGCGCGGCGCCGCGGAATCCGGGCTGTCGCGCTCCATGGGGCGGCTGTTTGCGGTGGCCGAGGACTACCCCGAACTGAAGGCCAGCGAAGGCTTCCAGCAACTGCATTCCAGCCTGGTCGAAATCGAGGAGCACCTGCAGTTTGCCCGGCGTTATTACAATGGCAGCGTGCGGGACAATAACAACCTGGTGGAAGGTTTCCCATCCATGCTCGTCGCCCGGGTGTTCGGCTTCGTCAAAGCCGCCTTCTTCGAGATCGAGCTGGCCAGCCAGCGCGCGGCCCCTGAAATCAGCCTGGAGAGCCCATGATGCAACGTATCCTTCTCATCGTTCTCTTCCTGCTTGCCCCGTCTGCCTGGGCGGATGAGCGGATTCTCGATTACCACTCGGACATCCAGGTCGGGGCTGACGGCTGGCTCACCGTCACCGAAACGATCCGCGTACGTGCCGAAGGCCAGCAGATAAGGCGCGGAATCTATCGCGATTTTCCAACCCGCTACCGGGACCGTCTCGGCAACCGGGTCAATGTTGAATTCGAACCTCTTGCCCTGCGGCGCAACGGCCGCAGCGAGCCCTGGCATACCGAGAACCGTTCCAACGGCGTCCGCATCTACGCGGGCAGCGCCAGCCGCATACTGGACCCCGGCATCCACGAATACGAATTGAAGTTCCGTACCAACCGCCAACTGGGCTTTTTCGATACACACGACGAATTGTATTTCAACGTGATCGGCACCGGCTGGGTCTTTCCGATTGACCATGCCGTAGCACATATCATCCTGCCCTTTCCCCTGCCGGCCGGTCGCGTAGAGGTGGGCTCTTACTCGGGCGGATACGGGGCGAAAGGTTCCTACGCCAGCGGCCAGATCATTGATGAAAACCAGGTCCGTTTCGAGACCACGAGAGCCATGGCACCAGGTGAAGGCCTGACCGTCGTGGTTTCCTGGCCAAAAGGGCTGATCGACGAACCCGGAATGCCACAGAAAACACTTTGGTTCCTGCAAGACAACGGCGCCGCCCTGGTTCTTCTGGGGGGCTTGCTGATGGTCTTCGCCTGGTACTTCTGGGCCTGGAACCGGGTCGGCCGCGACCCGGACAAAGGAGTGATTTTCCCGCGTTACCGCCCACCCTCGGGCCTGTCACCCGCGGCATGCCGCTACGTTTACTCCATGTCGTTCAACAACGACGCCTTTACCGCGGCCATCATCAGCCTGGCCGTCAAGGGTCAGCTGGAGATCGAGGAAGAGGGCAAGAAAAAGTTCAGCCTGCGCCGCAAGCCGGGCGAACCATTGGCCGCGATCTCTCCGGGTGAGCAGGCCGTTCTCGACAAGCTCCTGCCCTTCAAAACCTCACGCATCGAGATGGACAACAAGAACCACGAGGATTTCCAGGCGGCGCGAAAAGCGCTCACGGATGCGCTGAAGAAGGAATACAAAGGCCGCCTGTTCAACCTCAACGGCATGTACGTCGTCGGCCCGATCCTGATTTCCATCGTCGTGGCCGTGGTCGCGGCCTTTTTCGATGGCGGCCCGCTGGTCTGGGTCTCCTACATTGTTCTGGCCCTGGTCCTGCACATACTGTTCGCGTTCCTGATGCGGGCCCCCACCCCGGCCGGCCGCCAGGTCATGGACGAGATCGAAGGTTTCAAAATGTACCTGGGCACCGCCGAGCAGGACCGGCTCGACCGCATGCGCTCGCCCGAGATGACCCCCCTGGTTTTCGAAGCCTTCCTGCCCTACGCCTATGCACTGGGGGGGGAAAATAAATGGTGCGACCGCTTCGCCCGCGAGATGCCGAGGGAGGTTCGTGACCAGGCCGGCTACAACCCCGCGTGGTACCACGGCAATCTGCACGGCATGGGCGCCCTGCACCACCTCGGTGACAACTTCAGCAGCTCATTTTCCAGCGCCATCGCCTCGGCTTCTTCCCCGCCGGGATCCTCTTCGGGTGGTGGCGGCGGCGGGTTCTCCGGTGGCGGTGGCGGCGGGGGTGGCGGCGGCGGCTGGTAGTCCCGGTTACCCGGCTTGCTCGAGAAACAGGTTCCTGAGATCGCCGGTATACACGCCGACTTCCACCATGGTCCCATGCCGGCCGGGAATCCGCTCGTCAGCAACATGGATCAGGCCGAGCTTCTGAAGAACCCTGCCTGAGGCCGGGTTGGCCAGCAGGTGCACGGCCCTGATTTCGAAAATGCCAAACTCCACGGGTGCCAGTTTGAGCAGTTCCGCGGCAGCTTCAGTGCAGTAACCCTCTCCCCAGAATGGCAGACCGATCCAGTAACCCAGCTCGGCTGCTTCCTTGTCGATCCTGGAAAGGCTGACCGCGCCGACCAGCTGCCCAGAGTCTCTGGCCGTAACGGCGTATGAAACCCGTGCGCGATCTGCCCATGCGGCCGTGTGCGATTCAATCCAGGCTTCGGCCATTCCGTCTTCGTAAGGGTGAGGAATATAGGATGTCGTTTCAGAAACCTCGCGCCTGCCGGCCAGGCGCTGAACATCACCAGCGTCTCCTGGCCCAAACGGTCTGAGTATCAGTCTCCTGGTTTCAATGACAGGCTGCATTGCTGCGGTTCCGACCCGCCCGTTCGCGTTACATTTCGATTTTATAGATTTGGCCAATGGTCTCGATGATCTCCGGACTGTCCCATTCCTGCGCACCTCGCACTTTCTGCAGAACGCGACCCTCCGCATCGATCAGGAGTGTCAACGGAATGGTCCTGGCGCCAAGCATCTTCTCAAGCATCAGTTGCCGATCGATGTAATGCGGAAAGGTCGTCCCCGCCTTGGCCAGAAAAACCGCGGCGCGCTCGCGGTAGTCGTCAATCGAGATGCCGATCACGTTGAAATGGTCGCCGTGACGCTGCCACAGCCGCTCCAGCGAACCCATTTCAGCCAGGCAAGGGCCGCAGTAACTCGCCCATACGTTGATTATCAGCGGCTTACCCAGGTACAGGGAGAGGAATTCCGAGTTCCCCGTCAACCCTTGCATCGGCATATTTCTCAATTGGCCGCCCGTAGAAACCTCGCCCGCGGCCGTAGCGACGGGTGAATGAAGACTCAGCACCAGGAAACTGAATAATGTGAACAGGTATTTCATAACGCCAATCTTAACAGTTGCCTCCCTGTGTGTTTAGCCAGGCCGCTACTTGCGTGGAGCCTCGAAATTTGATTAATACTATCTATAGACCAGCCCGTTAATCCAGGTTAAAGGGTGATATGCCATGGCTCATACCACGCTCAAAACGAGTTACTCCGCATTAGCCGACAGGCTGAACCGTTTCCCGCAGGGTGCGCCGGCATCCGGCCTGCTGTTTGAAATCCTGTCCATGCTGTTCAGTGAGGAAGAGGCCGGCCTGGTTTCGCTGATGCCCATCAAGCCTTTTACAGCAGAAAAAGCCAGCCGCATCTGGAAGAAGAATCTCGCCGAAACACAAAAAATCCTCGATGAGCTGGCCGGCCGGGCCATCCTCGTAGATATCCGGCAAAACGACGAATCGGTGTATGTATTGCCACCGCCAATGGCGGGTTTCTTCGAGTTCTCGCTGATGCGCGTGCGCGATGATGTCGACCAGAAAGTGCTGAGCGAACTGTTTCACCAGTACATGAACGTCGAGGAAGATTTTATCCGCGAGTTGTTTACCCGCGGAGAAACGCAGTTGGGCCGCACCTTTGTTCACGAGCCTGCCCTGTCCGAAGAAAACGCACTGCACGTGCTGGATTACGAGCGGGCCAGCGAGGTGATCGAAACAGCCAGCCACATTGGCGTGGGGCGCTGTTACTGCCGGCACAAGATGGAACACCTGGGCAAAGCCTGTGCAGCGCCACAGGATATCTGCATGACCTTCAACAACACCGCGGCCTCGCTGACCAGACACGGTGCCGCGCGGGAGATCGACCAGCAGGAATGCCACGATCTATTGCAGCAGGCCTATGAAAACAACCTGGTGCAATTTGGCGAGAATGTACGCGAGCGTGTCAATTTCATCTGTAATTGCTGCGGCTGCTGCTGCGAAGCCATGATTGCCGCACGCCGTTTTGCGATTCTCAACCCGGTACATACCACCAACTTCATTCCGGTCATCGATGAAGAAAGGTGCAATGGCTGCGGCAAATGCGTGAATGTCTGCCCGGTAGAGGCGATGACGCTGGTTTCAGCCAATAACCCGCACAAGCCCAAAATGAAACGGGCCCGCCTGGATGAAGACCTGTGCCTGGGTTGCGGTGTGTGTGTACGCAGCTGTACAAAAAAACACAGCCTGTCTCTGCAGCCGCGGCCAAAACGGGTCCTCACGCCATTGAACGGAACCCACCGTGCAGTCGTCATGGCTATCGAACGCGGCAAATTGCAGAACCTGTTTTTTGATAACCAGGTGTTATGGAGCCATCGCGCCATGGCCGGCGTACTGGGTGTGATATTGAAACTGCCGCCGCTCAAGCAGGTCCTGGCAAGCAAGCAGGTCAAATCCCGCTACCTGGAAACGCTGATCAGTTACACGGAACATTAGGTTTCCCTGCGCGCGGCATGCATTGCCACACCAGCGCCCGTTATCAACGGCCTGCCGTGTGCAGCCATGCAGGCGGGCTCCCGGTGTTTGCGCTTCCTTTCCTGCAACACCAGAACTGGTACATGTCCCGGAAGGTTTCCGGATTATCCGTTTCATATTCGTGCAATTTATCCAGGTCCTGTAAGCCGCGGTCACCCGGAAACCTGGATAAATACGCTTTCCTGAGGAGAGGATTGCTGATTCTCATCGACAGGCAGCACAGGTGAAGGTCTTCCAGGGCCGATTTGATCCAGGGCAGCGTGACGCGGTGTTCCTGGACATGAAAAACCAGGTCGCGACACATCGACATGGAGAAAAAATCAGCCCAGTTCACGATATCCTTCAAGGGGTTTTCATCGTCCAGGGCCAGGATTGCCTGCCTGAAATCCCTGATCCCCTCCGGCGTTGAGGCAAAACCCCGTTCCTGGATCCATTTTCTGCACAAAACCACGGGCTGGCGGGCCAGTTCACTGTACAGCGCAATCTTCATGAACCCATCCGGTTTAAGACGACCGAGAAGCTTGCGCCAGCCCTCAACCGGATCTTGCATGTGGTGCAAAACCCCGGAGCAGGTGATCAGGTCAAACTGCTGCCCCAGCGATTCGAGATCCAGTATATCCGCCTGCAGGAATTCAACGTTGCCGATAGCGAACTCATCCGCTTTTTGTTTGCCGTAGGCAAGGCTGGGCACGCTGAGATCGATGCCCAGGATGCGGGCCTCGGGGTAACGCGTGGCCATGACCAAAGCCTCGTGCCCCGTGCCGCAGCCCGCGATCAATATGCGCTTTCCTCGCCCCTTTGCTCTCTGTTTTTCGTTCAGGACCGGAATATCAAGGTAACGCCAGCGAGGGTACGGGTTTTCTTCGTACTGTTTCGCCACGGCGGATGAGACGGGGTGGCGGGTGGATCCTTGTGGAGACGAAAGCACAGGAATGCTCTTGTGACAGGCTCGAACCTCTGCAGGAATAGAAATCGTGTTTTTTACGAGGCGCACAAATGCCTCATTTTGTGAAGCGGCGGCTGCGTTTTCGATAAGGTTCGCACACTCGAGGCGCATCAAGTCCCTGTAACAGCCAATTAGAGCAACCCGGGTTTCCAGGTTGGCACCGCTGTCGGCCGAAAGGTCCAGCGTCGATTCCAGCGCTTCAACCATGGCCTGCTCTTCTTTCGTGCAGGCATAAACGTATTCATTGAGGTGGCAGTGCTCCGCCAGCGCGCAGAGAAACGGCAGGAACACGTCCGGTTCTCGGCCATTAAAGCGCGAGATGAAGAGACGTCTGAAAGCGGTCAGGATCCGTTCCAGCCGTGCATCCATTGCATGCAGGGACCTCAGGCCAAGCAGAAAGAACGGGGCTGCGAGGGGCCTGGCTGTCTGCGCGAGATTCACTTCCTCTGCCCGCCCCTGGAACGCGCCGTCCTGCGTGACGGATGCAAGCTTCTTGAAGGCTGGGTCCAGCAACAATAGTGAATGCCACGCGGTGGAAAATGCCGCCGCGTCGATTGCGGGATTGGCCAGGCAAACCTCGATGGCTTGCCCGATCACCGTGGTTTCAGCATTTAATTCGTAAAACTCCAGGTGGTCCGTCAGTTGGGCCAATGTGGCCTGGTAAACGGAGCTGTTTCTATCGCAGATTACCGCATGGGCCATTGCCAATACGGCCTGCGGCACATTCCCCGTCACACGGTTCAGGTAGCTGAGGTTGGCAAAAGGAACGGCGTCCCCGGGGCTCAGGCGACACACTTTCTCAGCCACCTGTATGGCCTGGGTGACCTGCCCCGTGCGCGCCAGGCAACCACCCAGGATGTTCAATGCGCTGACGTTGTCAGGGTCTTCCACGAGGATTTTTTTGCACACTTTCCGGGCACGCATGAGACTGCCCTGGTGGAAACTCCGATCAGCCTCCACGAGCGCAGCGGCAATTCCTTTATCTGTTTGTCCTGTTTCCAAGCAGCTTCACTCTTTTTTCATGGTGTTGGGCAAGCGGCCTCAGGGCCTGGGCATGGCTGGACAGCAATGATCACAGGACGGGCGAATGACTGCAAGAACCGTTTGCATACAGATGAAACCGAAAGCCAATCACTACAATATATGTATAAGTATTTGTCCTATATTTTAAGTTTTTTATTGATTTTTCTACGTATTAATATACATTATCTATACATTTATGATTCCGGCACGACTGAAACCATGAACATTTTTATCCTCGACCTCGACATCAGCCGTTGCGCCCGCAGCCATTGTGACCTGCACGTATCGAAAATGATCCTGGAAAGCGTGCAGATGTTGTGCACGGCGCTCAACAAGCGTGGTTACGACACTCCCTACCGGCCCACGCATGCCCGTCACCCCTGCGTGCTGTGGGTCGAGGAATCATACGGCAACTTCCAGTGGCTGGCGCAACTGGCCGTAGAGCTCAACCGCGAATTCCGCTATCGCTATGATCGCTCAAAGGATCACGCATCGATCGATGTGCTGCGCCGTATTGAAAACCTGCCATATGAAAACACCGGTCTGACGGAGTTCGCCCAGGCCATGCCGGATCAGTACAAGGTGCCGGGAGATGCCGTCGCTGATTACCGGGGCTTTTACCTGGGCGAAAAATCTTCTTTCGCCACCTGGAAAAACCGTGGCGCACCCAACTGGTGGTTGCCTGATGCCGCTTGATACAGAGAATATGAACTGGCTGATCACCAACGACCGCGTGATGGGCGGGCGTTCAAACAGCCGCGCCGTCGCCAGCGGCAGGACCCTGCGTTTCGAAGGGGAACTGTCGCTCGCCAACGGGGGCGGCTTCGCCTCGGTGCTGGCTGACCTGGAGACACCGCTGAATCGTTTCCACGGCATCCGCCTGACCGTTGCCGGGGACGGTCGCCGCTACCAGTTGCGCCTGCGCGAAAGCCGGGCCAGTCGCGGCGTCGCCTGGCGGGCCGAGTTCGAGGCCAGTGACACGCCCCAGCGAATCTTGCTGGGCCCGGATGCGTTCGAAGCGGTCATTCGCGGCGAGAAAGTGATCGGCGCCAGGCCCCTGGCCCAGACCGCCTTCAAGCACCTGGGTTTCATGCTGGCACGCGGCGCGGAGGGTCCTTTCCGGCTGGAAGTGCGCGATATCGAGTTCGTTTACCCGGCCGAAGAAAACGGCGTGCGCCTGGTCGTGGGCGCCGGCAGGGGCATCGGCCGGGCGCTGCTGGAAGCACAACTCGCCAGCCCCGAGGTCAAGCGGGTGATCGCTACCTACCGGCCGGGTTCGGAACGGTCTGCCCTGGACAAACTGCAAGCACAATGGGGCGAGCGCCTCGTGCTGCACCCGCTGGATCTGACCCAAGCGGACAGCCTGGCGGCCTTTGAAACCTTGCTGGGCGAGCAGGAAGGCAGTATCGACCTTGCCATTCACGCAGCCGGCATATTGCACGGCAAAAACATGAAGCCGGAAAAGAGCATCGAAGACTGTTCGCCCGAAACGCTGGAGCAGATATTCCGTGTAAACAGCATCGCGCCCCTGATGGTGGCGCGCGCCTTGTTGCGCAGCCAGTCCCGGCAGCGCCGCTTCACCTTTGCCGCACTCTCGGCAATGGTCGGCAGTATCGGCGATAACCGGCTCGGAGGCTGGTACGGTTACCGCGCCTCGAAGGCGGCCCTGAACCAGTTCATGCGAACCCTGGCCAACGAATGCCGTCACCGCTTCCCCAATGCCATTGTCCTGGCCATCCACCCCGGCACCACGGACACCGGCCTGTCGCGGCCTTTCCAGGGCAGTGTTCCTGCACACAGGCTCTACCCACCCGAGACGACCGCGAGCCGCATCTTGCAGCTGGCTGCGGGCCTGGGCGCCGCCGACAACGGGCACTTTTTCAACTGGGACGGAACACAGATTCCCTGGTGAGAGCCGCTAATGCTATCCTCGCCTGGTAATTGGCCACCAGGTACATCGGAACGAATGAAAACGCGACCATCCTTTGACGAAGTGTATATGCAGTTCGCCGAAACCATCGCCCGGCGCTCCACCTGCAAACGCCTGGCGGTTGGCACGGTCATCACGACCACCGACTACCGGAAAGTACTGGCGGTTGGCTACAACGGCAACGCGTCCGGCCTGGCCAACAGTTGTGACCGGGAAGAACCCGGCAACTGTGGCTGCCTGCATTCGGAAGAAAACGCCGTCATTAACTGTGACGCCCCACGCGAAACGAAGAAGTTTGTTTTTGTCACCCACCTGCCCTGTGTTGCCTGCGCCAAGCGCCTGATCAACCTGGGTAACGTTGAAAAGATCGTTTACAGGAACAGTTACCGGAAAAAGGATGCCATCGACCTGCTGGAAACCGTAGGCATCACGGTGTATCAATTCGAGGAATCTTCGAATTAACTCCACATTTCCGTTTCATAGTCTGATCCCATGAAAATTCAAACCCTGCTGACCCTTGCGGGCTGTGCCCTCTTGCCCCTTGCCTCCTGCTCCAGCGAACCCGCGCGGCAGGACCCTCCTGAAGGGTATTTCGCCACCCATATCGAAGCAGACGGCACCAGGAAATTCCAGTACACCGTCACTCCCCCCGACCAGGGAAGATCCCGGGCAGGTAGCGGCCGGCCGGGCAATACGGCGGGCCACGTGTCGGGCAGTTCCAGCCGGGGGGTATCAAGCGGCGTAACGGCAGGTACAGGGGGTGGTGGCCGGCAGGCGGCATCCAGCGGCGCCAGTGCCTACGACCGCTTCCAGCAAATCAACCGGCAGCTGGAGGACATGCTGGAACAGGAACTGAGAAACAGTGGTTTCTGCCAGCAAGGCTATCGCGAGACGGAACGTGTCGTCGAACCGACAACCATCTACATCCGTGGGGAGTGTAAATAACTGCGGCCGGTCCTCCCCGTAAGCTGCCAGTTAACACGGAAAGGCGGGGAAATCCCCGGGCCCTGGGCAGCGAAGCGCCGCAAATGATATTCTCGTTGAAAATTTGACAAGCCGCCGTGACCGGCCAGGAGATTTTCGCTGATGAACGCACAAGCAAGCCCACTCAAAAGATTTTTCAAAGGCGCCTGGGGTGCCATTGATGCCAGCCGAAGGGTGGTAGTCAACCTGCTCTTTTTGCTTATCGTTGTCCTCCTGCTGAGCCTGGTATTCAGCAGCGACAAGGTCAAGATCGGCGACTCGACTGCTTTGCTCGTTGCACCCAAGGGGCAACTGGTCGAGCAGCTCACTGCCAGTTCATTCGAGCAAATGATCGATGAAGCGCGCGGAACCGCTACCCCGGAAACCTTGCTCAAGGACGTTGTCGACGCGATCCATTCGGCCAGGGATGATGATCGCATCAGGGCCCTGGTCCTGAACCTCTCGTCCTTTGGCGGAGCCCGCCTGACCAAGCTCCAGGACGTGGGCGAAGCTATTGTCGATTTCAAAACGAGCGGCAAAAAGGTGGTCGCCGTGGCGGATGAATACGGACAGGACGCCTACTACCTCGCCGCACATGCCGACGAGGTCATCATTCACAAGATGGGCGCCGTCATCATCGAGGGTTTCGGCCGCTACCGGATGTATTACAAGGAAGGCATCGACAAGCTCGGGCTCGACGTCCACATCTTCAAGGTGGGCACCTACAAGTCAGCGGTAGAACCCTACCTGCGCGACGACATGTCCGAATTTGCGCGCGAGGCCAACGAGGAATGGCTCGGCGACCTCTGGAAGATCTACCTGGAAGACGTGGCCAGCGCCCGTGGCACGACCAGTGAGCGCCTCGACCAGTATGCCCATGAATTCGCCCGCCTGATGGCCGACGCCAACGGCGACGCCGCCAGGGCAGCCCTTGACTATGGCCTGGCCGACCAGGCCTTGACCCGGGTCGAGATGCGGGAGTACCTGGTCGGTCTCGTCGGTGAGGATAAAGAGACTCAGTCCTACAACAAGGTCGTTTTTTCCGACTACCTGGAAAGCCTCGGCGGCGACCGCTTCGGACACCATGCACAGGGTGACCAGGTCGCAGTCGTGGTTGCCCGGGGAACCATTCTCGACGGCACGCAACCGGCCGGTACGATCGGCGGCGACTCGACCGCCGCCCTGATTCGCCAGGCGCGCAACGACGATAACGTCAAAGCCATCGTTCTGCGGGTCGATTCCGGGGGCGGCAGCGCCTTTGCCTCCGAAGTGATCCGCCGCGAATGTGAGAAAGCCATCGCCGACGGCAAGCCGCTGATTGCCTCGATGGGCAGCGTCGCCGCCTCCGGTGGATTCTGGATCAGCACTTCCTCGAACCAGATCTGGGCCCACCCCTCCACCATCACCGGTTCAATCGGAATTTTCGGGATGTTTCCCACCTACCAGCGGCCCCTGGCCCAGCACCTGGGCATCCGGGTCGATGGCGTCAGTACCGCTCCGCTTGCCGGTATCCGCCCGGATCGTGAACTGCCCGCCGAGGTCGGCGAGGTGATCCAGAAAATGATCGAGCACGGTTACCGCGAATTTCTTCAGCGGGTTGCCGACTCCCGTGGAATGAGCACGGAAGAAGTAGACCGGGTAGCCCAGGGCCGCGTCTGGAGCGGCGCGGATGCTTACGACCTGGGACTCGTGGATTCCCTGGGCGACCTCGACGACGCCATCAAGGCTGCTGCCGAACTGGCCGAACTGGGTGACGACTACGCCGTCAGGTACATCGAGAAAGAAGAGGAGTTCAAGGAAAAGGTCATGCGTGAATTGCTGGCGGAAGCCGTCGAATCAGCCGACGCGAATGCATCCGCCGCCTCGCCCCTCGAAACGATGCTTCACCAGGTGGAACGGGCAGCGGCCGATTTCGGCAGACTCAACGACCCGAACCACGCTTATGTACTGTCGAATATAGAAACCGACTGAACTTGCTGGCCCGGTGCAGCCAGACGCTGCAACCGGGCCGCAATGGAGACACGAAAGGCCTTTCAATCCGGAAACAGCGCCAGGATCTCCGCGAAATGGGGGTGTTCGCGGATGCCGTCGAGGTCGGAGTCGTGCATCAGCCATTCGCGCTCTCCCGTTCGCCGCAGTGCCAGTGTCTTGTTTCCCCGCTCCCAGCGGACTATTGACAAAACTGAAATACTGTATATATTTACAGTTATACGGTTGGAACGTCGCGATGGAATCCCCGCATGAACAGTACCGACAAGACCCAAAACAAGCTCACCTCACGCCAGAGAGAAATTCTTAACTTTATCTCTGAATTTATTGATAAATATAAGTTTCCTCCTACGCGTTCTGAAGTATCCGCGCACTTCGGCTTCCGCTCGCCCAACGCGGCGGAGAGCCACCTGCGGGCACTGCAGAAAAAGGCGGTCATCGGTATCGAACGGGGGGTTTCGCGCGGCATCACCCTGCTGCCGATGGCCATGACCGAACTGCCGGGCAATAAGAATCCGCCTTTGCCGCTGGTTGGCCGGGTGGCGGCCGGCAGCCCGGTGCTGGCGCAGGAGAACATCGAAGACGAGTACCGGGTGGATCCCGGCCTGTTTCCGCAGAAGCCGCATTACCTGCTGCGGGTGGAGGGTATGAGCATGCGCGATGCCGGCATCCTGGACGGCGACCTGCTGGCCGTGCACCGCACGCCGGAGGCCCGCAACGGCCAGATCGTGGTCGCCCGGCTGGACGACGAGGTCACCGTGAAACGTTTCCGGCAGGAAGGCAGCCAGGTGCAACTATTACCGGAAAACCCGGATTTCGATCCGATCGACATCGATCTGCGCCAACAGGAACTGGCCATAGAAGGCCTGGGCGTCGGCATCATCCGCCCGGCCCTGTTGTAGGAGCGACGTAAGCCGCAACCCGGGCATGTGGTGTGGGAGCGGCTTTAGCCGCAACCCGGGCATGTGGTGTGGGAGCGGCTTTAGCCGCGATCATTGGCGCTCAAGCCGTCCCTGGTCGCTCATCGGGCTGTTCCCGACATCCGAAGGCCCGGAACACAGGTATACCACTGCCTCCTCCCAACCGAGTTGCCAGATTGAAGAGACCCCGGGTCAAGTCCAGGATGACGATCGAAGAGTCCAGGTCGTGGTGGCGTATACCCCTTTTCAGGGATGTTTGACGCCCGGATGGCGGCAAGGCAAGCGCCACAGGGACGTGCCCGCCAGGGAGCGTTCCCTGAAAAGGGGTATACGGTGCCGTGACCGGGTTTAGAACTCCAGGCCAACAATCGCGGCTTTCGCCGCTCCAACAAGAGGATCTATGCAAGAGAACGCCCTGGACAAACTGCTCGATACCACGCCGGAACTGTGGAAAGGGCGTCGCACCAATCACCGGCAGCAAACCCTGCCCACCACTTATGCGCGGCTGGATAAGCGCCTGCCGGGAAAAGGGTGGCCGCTGGGTGCCGTGACCGAACTGATCACCCCGCAGCCCGGGCTCGGTGAACTCAGCCTGTTGCTGCCCGTCCTGGCGGCAATCAGCGAACAGGGACAATGGGTGGTACTGGTCGATCCGCCATGGATCCCCTACCCGGCCGCGCTGCAGGCGCGTGGCCTGTCCCTCGAGCGTTTGCTCCTGGTGCGCACCCGCAACGAAAAAGAATCCCTGTGGGCCTGTGAACAGGCTTTGCGCAACGGCCGTGGCGGGGCCGTCCTGGCCTGGCCGGCACGTATCGGCTTCGCCCGCCTGCGCCGCCTGCAGCTGGCCGCGCAGGAGAGCGCCAAGCTGGCTTTCCTGTACCGCCCCGCCAGCGCCCGGCAGGAATCTTCTCCGGCAGCCCTGCGCCTGCACTTGCAGGACGGCGGGCATAAAGGAACCCGGGTCAGCATCATCAAGTGCCGCGGCAGCCACCCACCGCCGCCCGTGTGGATACCTTTCTCAACTTATGCGAACACCTGCCATCAAACTGCCGATCATGAACCGGCCGTCACCCACACATCCCGAACCCTGCTGGCTGGCGATCCGCCTGCCGCACCTCGCGCTGGATCTGCATACCCGCGGGCAGAAAGGACGGGGAATAGCGATAGCCATCAGCGCAACGGCGGAACGCCGCGAACGGATCATTGACTGCAACCCGGCCGCGATGAGCGGCGGCGTCAGCCCCGGCATGCCGGTACCGGCCGCGCGCGCCATCCTTGACAGCCTGCACGTCATCGAACGCGACGAGGCGGCCGAGCAAAGCGCCCTGGAGCGACTGGCAGCCTGCTGTTACCGCTACAGCAGCCAGGTATGCATTCCCGGCGACCGGGCCGGGCTGCTGCTGGAAGCGGGCGCCAGCCGGCGCCTGTTCGGGCCGCCGAAAAACCTGGCAAAACGCCTGCAAGGCGAACTGGGACAACTCGGTTACCACGCCCTGCCCGGTTCGGCGCCCACCCCGGAAGCCGCCTGGCTGGCAGCGGATGAGAACGGGCATATCGACAGCCAGGCGCAGATACGCCGCGAACTGGGCGCCCTGCCCCTGGGCCGCCTGCACCTGGATGCCGCCCGTATCCAGGCGATGCAGCGCATGGGTTTCCGCCAGCTTCAAGACCTGCTGCGCCTGCCGCGCAAGGCGCTGACCCGTCGTTTCGGCCCGGACCTGCCGAATTACCTGGACCGCCTGCTGGGCATCCTCCCCGACCCCCGCAAACTGTACCGGCCACCGGAGAGCTTCTCATCGTGCCTGGAACTGGCGGCGGAGATCCACGCCTGCCAGGCCCTGTTGTTTCCGCTGAAACGACTGCTGGGAGAGCTGTGCAGCGTCCTGCGCGGTGGCGACAACATGGTGCAGTCCGTGCAGGTCACGCTGGAGCACGAAGACCACGCAGACAGCCTGCTGGAGCTGGGCTTGCAATCCCCCACGCAGGACCCGGAGCGCCTGCTGAGTGTGCTGCGTGAACGACTGGAGCGCCTGAAGCTACCGCAGGCCGTGCGGGAAATCCGCGTGGAAGCGCCGAAGCTGTTGAAATTCAGCGCCGGCCAGGGCGCCCTGTTCCACGATACCCCGGCCGAGCAGAAACAGGATATCGAGCAACTGGCCGAACGCCTGCAGGCGCGGCTGGGCCGGCAAGCCGTGTGCGGCGTAACCGGTGTCGAGGACCACCGCCCCGAATACAGCTGGCGGCGCCGCGCCCTGAACGAAGCAGCGGAGTGTGCCACCCTCGCCCACCGCCCCGCCTGGCTGTTACCCAAACCAAGCCGCTGCGTGATCGAAAACTACCAGATCCTGGCCGGCCCCGAACGCATCGAGAGCGGCTGGTGGGATGGCCGCGATTGCCGCCGGGATTACTTTGTCGTCCGCGACAGCCACGGCAGCCTGTTATGGGCCTTCCACGAGTACAAGCCGAAGCGCGGCTGGTACCTGCACGGGATTTTTGCCTGAGCTTCCCTTACCGGGTTTCCAGTTGTTCGTAAATCGCCTTGCGGATCGCCTCGTCCCTGCCGTGCCCCTGTTCGGGCACCTGCACGATCTGCGACATGATGATGCCGACAAATTCCCGTTCCGGGTCTATCCAGAAGTGGGTGCCTTCGTAACCGCCACCGATCCACAACGGGGCGGGACCCATCTCACCATCGCCAAGCTTGCCGTTGCTGACCCACAGGTTGTAGCCATTGTGTCCCCACGGGCTGTCAAGATCCGTGTGCGGAGCCGCTATTTCTTCAACCGTACTTTCTTCAAGGAAACGGTATCCATTGAGTTCGCCACGGCGCAGGAGCATGCGTGCAAAATCGGCATAGCCGTCCGCCGTTGCCACCATGCCTTCCCCGCCCAGGTATAACTCGCTATCGGGTTCATAGGGCGGGAAACGGGAACCAAACTCCTCCATTTCATCCGCCAAGGCCTGGTGCAGAACGCCGCCTTTTCCAGAGATCCTGGGCGGCAGTTGTTCTCCCGCCGGCAAGCCATACTGAAGACCTTTTATCCCCATCGGTCCGGTCACCCGGTCAATGACCAGTTGCTTGAGGCTCTTGCCCGTCGCCCGCTCTGCCACCAGGCCCAGAACGGCGGTCCCGGTGCCGTAATAACTCGTTGTCCCCGGCTGGTTGATCAAGGGCAGGCTGGCCAACCGCGTGACCAGGTCATCGCTGTTGTCTGCCGCTGGCAAATCAACGTCGGAAAAAAGCAAATCCAGGCACTCGATACCGGTCCATTCATAGTAGAACCCAGCCCGGTGATTGAGCAGATCCAAAACCGTCATCTGGTATTTCGCGGGCACTGTTTTCAATGGACAGGCAGATTTTTTGTCTGCCAGTAAACTGAGGTCTTCCCCGTTGGCCGAAACCGCCACTTCCAACCCGGCAAACTCGGGGATGTACTTGACAACCGGGTCGCTCAGCTTCAACACACCATCCTCGACCAGGTCCATCAGCACCGAAATCGTGACGATCTTCGACATGGACCAGATTCGCATCCAGGAAGAACCGTCAACCTGCTGCCCGTTCAGAAGCTTGTCGTTGACCGCAGCGTGCTCGTAAAAAACCCTGCCGTCCTGGTCTTCCAGGCGAACGTAAACGAATGGGAAAGCACCTTCCTCCACGTAGCCGTCAATGACCGCGTCAACGGCTTGCGGAACGGCAAGACCCAGGTGTGCATCGTCGCTGGCATGCAGTCCGGCAATCCCGGTGAAGAGACAGACCAGCGAGGCGATCAGGAACCGGATTCGAGGCATTTTTACTTCCTGTTTTTGTGTGGCGGGATTTAGCTGATGATAAAGTTGCGGGCAAACCGTTACAACAAACTGCCGTGCAGACGGGATGAAATAAAAGGCCGCAAATGTCAAAACTTGAACTCCGCATCCCACCGGTCGGCATTTCCCTGCTGTTTGCCGCGGCCATGTGGCTGGTTTCCGCCTTCACACCAGCCTACTCGTTCGACCCCGCATTCCGGCTTGTGGTCATCGCCCTGTTGATGGCTGCCGCCGCTGTGTTTGGCCTCGGCGGAATTCTTTCCTTCAAAAGGGCTGGAACAACCGTCAACCCGCTGGACCCGGAAAAAAGCGCTTCGCTGGTCAGCAGCGGCGTCTATCGCTTTTCGCGCAACCCGATGTACCTGGCATTGCTGCTCGTGCTGCTGGCGCTGGGCGTCTTTCTCGCCAATGTCAACGCGTTGGTCATCGCCGCCTTGTTTGTACCGTATATGAACCGCTTCCAGATTGGCCCCGAAGAGCGCGCCATGGAAAAACTGTTCGAACCCCAATTCCAGGAATATTGCGCTTCGGTCCGCCGCTGGATTTAGCCCGACAAAACCTCCAACAAGCAATACAGCATGCAGGCTGGCGGTGATATAAAATCGGGTCTCAGATGAAACCGTCCTTTTCAAGCCTGATCGCCGCCCTGTTGCTGCTCCTGTCGCCGGAAACGTCACCCTGTGGAGAAGTTCGCGTGGCCGCGGCCTCCAATTTCAGGGACGCGCTCGAGGAACTCAGCGTCGAGTTCGAAGAACAGTCCGCCCACGACGTGGTACTGATTTTCGGCGCGACCGGAAAACACTATGCACAGGTCGTGCACGGCGCGCCGTTCGATGTCTTTTTCGCAGCCGACACGGCGCGCCCCGAACGGCTGGAAAAAGAAGGCCTGGCCGTTTCCGGATCACGCTTTACCTATGCCATCGGCCGCCTGGCGCTGTGGAGCACGAACGCGGACCTGGTCGACCCCGAGGGCCTGGCGATCGGCCAGGGTGAATACCGCCACCTGGCGATTGCCAACCCGGAGCTTGCGCCCTATGGCCGGGCAGCAAAAGAGACCCTGCAGTCACTCGGCCTGTGGGACACGGTCTCCAATCACCTGGTCACCGGTGAGAATATCGGCCAGACCTTCCAGTTTGTCGCCAGCGGAAACGCAGAACTGGGACTGGTTGCCTGGTCACAACTCCAGGGTGGCGGCGCCGGACTGGGCGGTTCGCGGTGGCTGGTGCCGGATACGCTGCACCGGCCCATTGAGCAGCAGGCGGTCCTGTTGAAGCCGGGTGATGCAGCCGAATCCTTCCTGGCTTTTTTGCGCAGCGCGAAAGCAGTCGAAATCATCCGCGCCCACGGTTATGGTGTGCCCGATGATCTCTGAAGCCGATCTTGCCGCGCTGGTCATTACGCTGAAACTGGCACTGACCAGCACACTGGTGCTGTTGCTGCTGGGCACGCCGCTGGCCTGGTGGCTCGCGCGTACGCAATGGCGTTTCAAATTCATACCCGAAGCCATCGTTGCCCTGCCGCTGGTTCTGCCGCCTACCGTACTGGGCTTCTATCTGCTTTTATTGCTCGGCCCACATGGTGCCGTTGGCGGCTTGATGCAGTCCCTCGGCGGCGAACCGCTGGCTTTTACTTTTGCCGGACTGGTGGTGGGCTCCGTGATCTACTCCATGCCTTTTGTGGTGCAACCCCTGCAGGATGCATTCACATCCGTGGGGCGGCGTCCGCTGGAAGTCGCCGCAACCTTGCGCGCCTCGCCGATCGACCGCTTTTTCACCGTGGCCGTGCCGTTGGCGCGCCCGGGTTTCCTCACCGCGACGGTGCTGGGTTTTGCCCATACGCTGGGCGAGTTTGGCGTGGTGTTGATGATCGGCGGCAATATTCCGGGGGAAACCCGGGTCGCGTCGATCGCCATTTACGACCACGTCGAAGGCCTGAACTATATCCAGGCGCACTGGCTGTCGGCCGTTTTGCTGGTCCTGTCGTTTGCCTTGCTGGTCATGGTCTACGGCCTGAACCGGCGTTTCCGGGTTGTGCGCTTGTGAGCATCCGGGCCCGTTTCAATATCCAGCAAGAGGACTTCAGGCTCGATGTCGACCTGGACCTGCCCGGCAGCGGCGTCACCTCCCTGTTTGGGCCATCGGGCTGCGGCAAAACCTCCCTGCTGCGAGCCATGGCCGGGCTGGACCATCACCACGGCGGTTTCCTGCAGGTGGAAGAGCAGACCTGGCAGGATGCGGAAACATTCTTGCCACCACACCGCCGGCCGCTGGCGTATGTATTCCAGGAACCCAGCCTGTTCGAGCACCTGGATGTCAGGCGCAATATCGCCTATGGCACAAAACGCATTCCCGCTGCCGAACAGAAAGTATCCATGCAGCAGGCCATCGAACTGCTGGACGTCGGAAGACTGCTGGACCGCAAACCGGCATCACTTTCCGGCGGCGAGCGCCAGCGTGTCGCCATCGCACGCGCCCTGGCCGTCAGTCCCAGGTTGTTGCTGATGGACGAACCGCTGGCCGCGGTGGATGTCAGCCGTAAACAGGAAATCCTGCCCTATATCGAGTCGCTGCACCGCGAACTGGAGATTCCGGTCATCCATGTCAGTCACCTGCCCGAGGAGGTCGCCCAGTTTGCCGATTTCGTGGTTCTGATCGGTGACGGCGGCGTGCTCGCCAGCGGCGATGTGAACGAGGTATTCACGCGGCTGGACCTGCCGCCGGCGCATGACAGCGACGCCTCCTCGCTGGTCGAAGCACGGGTCTGCGGCCACGATATGGATTATCACCTGACACAACTGGCCTTTCCCGGCGGTGAACTGCTGGTTGCCCTGAAGTCCCTTCCCGAGGGAAGGAAGGTACGCCTCAGGGTCGCCGCCCGTGATGTCAGTCTCACCCTGCAGCGGCAGTCCGGCACCAGCATCCTCAACATCCTGGAAACGACGGTCGACGAGATCCGTGCCGAGAACCATGCAAAAGTGCTGGTCCGGCTGATGGCAGGCCCCACCCCGCTGCTGGCCAGCATCACCCGCAAGTCGGCCCACGAACTGCAACTGGAGCCCGGTAAAACCGTGTTTGCCCAGGTCAAGAGCGTCGCCCTTCTATCCTGAATCATTTTGCCGTGATTTGTGGTGGCTTAACCACTATCATTAGCTTATGACAGACAAGAACCTGAACGAACTGCTGAGCGAACTGAACCAGGCACTGGAGAAGATCGACGAGATCGATCCCGAAACCCGCGCACTGGTGAAGGACCTGGACGAGGACATCAACCGCCTGCTTGAGTCTGGCGAGGACGACCTGGAAAGCGTCGCGGACCGGGCCCGGTCCATCGAAACCCACTTTGCACTCGAGCACCCGGTTGCCGAGCGCTTTCTCCGTGAAATCATCGATGCCCTTGCCAAGGTCGGTATTTAGCCTCTTCCTGGTTTTTCTCCTGCTACTGCCGGCCGGGCCTCTCCTGGCCAGCGAATGCGTGGTTCTCCTGCATGGCTTGTGGCGCAGCGATGCGTCCATGAACAAGATGGAAAAGGCCGTCACGAAGGCCGGCTACGAAGTCCGTAACGTGGGCTACGATTCCACTGAAAAAACCGTCGAGGAACTGGCGGCCGAAACCATTCCCCCGGCCATTGAATCCTGCGGCAATGCCGAAAAAATCCATTTCGTGACGCACTCCATGGGCGGCATCCTGATCCGCCAATACCTGGAACACGACGATATTGAACCCCTGGGCCGGGTCGTGATGCTGGGCCCGCCCAACCAGGGCAGCGAGGTTATCGACAGTTACGAGAATTTCCCCGGTTTCAAATTTTTCGCCGGGCCCGCCGGCCTGCAACTGGGGACCGGTGAAGCCAGCATTCCCCGCTCGCTGGGGCCCGTCACCTTCGACGTCGGCGTCATCGCGGGCACACAGACCATCAACCCCATCCTTTCCGGAATCCTGCCGGACCGGGACGATGGCAAGGTGACGGTTGAATCGACCCGTGTAGAGGGCATGAATGACCACGTCGAAATGCCGGTCACCCATGTATTCATGATGCGCAACAAAGACGTTTTTGCGCAGATCCTGTATTACCTGGAGCACGGGCAATTTGATCACGAGGTAAACTAGGGCCTGTGAACATTGACTGAAATGGCGTCGTTGCTGCCCCAAATGGGGCCAGGCAAGGCGCGAAGAGAGAAGTTTGGTAAATCCAAATGAGCGATAAGCAACACCGCATGGCCCCATTTGGGGCGCAACCCGAAGGGACGGAGCCATTTTCCCGCAGCTCTGCGTTATACCTCGTTTATTTAGCGATGCCAAACCGCACTCGGCAAGCCTTGATCTGCGAAAAAATGGCTTCCGGCGACGCCCTTTCAATCAGTGTTCACAGGCCCAGCCTGTGAATTCCCTCGGCAAACTGTTCTTGCAAGGCCTGGCGGTCATCATCCCGGTCACCCTGACCCTGTCGATCCTGTGGTGGATGGCGCGCGGCGCCGAACGATTTTTGGGCGGGCTGCTGATCCTGGTCCTGCCGGAAGGCTGGTACCTGCCCGGGCTTGGCGTGGTTTCGGCCATCGCCATCACCATACTGATCGGCCTGCTGACCCATATCCTGCTGTTCCAAAAGCTGTTTGCGATTCCGGATGCGATTTTCAAACGGCTGCCCCTGGTGAAAACCATCTACTCGGCCTTCAAGGACTTTGTCGATTACCTGAGCCCGGACAGCAAGGTCGGCATGAGCAAGGTGGTGATGATCAGGCTGCCCGGCCAGGAATACCAGATGATCGGCTTCGTTACCCGCGAGGATTTCAGCCGTCTGCCGCTCGAACTTTCCGTTGAAGAGCCGATCGCCGTCTACCTGCCGATGAGTTACATGGTCGGTGGCTACACCCTGTTTTTACCCCGTTCCTGCCTGACGCCCGTTGATATGTCATTTGAAGACGGTATGAAACTCGTACTGACCGGCGCGGTCTCACGCGATACCGACCACGCAAAAACACGGGAAATGGACCAAGAGGTTTGAAATGAAACATGGATATTGGATTCTCGCAGCGCTGCTTGGCACCCTGCTCACCGCCTGTGGCCCCAGGGAAAGTGAACCGGTGATGGGTAAAATCACCGGCACCCTGACCTACCGCGAACGCATGGCGCTGTCGCCGGAAGCATCGGCGACGGTCACGCTGGAGGATGTCTCCCTGGCGGATGCCCCGGCAAAAATCATCGCCGAGGTCACGCTGGAGAACCCCGGACAGGTACCCATTCCCTTTGAACTGGAATACGACACCGGCATCATCGACGAGCGTATGAGCTATTCCATCCGTGCCCAGATTTTTGAAAACGACGAGCTGATATTCACCAGTGATACGCACACACCCGTTCTGACCCGTGACGCCGGCAACGAGGCCGAAGTGAATATGGTACGGATCCGGCAACCAACCGTCAGCCCGACCACGGAAACCGTGCCGGTCACAACCAGGCCCCGGGGCGCAAAGTTGGCCGGCATGTTCACATATATGGCGGACGCCGCCCTGTTTGAGGATTGCCGCAACAACAAGGTGTACCCGGTTTCGATGGAAGGTGCTTATATAGAACTGGAAAGGGCGTATTTAAATTCCGGAATTGGAGGTGGCAATCCCTTGATGGTCCAGGTCGAAGGCCGCTTTCTGGAACGTCCTGCCATGGAAGGAAATATGAATGAAGTCAAATTGATAGTGGACTCTTTTACAGCGATACTTCCGGAACAGTCCTGTGTTCCAGCGGTTGATGAAGCGCTCATAAACACCTATTGGAAACTGCTCGAAATCGACGGAAAACCGGTAAAAACACCGACAGGGCAGAAAGAAGCGCACATGATCCTGGCAACAGCTGAATCAAGAGTTCATGGCAATGCAGGCTGCAATAACTTCTTTGGCAGCTACGAAGTGGATGGCGAGTCCCTCACCTTCGGACAGACCGGTGCAACCATGATGTCCTGCCCTGGTGGCATGGACACCGAGCAGGCCTTCCTGGCCGTGCTTGGCGAGACCGATCGCTACAGCATCAGTGGATTGATGCTGCAGTTATACAAGGGCGAAGAACCGTTGGCCAAATTCGAGGCCGTCCACCTGCCCTAGCCCCCCTGCAGGAGCGACGTGAGTCACGACTCACGTCGCTCCTGTGCTTTTTATACTGTATATTTATACAGTATGAACACCCCTCCCCCATATGCCGAGCTGGTCTGCAGCAGTAATTTCACCTTCCTGACCGGTGCGTCTCACCCGCAGGAACTGGTCGCATGTGCTGCGGAACGAGGTTACAGCGCCATCGCGATCACCGACGAGTGCTCGATGGCCGGCGTGGTGCGGGCGCTGGAGGAAGCACGGCGCTGTGCAGAACGCGGAACCCCCATCCAGCTGATACCCGGCAGCAGTTTCCGCCTGGGAAACGGCTCCAGGCTGATCCTGCTGCCCCGGGACCATACCGGCTACGCCCAGATCTGCACCCTGATAACAAAGGGGCGCCGTGACGCGCCCAAGGGCGAGTACGAGTTGCCCGACGCCTGTTTCGAAAACGGGCTCGATCACTGCCTGGCTATCTGGCTGCCGGAAGACCGGGGGTATAAATGGGGTCAGAGTAAAAATTCGAAACAAGCTCACCGTGATACCAACCTGGCTTCCGCGAATCTTTACTCTGACCCCATTTATACAGCCAGCTGGCTAACAGCCTATTTCCCAAACCGTTGCTGGCTGGGCCTGGCCCGACACCTGGGCCCCGATGACCCGCTGCGTGTGAATCGCCTACTGGCTGCCGCGCATACCGCCGGCCTGCCGGTGACCGCCTGCGGCGATGTGCAGATGCATGCCCGCTCCCGCCGCATGCTGCACGACGTGCTCGCCGCCGTCCGTCATGGCTGCCCGGTCAGTGCACTCGGCTACCGCGCCCAGCCCTCGGGCGAACGCCACCTGCGCAGCCGCTCCTGCCTGGCGCAGTTATTCAACCAGGAGCAGATGGAAGAAAGCGTGGAAATCGCGCGCCGCTGCAGCTTCCGCCTCGACCAGTTGAACTACCAGTACCCGCGCGAAGTCGTCCCGCAAGGAAAAACCGCCAGCCAGTACCTGCGGGAACTGGTCGAAGCCGGTATTCGGGAACGCTGGGAAAACCGGGGTCAGAGTAAAGGGACGGGGCAGGCTGCCCCGTCCCTTTACTCTGACCCCGGTTCCGTTGACCCCATCCCATCCCAACTCCGACAGCAGATCGAAAAAGAACTCGGCCTGATCAGGGAACTGCACTACGAGCCCTATTTCCTCACGGTCTACGATATCGTGCGCTTCGCCCGCAGCCAGGGCATCCTGTGCCAGGGGCGCGGCTCGGCCGCCAACTCGGCGGTGTGTTACTGCCTGGGCATCACCGAGGTCGACCCGGCCCGCATGAACATGCTGTTCGAGCGTTTTATCTCGCGCGAGCGCGACGAACCACCGGATATCGACGTCGATTTCGAGCACGAGCGGCGTGAGGAAGTCATCCAGTACATCTACCACAAGTACGGCCGCGACCGCGCCGCGCTGGCCGCCACGGTCATCACCTACCGCCCCAAGAGCGCGATCCGCGACGTGAGCAAGGCGCTGGGCTTCTCGCTGGGCCAGGCCGACCAGCTGGCGCGCAACACCGCCTGGTGGGACAAACCGGAAGGCTTCGAGCAACGCATCCGCCAGCAGGGTTTCCAGCTGGACAACCTGAAGGTGCGCCAACTGGTGCACCTGGTGCAGTTGATCATCGGCTTCCCGCGCCACCTGTCTCAGCACGTGGGCGGCTTCGTGATCTCGGAGGCACCGCTGGCCAGCCTGGTGCCGGTGGAAAACGCCGCGATGGCGAACCGTACGGTCATCCAGTGGGACAAGGAAGACCTCGAGACCCTGGGCCTGCTGAAGGTGGACTGCCTCGCCCTCGGCATGCTCAGCGCCATCCACCGCTGCCTGGACCTGGTCAATAAAAACCGGGGTCAGAGTAAAAATTTGAAACAAGCTCACCGTGATGCCAACCTCGTTTCCGCGAATTTTTACTCTGACCCCTTGTCTTTGGCCGATATCCCGCCGGAAGACCCGGAAACCTACGCCATGATCCAGAAGGCAGACACCATCGGCGTGTTCCAGGTGGAGTCGCGGGCGCAAATGGCCATGCTGCCACGCCTCAAGCCGGCCTGTTTTTATGACCTGGTCATCGAGGTGGCCATTGTCCGGCCGGGCCCCATCCAGGGCAACATGGTGCATCCCTACCTGCAACGGCGGCGTGGCCTTGAACAGGTCGAATACCCTTCGCAAGACCTGAAGGCCGTTCTGGAGCGGACCCTGGGCGTACCGATCTTCCAGGAACAGGTGATGCAGATCGCCATGGTCGCCGCCGGTTTCAGCGGCTCCGAGGCCGACCTGCTGCGCCGCTCGATGGCCGCCTGGTCGCGCCGTGGCGGCATGGAGCACATGCACCGGCGCCTGGTCGACGGCATGCTGGAGCGCGGTTACGGCGAAGACTTCGCCGAGCGCATCTACCGCCAGATCCAGGGCTTCGGCGACTACGGCTTCCCCGAGTCGCACGCCGCCAGCTTCGCCTTGCTGGTCTACGTTTCCGCCTGGCTGAAACGCCACCACCCCGCGGCATTCACCTGCGCCCTGCTCAACTCGCAACCGATGGGTTTTTATCAGCCCGCCCAACTGGTGCAGGACGCACAGCGCCACGGCGTAAAAGTGCTGCCGGCCGACGTCCGTTACAGCGACTGGGACTGCGCGCTGGAGAATGGTGGGAGCGGCTTTAGCCGCGATCCGGAGCCAAAATCGCGGCTAAAGCCGCTCCCACAGCAGGAGAAGCACGCTCTTCGTTTAGGCCTGCGCCAGGTCAAAGGCATGCGCCAGGCCAGCGCGAACCGCATAGCCGAAGCACGCCAGCAAGGTCCCTTCCACAACCTACAGGACCTCACTCACCGGGCCAATCTCGACCGCCACGACCTCGCCGTACTGGCCGAAGCAGCCGCCCTGCGCGGCCTTACCGGCCACCGCCACCGCGCCCGCTGGGAAGTCGCTGCCGTCGAGAAACCTGTAGATGATTTGCTGACACCATCCAGTGGGAGCGGCTTTAGCCGCGATCCGGAGCCAAAATCGCGGCTAAAGCCGCTCCCACAGAACCAGGACTCCGTCACCATCCGCCCCCCTTCACGAGAAGACGATATGCGCGCCGACTACGCCAGCACCGGCCTGACCCTCGGCCCGCACCCCGTTTCCCTGCTACGGTCCGTTCTACGGCGCAGGAGAGCCATTACCGCACGTGAATTGCACCAAAAACCTCATGGCGCCCGGGTGCGCGCCTGCGGTCTGATCACCATGCGCCAGCGCCCCATGACGGCCAGCGGCACCCTGTTCCTGACCCTCGAAGACGAAACAGGCTGCGTCAATATCGTGATCTGGCCGCACCTGTTCGAAAAGCAGCGTGCCGAGATCCTCGGCGCCTCGCTGCTGGCGGTGGATGGCGTGCTGGAAACCGACGGCGACGTGCACCACCTGATCGCACAACGGGTCTTTGATTTCAGTGAACTGGCAGGCAGTTTGCAGAGCAGGTCGCGGAATTTTTGTTGAGCCAATTTGCCATGTTGGAGCCAACAGGTATACTCACCCGCTATCGTGTTCCATAAAAACATAATCAAGAGGCTAAAATGCTGAAGTTGTCTTTCCACACTTTTCTGCTGACCGCAGCCTGCTTTGTTGTGCCCGCAGGTACTGCTCATGCCGCCGGCGACATCGAAGCCGGCAAGCTCAAATCATATACCTGTAGCGGCTGCCACGGCATCCCGGGTTACAAGAATGTTTACCCCACTTACCATGTGCCGAAGATCGGTGGCCAGAACGTGGCCTACCTCGAGGCGGCGCTGAAAGCATACCGGGACGGAGAACGTCAGCACTCGACGATGCAGCTACAGGCGGAAAGCCTGTCAGACCAGGACATTGCCGATATCTCCGCCTATTTTTCATCACTGGGCGCGGAATAGGGGGCGATATGAAAAGCAGCACAATCAAGCACATCGCACTGGCCCTGCTTCTGGCCGCCCTACCCTTTACCGCCGTGGCCAAGGGTAATCCCAGCGCCGGCAAAGCCAAGTCGCTCACCTGCCAGGCCTGCCACGGGCTGGACGGCAAGAGCGTGGTGCCCGACTACCCCAACCTGGCCGGGCAATATGCAAGTTACATGGAAAAAGCCCTGCGTGACTACCGTGACGGTCGCCGGACCAATATGATCATGGCGCCGATGGCGGCTGGCCTGACAGACCAGGATATTAAGGATTTGGCGGCCTGGTATGCATCCCAGGATGGATTGAAGGATCTTTCGATTAAGTAACGTGTAGGAGCGGCTTTAGCCGCGATATTTTTCGAACTACAAAAAACGGGCCTATACGGCCCGTTTTTCATCGCGGCTAAAGCCGCTCCGACAGGGGGTGCTCCTACATCGGGGATTCGCCTTCGGATTCGGATGCGTAGTAGGGGTTGGTGCCGCTCTGGTGGTCAGTAACATCCTTCACGGCAGTAATCTCGGGGATATGCCGTGACAGGGTCTGCTCGATGCCCTGTTTCATGGTCACGTCGGCCATGCCGCAACCCTGGCAGCCGCCGCCGAACTGCAGGATGACTTCTTTCTGCTCGGTGATCTCCACCAGCGCCACGTGTCCGCCATGGGCCGCCAACGAGGGGTTGATCTCGGTCTGCAACAGCCAGCTCACCCGGTCTTCCAGCGAGGCGTCGCTGTTGGGCTCGGAGCCCTTAATGCCCGGCGCCTTGATGGTCAGCTGGCCACCGGTCGGGTCCTCCTCGAAATCGATCTCGGCCTTGTCCAGCCACTTGACGCTGGCATCGGCGACAAACAGCTTGAAGCCGTCGAATTCGCGCACGTGGTCGTCCGGCATGGCCTGGCCTTTGGGGCTGAACTGCAAGTCGCAGGCAGCGCCCGGCGTGCCGGGGTGACTGACCGAGATGCGCAACCCGAGTTCTTCTTCGTCCTGCTGGTCGATGAGTTTTTTGAAATACGCTTGTGCGGTTTGGGTAATTTCGATCATTCGTGTTTCCGTTTTTGGCTGTGATTAATCGCGGCTCAAGCCGCTCCCACAATTTGCTGGCGGTTCAGAGTCTTTAGATTGCCTCGGCCAGGCCCTTTTTCAAGGCATTGACCAGGAAAGGCAGCGAGGTATCCAGGCGCCAGTCGATCGATGAATGGGTGCCTTCGAACTCCTCGTAATGGTGCGGCACCCCGAGTTCAATGAGGCGATCCGTAAACCGCCGCGCACCATACTGGATATGGTACTGGTCGTACATGCCGACATCGAGGTACAGGCCGCCCAGCGACTTGAGGGCATCGACATGGTTTTCCAGCATCACCAGCGGGTCGAAAGCCAGCCAGTTGGCCCAGCGCTGCTCGTCAACCTCACAGGTTCGCAGGTCGAACGGCAGCTGAATGGATGCCGGGTTCGCCGTATCGGGGTCATAGCTGGCCGCCATGGCCAGGATCATCATGACCGTGAAATCGCGCCCATTGGGACGGTTTTTTCGCCAGAACGCTCGAATAAAGGATTCTGTGTCGCCCTTCAGCGGCGCCAGCAAGGAACAGGCCACGGGAAATTCGCCTTTGAACAACAGGTCGAAGCCCATGTCGCCGGCGTGGCTGGCGGCGGCGCCCCAGGTCCGTGGATAGTGCATGGCATGATAAAGCGCACCGTATCCGCCTGACGACTTGCCAAACAGCGCACGGCCATTACGGCCTGCAACGACGTTCAACTCCCGCTCGACCAGGGGCACCAGCTCATGAACCAGGTAGTCAGCATAAAGCCCCACGGATGGTGAATTGACGTACTGGTTGCCGCCCAGCGAGGTGTAACAATCCGGCACCACGACAACCGCGGGGTCCATCGCGCCACTGCCGATCAGCCGGTCGAGCCGGCTTTGCAGGTTCTCGCCGTGGTTGCGCCAGTTCAGGTGCCCCGGGCCGGAGTTGGTATAGGCGGCAAGGTCCCACAGGGCCACACAGGGTTCGCCGGAATCCGAATAAGCATGTGGCAGGTAAACGGCTACTTCCCGGTCCACCGGGTCGTTCCAGGGGTTTGGTGCCAGGACTTTAGAATGATGCGACAGCAGGACAATCTGTCCTTTCGGCCATTCTGCCTTGGGTCGTACCTCGGGCATGCCGCGGATCAGAGCCGCCCGTGAGCTTTGAGCAGTTCGGCCATGTGGTCGAGCATGTCGTCGCGGATGTCGTCGTGGTCGATGGCGTACTTGATGGTGGCCTCGATAAAGCCGTGACGGCTGCCGCAGTCATAACGCTCGCCTTCCAACGGCAGGGCCAGGACCGGGTACTTGTCCAGCATCGCCGCGATACCGTCCGTCAACTGGATTTCGCCACCGGAACCGGTGCCCACGTTGTGCAGGTAACGGAAAACCGAACCGTCGAGGATATAGCGGCCAATCACCCCCAGGTTCGAAGGCGCGTCTTCCGGGGCGGGTTTTTCCACCATGGTTTGAATGGCCTTGTAACCCGCTTCATTTTCAGACACGCCAACGATGCCGTAACTGCTGGTCCGCGCGGGGGGGACTTCTTCCACGCCGATCACGCTGGCGCCGGTTCTTTCGTACACGTCGACCATCTGCGACAGGGCGCCGTGCCCGTCGTTCTTGACCATATCATCGGCCAGCAAGATGGCGAAGGGTTCGTCGCCGACCACCGCCTCCGCGCAGAGAATGGCGTGGCCCAGGCCCAGCGCCTCGGTCTGGGTGACGTAAACGCGATCGATCCGGTCCGGAACGATATTCGTGATGCGCTTGAGCAACTCCATTTTCCGGGCACGCGTCAGCTTGGTTTCCAGCTCAAAAGCTGAACTGAAATGATCTGAAATCGTGTGCTTGGCGCTGCTCGTGATAAAAATCAGCGTCTCGATCCCGGCTTCCAGGGCCTCTTCCACCGCGTACTGGATCAAGGGTTTGTCCACGATGGGCAGCATTTCCTTCGGAATGGACTTGGTTGCAGGCAGGAAACGGGTTCCCATGCCCGCAACGGGAAAGACGGCTTTACGGATTGGGCGCGGAAACGCCATCGTTCTTACCTCCCCCTCGGCCGGTTGATCGACACGACTTCGGCCGCGGCGCCCGGCTTGGTGCTGATCGGCGTTTTGGCCATTTCAGGAACGAGGCGCAGCAGGATGTCCTTGAGCTGGCGGGTGTCATAGCGTTTCACCGCCGTCTCGGCCGAGCGCAATTCAACGGTCAGGTTATCCCAGTTGCCCTGCCGCGGGTGCGCCAGGAAGATTTTTTCGTGCTGCGTGGTTTCGTAGGGCTCGAGCTCGTGGAACAGTTCCTCGAACAGCTTCTCGCCCGGGCGCAGGCCCGTGTAGACGATCTGGATGTCTTTGCCGGGCTCTTTGCCGGACAGGCGTATCAACTGTTCCGCAAGGTAGGTGATCTTGACCGGCTCACCCATGTCGAGCACGTAAATTTCACCGCCACTGCCCAGCACGGCCGCCTGCATGATGAGCTGGCTGGCCTCGGAAATGGTCATGAAATAGCGTGAAATCTCGGGGTGGGTGACCGTGACCGGCCCCCCCTTGGCAATCTGTTCCTTGAACAGCGGAACCACGCTGCCATTGGAATTGAGCACGTTACCGAAACGAACCGTGATGTAGCGCGTACCGGAACGGGCGTTCATGTTCTGACAGACCATTTCGGCCACGCGCTTGGTGGCGCCCATGATATTGGCCGGGTTGACCGCCTTGTCCGTGGAAATCAGCACGAAGGTTTCGACACCGTGCCGCTCGGCCGCCTCGCTCAGGCGCATGGTGCCCAGTACGTTGTTGCGAAACGCCTCGCGGACCTGGGTCTGCAGGATCGGCAGGTGCTTGTAAGCAGCCGCGTGGAAAATCATGTCGGGCTTGTATTCACCCACGACCTTTTCGACCGTGGCCGAATCGCAGATATCACCCAGCACGCTGTAAAAAATCAGGTCCTGGAACTCGGTCTGCAGTTCGTGATCGATGCGGTACAAGGCGTACTCGCCATTGTCTACCACGATCAGTTCGACCGGGTTCAGCCGGGCGATCTGCCGGCACAGCTCGGAACCGATGGAGCCGCCACCGCCGGTAATCATCACGCGTTTGCCCGCCAGTCCCTCGCGAATGGCGTCCCATACCAGGCTGACCGGCTCGCGGCCCAGCAGGTCATCGATGGCGACGCGCTTGAGGTCATCGATGCGGGTCGCCTTGTTGCCGAGGTCGTTCAGCGTCGGCAGGGTACGGAACTCGATGTTGCTCTGTTCGCAGATACCGACGATGCGCTGCATCTCCTGGTTGGTCGCCGAGGGCATCGCGATAATGGCCTGGTCGGCGCCCACTTCGCGGGCCACGCGCGGTAACTGGTCGATCGTGCCCAGCACCGGCACACCGTGGACCTGGGCGCTGCGCAGGCGGCGGTCATCGTCGAGAAAACCGACCACGTCGGACGCGCCCCGGTGACGCAATTCGCGCTCCAGCATGGCGCCCGAGCGGCCTGCACCCAGGATCAGGGCCCTTTTCAGCCCCTGCGTCCGCGAGGTGTCAGGCAGCCTGGAGTCCTTCCAGAAGCGGTAGCACATGCGTGGCAGGCCAAGCGTCAGGAACAGGATTCCGGGATAAATCAGCACGGCAGGCAGGACCTGCCTGACTTCCGCACCGTAAAAGATGGTCAGGGCGCTGATGATCAGAATCGTGCCGAAGGTGCAGGCGCGGGCAATATTCCACAGGTCGGGAAAGCTGGCGAAACGCCACAACCCTTTGTACAGGCCGGTCGACCAAAGGACGAGTCCCTGCACCAGGGTGATCAGGAAAAGTTCGGTGATGATTGGCAAGGAATCGATAACGCCGGCAAACCCGCCCCGGTGGATAATCCACCCGGCGGCGAGCCAGGAAATAATCACCATCACCAGATCGTGAGCGACAACGGCTGCACGCGGATGACGCAAAATGCGCATGACGTTCATATTGTTATCCCGCTACAGCGAGCACTCCAATTTTTCTTATTGACAGGTACCAGCCCAGCGCAAGCGCCAGGCCAAGGGCCACGGCCAGAGGCCAGGCCAGGACCGGGTAATTGACTCCAATAACAATTCCCGGCAGTACCAGTGCAAGGTTAACCGCCTGGTACAAAAGAAGAACACGGCCATGGGTCCAACCCACGGCAATGATCCGCTGATAGAGGTGTTGCCGGTGCGCATTATACCACCGCTCTCCTTTCAATACCCTGACCATCAGGGTCAGGCTGGCATCGGCCAGGAAAAGGGCCATCACCATCAACGCCACGGGCAGGCTGAAAGCCCCTGATTCCGCCCCGTACAGCAGCAGTGCCGCGATCATGAATCCCAGCGGCAGGCTGCCCACATCACCCAGGAAAACACGCGCCTTGCCCAGGTTCCAGGGCAGAAACCCCACGCAACAGGCAAGCATCAGCAAGGCCACCGTGGCGGCGCCGGGATCACCGCCCCGCGTGAACAGCCAGGCCAACACGCCAAATGCGAATACGCCCTGGCAACCCGCCATACCGTTACTGCCGTCCATGAAATTGAACAGGTTGATCATCCAGGCGGTAAACAGAACGCCTATTGCGAAAATAAACCAGCCATCGACCCATCCGGATTTCCGCAGCGACCATAACAGGAACAAGCTGACCCCGAGCTGAACCGCGAAACGAAACCGGGCGCTGAGATCGTGGTGGTCGTCCCACCAGCCGGTGATGGCCATGGCCAGCGTCCCGCTCAACAGGGTCGGCAGAATGTGCATCGAGATAAGGGGACGCTGCGAAAAAGCCAGCAGCAGGACGATCGAAACAAGGAAAGCCAGTACCAGCCCGGCGCCCCCGCCACGCGGAGTCGGCTCACTGTGGCTGTGGCGCGCGCCGGGATGGTCAAACAGGCCCCGGCGCCTGGCGTACCAGGTCGCGACGCCGCTCAGCAGAAAAGAAAGGAACGCGGCCGGAGCGATGACCAGCACGGTGTCCACCCCGCCCCCTATTCTCCGAGAACGCCGTGGATCTTCTTGGTCGTGCTCCAGTGACGGCAACTGGGGCACTGCCAGTGGTGCGTCTGGCCACTGAAACCGCAATGATGGCAACGGTAGGCCGGTTGCCTCGACATGAGCCGGGTGGTGACCGCCTTGAGGATGTCATCGCTGGACTCCGACTGCAGGTGCCCGTCGGCCTTGAGTTCGATCAAGCGGTCCAGTCCGCGAACTGAAGGCTTGGCCGCCAGGGTCTCGACCAGGTAACGGCCGGCCGCATCGCCGCCCTGTTCCTCACCGAGGTAATCCGCCAGCTTGAGCACCAGGGAAATACCCTTGTATTTTTCAGACCACTCACCGAGCTTGCTGCGGCAACGGGCGGATTCGCCCGCCTTGGCAGCGGCGTCGACATAATCTTCCAGCAGTTCGGGGATATAGTCCTGGTCCAGTTCGGCAATTTCTTCGTACAGGCCCAGCGCGCGCTCCCAGTCTTCATCTTCCACCGCAATGCCGGCCAGCAGGAAGCGGGTGCGAATACAGCGCGGGTCGTGCCGGCGGGCCTGGCGCAGATGCCGTCGCGCCAGTTCATGGTCGTTATCCGCCATCGCCGCCTCGGCCATTTCACAGCAGAACTGGGACATGACATCCCCCATATGCTCACCGCTGACCTGCTCCAGGCGCTGCGCCTGTTCCAGGGCCTTGTCCCAGTCTTTTTCCTGCTGGTAGATTTCCAGCAGGCTGTGCAAGGCCGATGGCGTGTGGGCATCGGTTTCGATCAACTCGGCGAACAACCGTTCGGCGCGGTCGAGCAAACCGGCTTTCATATAGTCTTCACCCAGTTCCAGCAACGCCTGGGTGCGCTGCTCGGGCTCCAGCCCGCGCTTGGCGATGATGTTCTGGTGAAAACGTATGGCGCGATCGACCTCGCCGCGACGGCGGAACAGGCTGCCCAGGGCCATGTGCGTCTCGACCGTGTCCTGGTTGACCTCCGCCAGTTCGAGGAATACCTGTATCGCCTTGTCGGGCTGTTCATTGAGCAGGTAATTCAGGCCCTGGAAATACTGGTTACTAAACAACTGCCGGCTCTTGGCGCTGGAGCGGTTCTCAAGGGAACGCGCCAGCCACCAGCCCAGGTAGACGGCAACGGGCAGGAGCAGTACAAGGAAAAGTTCAATCATTGCCGTTCTTCAGTGCACCAGGCGATGCATACGGATCCCGGCCGCGGATTTTGCGGAGCTGGGCGCGTAGCGGCAGGACACTGAAAAACCAGGCGAGGATGAGCCCGATAAAGAGCCCGAGCGCGGAAGCACTGAGTATGAGCAGGCCCAGCGGCCATTCAAGCTGAACCCAAAGCAGGTCGACCTGGACCAGGTCCGAATTGAGAGTGCCGACCAAAAGCCCAAGAGCCACCGCCAGGATCATGACGATAATGAAGAGAATCCGGTACAAGGCGGGGGTCAGCCCTTGGAGTAGTCGACGCGTTCGCGCAGGGCTTTACCTGGTTTGAAATGCGGGACGTGTTTCCCCGGCAAGGCAACGGAATCACCGGTCTTGGGGTTGCGGCCCATGCGCGGCGCGCGGTAGTGCAGCGAGAAGCTGCCAAAACCACGGATCTCGATACGGTCACCGCTGGAGAGTGCCGCACTCATCTGTTCAAGAATGGATTTCACACCGAGTTCCACATCCAGGTGGGCCAGATGCTGCTGCAATTCTGCCAACTGATCGATCAATTCAGATTTTGTCATTGGGGTATATCCTGTCCCTGATCGCTATTATATTGATTTTATTGATATACGGGGCTGAAATCCAGCCCCGTATACATTCTAGCCATAATACCGGATCAGGATTCCTGGTCCAGCTGTTCCTTGAGCAGGTCGCCCAGGGACGTGGTACCGCCGGAAGCACTGCTCTGCTTGTACTCGCGCAGGGCTTCTGCCAGTTCGGCATCGTCCTTGGCGCGGATGGACAGGCTCAGCGTGCGGTTCTTGCGATCCAGGCTGACGAACTTGGCCTCGATCTCATCACCGACAGACAGTTCACGGCTGGCGTCTTCGACCCGCTCTTCCTTGATATCGGAAGCGCGCAGGTAACCCTCGACGCCTTCGACCAGCTCGATGACCGCACCGCGGGCATCCACTTCCTTCACCTTGCCCTTGACCAGCGAACCACGCGGGTGCTCGGCCATGTAGGTGGCGAAAGGATCCTGGTCAAGCTGCTTGATACCCAGGGAGATGCGCTCGCGCTCGGGATCGACGGCCAGCACGACCGCTTCGACGTCTTCACCTTTACGGAAATTGCGCACGGCGTCTTCCCCGCCATCCTGCCAGGAGATGTCGGACAGGTGAACCAGGCCGTCGATGCCGCCGTCCAGGCCGATGAAGATACCGAAGTCCGTGATGGACTTGATTCCACCGGTCACCTTGTCGCCCTTGTTGTGCGTGGCGGCGAAGGTTTCCCACGGATTTGACTGGCACTGCTTCATGCCCAGCGAAATGCGGCGGCGCTCTTCGTCGATATCCAGCACCATCACTTCCACCTCGTCACCGGTGTGAACGACCTTGGCCGGGTTGACGTTCTTGTTGGTCCAGTCCATCTCGGACACGTGGACCAGGCCTTCGACGCCGTCTTCGATCTCCACGAAGCAACCGTAATCGGTGATGTTGGAGATCTTGCCAAACAGGCGCGTGCTGACCGGGTAGCGGCGCGAGAGATCCATCCACGGATCGTCGCCCAGCTGCTTGAGGCCAAGTGAAACACGGTTGCGTTCACGGTCGAAACGCAGCACACGCACTTCCAGTTCGTCGCCGACGTTGACGACTTCGCTCGGGTGGTGAACCCGCTTCCAGGCCATGTCGGTGATGTGCAGCAGGCCGTCAATACCGCCGAGGTCCAGGAACGCGCCGTAATCGGTCAGGTTTTTGACCACGCCGGTCACGATGGCGCCTTCTTCCAGGCGCTCCAGCAAAGCTTCACGCTCGGCGCTGAACTCCGATTCCACAACGGCGCGGCGTGAAACCACGATATTGTTGCGTTTTCGGTCCAGCTTGATGATCTTGAATTCAAGGTCCTTGCCTTCCAGGTAGGCCGGGTCGCGGACCGGGCGCACGTCCACCAGCGAGCCGGGCAGGAATGCGCGGATATCCTCGATGTCAACCGTAAAGCCGCCTTTGACCTTACCGCTGATCTTGCCTTCGACGGTCTCGTCGCCTTCGAAGGCGCCTTCCAGCTTGTCCCAGACAAGCGCGCGCTTGGCCTTGTCGCGGGAGAGCCGGGTTTCGCCGAAGCCGTCTTCGAGCGAATCCAGCGCAACCTGGACTTCATCACCCAGTTCAATCTCCAGTTCACCCTGGAGGTTCTTGAATTGGCTGATGGGAACGATTCCTTCCGATTTCAGTCCGGCGTTGACCACAACGGTGTCGTTGCGAATTTCCATGATGGTGCCGGTTACGATGGTTCCTGGCTTGAGATCTTGTTGCGCCAGGCTTTCTTCCAATAATGCTGCAAAACTTTCAGTCATGTTTGTTTACTCACAGGTGGACTACCGTTGCGGTAACCACCCACCCAAGGGTTGTGGGGCAAAATGCCCGTTCAAAAAATCCATTCTCTATGCAGGAGCCGCGTAAGCCGCGACCTCGAAAGTTGCCCGCAAGCGGGCTCCCACAAAGGGAATGGAACATAAAAATCATAAAATCAACTAGATGCTGTCGATTCATCAAGTAACTTATGAATCTGTTCCAATACCTCTTTGATACTCATTTTCGTGGAATCAATCACGTGGGCGTCCGCAGCAGGTTTCAAAGGCGCAACCGCCCTGGAACTGTCTCGCTCGTCCCGTTTTTTGATATCCTGGAAAAGGCGCGAGAGATTAACACTTTCTCCTTTTTCTTTCAACTGCTTATAGCGTCTCTCGGCGCGCGCCTCGGCGCTGGCGGTCAAAAAAATCTTGAGTATGGCGTCGGGAAAAATCACCGTACCCATGTCACGGCCGTCGGCGACCAGGCCCGGCGCCCGCCTGAAAGCCCTCTGGCGTTCACCCAAAGCGGCCCTGACCAATGGGAAAGCTGCCACCTGTGAAGCCATCGCGCTGGTCTCGTGGGCGCGCAGGCGATCGGTAATACAGCGGCCGTCCAGCATGATCGTCACACCCTCGGGTGAGGCATCGAAGCGGGCGTCCAGTTCACTCGCGACCCTGACCAGGCCGGCCTCGTCACCGGGATCGACGCCACGGTCCAGCGCCGCCACCGCGACCAGGCGGTACAGGGCCCCGCTGTCGAGCAGGTGCCAACCCAGCGTTTCCGCCAGACGCATCGAAATCGTCCCCTTGCCGGAGCCACCCGGCCCATCGATCGTAATGACCGGTACCGGGTTCAAGAAACCGCCCCCGCGGAACAGTTCCCGGGAGCGACATTACCGCCCAGGCCGGACAAGTCACTGACAAACCCGGGGTAGGAGGTATTGATGTTGTGGCATCCATTGACCGTCACCGGCCCCGAGGCCACCTGCCCCAGGACACAGAAACTCATGGCGCAGCGGTGGTCCCCGGCACCGTCGACTTCACCGCCGCCAACGGACCCACCGTGCACGTCCATGCCGTCTTCAAATTCCTCGAGCTTGACACCCAGCCTCTCCAGGCCGCGCGCCATCACCGCCAGGCGGTCGCTTTCCTTGACCCGCAGTTCGGCCGCACCGCGCAGGCGCGTTGTGCCCTCGCAGCAAGCAGCCAGGGCCAGGATCACGGGCAGTTCATCGATCAGCGAGGGCACGATGTCAACCGGGATGACGGTGCCGCGCAGGCGTCCGGCATAGCGGATCCGGAGATCGGCAACCTTCTCACCGCCGGACACCCGGGCACTCTCGACGGTCAGGTCGGCGCCCATGGCCCGCATCACGTGTACGATGCCATCCCGTGTTTCATTCAGGCCCACGTTCTTCAACAGCAGCTCCGAGCCCGGCACCAGCGCGGCGGCGACCAGGAAAAACGCCGCCGAGGAAATATCGGCAGGAACGCGAAGCGAGGTGCCTGTAAGTCGACTGCCGCCGACGACGCCGCAATCGCCCAGCAATTCAACGCCGAAGGCCGGCAGCATTCTCTCGCTGTGGTCGCGGCTCCTCAGCGGTTCATTGACAGTCGTCCGGCCCCTGGCATAGAGTCCCGCCAGCAACAGGCAGGACTTGACCTGGGCGCTGGCGACCGGCGAATCATAGGCGATTCCCTGCAATCCACCCGGCACTCCACGGATACGCAGCGGCGGCGTGCCGTCCCGGCCCGTTTCTATGTCTGCTCCCATCATGCGCAGCGGCGTGACGATGCGCTGCATCGGCCGTTGGCTCAGGGACTGATCACCGACCAGCGTGGAGTCAAAAGGCTGGGCGGCCAGCACGCCGGCCAGCAGGCGCATCGCGGTGCCGGAATTGCCCATGTCCAGGTCGGCCGATGGTGCGCTCAGTCCGCGGTCGCCCACGCCTTCGAGAACCAGGACGTCGCCCTCGCGATTCATGGACATGCCCAATTGGCGGCAGGCCTCGGCAGTGGCGTTCACGTCCTCGCTTTCCAGCAAGCCCTCGACCCGGGTTTCACCGCAAGCGAGGCAACCAAATATCAGCGATCGGTGCGATATGGATTTATCACCCGGAGGCGTCAATTCACCCCTCAGCGGAGCGCGCGCGGCTGCCGTCTTCAGGATCATGTTTTTGCCGCGAGTACGGCCCGTGGGTAGGAACCCAATACGCGGGAAAGTTTGCTGACCTTGGCCAAGTCTTCAAGGGCCAGGGCCAGGCGCGGATCTTCCGCATGCCCTTCGACATCCACGAAAAACACGTAGGCCCACTTGCCCGCCCGCGACGGCCGCGATTCAATCCGGGTCATGTTCAGCCCGTGCACGTGAAACGGCTCCAGCAGGCTGTGCAACAGTCCAGGGCCTTCCGGGCCGGAAAGCAGGAGCGTGGTCTTGTCGTTGCCCGACGGGGCGAAAATCTCGCGGCCGATCACGAGAAAACGTGTCGTATTGTCCGGGTGGTCCTCGATATCGGCAAACAACACCGGCAGGCCATACACTTCAGCTGCAGAGCGGCCACCGATGGCGGCGGCTTCCGGTGTCGTACGCACCCGGCGCGCCGCCTCGCTGTTGCTGCTGACGGCAACCAGTTCGACCCCCGGCAAGTGCGTACGCAGCCAGTTTTTGCACTGCGACAGCGACTGTTCGTGGGAATAGACCCGTTCGATCTGCTGCAGGCTCTTGCCCAGGGTGAGCAGGTTCTGGCGCACCCGCAGTTCGATCTCGCCGCAGATTTTCAGATCCGAGAACAGGAAGTTGTCCAGAGTGTGGCTGACGATGCCTTGGGTGGAATTCTCCACCGGCACCACGCCGAAATCGTTGTCCCCGGACTGCACCTGCTCGAAAACGTCGTCGATGGTGGGCAGGCTGGAAGTATGCACGGAATGGCCGAAATGACGGTGCACGGCCTGCTGCGTAAAGGTTCCTTCCGGCCCCAGGTAGGCCACCTTGAGGGGCTCCTGCTGGGCCAGGCAGGCCGACATGATTTCACGGAAAAGGCGCAACATCTCGCTGTCGCTCAGGGGACCCTGGTTGCGTTCCTGCACGGCCCTGAGCACCTGGGCCTCGCGCTCAGGGCGGTAATAATGAATGGCATCGCTGGCGCCGCCCTTGCTTTCCATGACACGGAAAGCCAGCCTGGCCCGCCGGTTGATCAGTTCCTGGATCTGTTCGTCGAGGCTGTCAATCTCATCACGGACTGCCGTCAGTTTCTGTTTGTCTTCGGATTTTTTATTCAAACCTGCATTCCCGGAAAGCGTATTGGTCCAGCCAAACCATCATTGTATAACCTATTCCGGGGAAGGCATACCGCAATCAAACGCCCGTAGGCCGCGGTTCAGGGGCAGGCTGGCGGCGCACCGAACTCGAGCACGGTATCGGTCGCCAGAACATCACCACGACGCAGCGCCGCGGCGCGCAACCGCAGGTTGATATCGAGCGGAAGCCCGCCGGCCGCGCCCTGCCCGCCGGGCAGGCCTGCCACCAGGGCATCCAGGTCCAGTTCCCCCGCTTCCAGTTCCAGGTTCAATGACGGCTGCTCGCGCTGCAGCAAGCAGCCCTGACCGCCAACCGACTGGCCGCCGATAACGGCCGCAAAGCGATCGAAACGGACCAGACCCGGCAGGTACTGGAGGTCGCCATCCAGTTCAATGGCCTGCCGGTCCTCGGCAGCCCAGGTCAGGTCGAGCCCGACCCGGGTTTGCGCCGGCTTCCAATTGAAGCTGCCTTCAACCCTGCCCAGCCAGCCGAGGTCGATTTCAATGCCCGTGTCACGGCCGGGGGCGAAACCGCTGATACCGAAGGCCGGAATGGCGAAACGCGCGCCACCGCGCGCGCCCAGCACGAGCTTCTGAAGTTTCAGATGATTGACTTCCAGTTCTTTGCGCAACAGCGGCCCGAGCGCGAGTTCCGCCTCAAACAGTTGGCTCGTCGCAATCGCCTCGCCCGTGCCTCGATCCAGGGCGGTCAGGCTGGTGCCACGGACGCCGGGAAGCGGCAGAAACATGATGTCGAAATCCCCGTCCAGGCGCACCGGCAGACCGGCCGTGTCGCTCAGTGCACTTTCTATCGCGCGCCGCCCAGCGGCCGACTCGAGCCAGTATTCGGCCGCCAAGTAAGAAAACACCAGCAACAACAACAGCGCCGCCGGCAGCAAGAGCAAAACACGCCGAAGTTTCATGCGACCTCCCTGCGGCACTGGAACCTGTCGTCCGCCCCGTCTAAACTGGACGGCTTCGAGGACAGCGGAACCGTTCCATGTCGAACATTGATATGCATGCCCACCATTCGATGAAACACGAAGAAGCCAAGTCGGCGGCCGATCGCCTGGCGGCTGACCTGGCGCGGAAATTCGACATCGACTATGCCTGGAGCGGTGATCACATTCATTTCGAAAGGCCTGGGGTGGACGGAACCATCACCGTACGGGACAGTGAAATCCGGATCAAGGCCCGGCTCGGCCTGGTGCTGATGTTCTTGAAAGGCCGCATCGAACAGGAAATCGTTTCCTACCTCACGGAACACTTCAACTGCACCTTTCCCGGAGCCTGAAAGGGTCCGGATCACCGGCGAACAGGCGTTCCATGGCCCCCCACTCCCGCCGGTAAATCGTGTCGACAAAATAGTCCGGGTCTTTCAGGGCCCGGAATGAGTCGAGACCGGACTCGAGGAACTCCTGTAGCCGGCCGAACCCGGCGGCGTGCGCCGGCCCGCGCAGCATGCGCAACAGGTAATTGACAACGGATTTTCTTACCAGTTTGTTCAGGTCACGACCAATCTTGGGAAACAACTCTATCTGGCGTTCACGGCCAATGCGGTCACTGCTGGCGAGGTAGACACGGCAATAAGACACCATGTCAATCTCGTCCACGCCTTGCCGCGCCATGTAATCCGCCATCTTGAAGTCGTACTCGAGACTGATCGCCTGCAACTCGAATGCTTCAGCCAGCGCTACCAGGGCTTTGTCGGGGAGAAAACGGACCATGATCGGCATCACGCGGCCCATTTCCTGGTCCCTTTCCCGGAAATCCAGGCCACCGTAGAGGTCGGAAACAAAAAATTCGACCGCGTGACGATAGCCCTCTTGCTGGTACAGGTCGCTGAACGTGGTGGTCAGGCGATCCAACTGCCACGACTGCAGGGTTTCAAACTGTCTCAGCGGAAATTCCGGCGCCCGGGTTTTTTCGGCCAGTCCATGGTTCCTGGCCAGCATGTGCCGGAGCAGGTCCGCTCCCGGTTTTTTCATAGCCGCCCCTCACTCTGTCAGGCGATTGCAGAAATGGCCTCCAGCAATTCTTCACGTTTGCGCCGGAATACGGCAACCGACTCGACGTGCCGGTAACGGATCACGCCTTGCTCGTCCACCAGGAACACCGAACGCTTCATACCGAGCATGCCCTTGCTGTCGTATTGCGCCGCCACCGACAGGTCCGGGTCGCTTAGCAGCGTGAAAGGCAGATCGTGTTTCTCGCGGAACTTGCGGTGTGACTCGCCGCTGTCGCCACTGATACCAACCACGCTGACCCCGAGGCCCTCGAAGGCTTCGATCCCGTCGCGGTAATCGCACAGCTGGCGCGTGCATACCGGCGTGTCGTCACCCGGGTAAAATACCAGCAGGATTTTCTCACCCAGATGTTGCTCGAGTTCAAAGGTTTCACCCTGGTCATCCTGCAGCGCGAACAGCGGCGCCTTGTCTCCCGTATTCAACATGTTTGCTCCCTACCAGTGGATGCCGCGCATCAGGCTGGCAAAAGCGACCTGTTCCTGCGAGGCTTCTGCCTGGTGATCTTTGACGCCTTTTGCCGCGGCCGAATCCGGAAACATCCGGAACGCGCTGTTCATGATGATCTCCGCCACTTTCGGCGCCACCGAGTGCAGCACCTGGGCGAAAATCCCGAGCCGCGTGGCAATCCGCTGCGGCTTGTAGATCACCGCCTGCTTGACCATCGCGGCGGCTTCTTCCGGCGAAATGGTTGGTACGTTATCGTACATCTTGGTCGGCGCAATCATCGGTGTACGCACCAGCGGCATATTGATCGTGGTAAAACTCACGCCGGTGTCGCTGAACTCGGCCGAGGCGCAGCGCGAGAACGCGTCAAGCGCCGCCTTTGACGAGACATAGGCGGAAAAACGCGGCGCGTTGGACAGCACCCCGATGGAAGAGATATTGATGATATGTCCCTTGTGCCTCTTTTCCATCACCGGCAGCACGCCCATAATCATGCGCAGGCTGCCGAAATAATTGACGTCCATGCAGCGCTCGAAATCGTGGAATCGGTCATAGGACGACGCGATGCCGCGGCGTATCGAACGGCCTGCGCTGTTGACCAGCACTTCCACGTTGCCCATCTCCTTGTTGATTTTCTTGACCGCGGCGCTGACCGAATCCGTGTCGGTGACGTCAGCAGAGAACGCCCTGGCCTCGCCACCGTCCTCGGTGATTTCTTTCACCGTGAGGGCAAGTTTTTCAGGGTCGCGCGCTACCAGGGCCACCTTCGCCCCGGCCTGCGCCATCATCACGGCGGTCGCCTGCCCGATACCGGAAGAGCCGCCCGTGATCACCACGACCTTGCCTTCGACATGTCCGCGCAGGCTGCGATCGATGAACAGGTCGGGATCAAGGTTACGTTCCCAGTAGTCCCACAGGCGCCAGGCGTAATCCTCCAGCGGCGGCACGCGGATGCCGCTGCCTTTGAGCAGGCGCTGCGTATCGCGCGCGTCAAACTTGGTCGGGTAATTGATGAACTTCATCACGTCGGGAGGCATGCCCAGGTCGTTGAGCACATGGCGGTAAATCCGGCGTACCGGCGGCAGCATCATCATGCCCTGCTTCACCGTCGACGGGATGAAATTGAACATCCGGGCATCGAAACGCATGCTCATCTGCGGCGCGTGCCCGGCCTGAGCAAAGATATTAAGGACATTCCCGATACGTTTGGGCTTGGGGTCGGTCAGGTGGAAACACTTGCCGTCCTGCCGCGGCAGGTGGGCGATATGGTCCATCGCCTTGACCACGAAATCCACCGGTACAATATTGATCCGGCCGCCTTCGAGGCCGATGGCCGGCATCCACGGCGGCAGGGTCTTGCGGAGTTTCTGGATCAGCTTGAAAAAGTAATAGGGCCCGTCGATCTTGTCGATCTCACCGGTTTCCGAGTTACCCACCACGATGCCTGGGCGATAGACGCGCCAGGGTATCTTGCACTCGTTACGAACCACGCCCTCGGATTCGTGCTTGGTGCGGAAATACGCGTTATCCAGCCCCATCGCCTCGTCGAACATGTCCTCGGTAAATATGCCCGGGTACAGGCCGGCCGCCGCAATTGAACTGACGTGGTGAAAACGTCCGGCCTTGATCGCCGCCGCCAGGCGCACCGCGTTGCGGGTGCCGCCAACGTTAGCCGCTTCCTGTGACGCCGCGTCCGCCTTCAGATCGTAAATCGCGCCGGAGTGAAAAAAATGCCGGACTTTACCCTGCAGTTCCTTGCGCATCTTGGGGCCAATGCCCAGGTAGGGCCGGGTCAGGTCCCCGGTGACCGGAACGATACGGGACGCCGCTTTCCCGGCCCGAAGTTGCAGTTTTTCCAGTTTTTCTTCCGAACCCTTGCGCACCAAGACGTAAACCTGCCCCCTGCGTTTGAGTAGAAGCTCGATAAGGTTCTGGCCGATAAACCCGGTGCCGCCCGTGACGAAATAACTCATGCTCTATGCCTCCAGGATGAGGTGGAATCCGGTGTGAACGCCCAACAAGCTGCTTGAATGTGACATTCCGGATTCTGATTCTGATCGTGATAGGATCATAGCAGAACAGCGTGCTGTTGCTAGCGCGCGATAAACTGACGGGAGAAAACCACCATGAGCGAACTCAAGGAACAGTTCGAAAAAGCCGCCGTTGCCGTAAAGTCGCTGACCGAAAGGCCGGACGACAATACCATGCTGCAACTTTATGCCCTCTACAAGCAGGGCTCGTCCGGTGACGTCTCCGGCCCGAAGCCTGGCTTCTTCGATTTTGTCGGCTCGGCCAAGTACGAAGCCTGGGGAAAACTGGCCGGCACGAGCGCGCAGGAAGCTCAGCAGCAGTACATCAAGCTGGTGACCAAGCTGGGCGTCGAAGTCTAGGAAAGTGGCGCGCCGCGATACCAGGGAACTGATCCTGGGCACCAGCCTGCTGCTGTTCAATGCGTACGGCGAGCCCAACGTCACGACCAACCAGATCGCGGACGAGGCGGACATCAGCCCGGGCAACCTGTATTACCATTTCCGCAGCAAGGACGACATCGTCATCGAGTTGTTCAAGCGTTTCCTGGCGCGGTTCCAGCCGCTGATCGAGATTCCGGACAACGTACTGTTCAGTACCGACGACCTGTGGTTCCAGATGCACCTGAGCTTTGAGCTCAAGGGAGAATTCCGTTTCCTGTACCGCAACCTGGCCGACCTGAAGGCCCGCATCCCGGATCTTGATCGCGCCATGCGCGGCTTGCTGGCGCGCGAACGCCAGGCCGCCGCCAACTCGCTCAACGGTCTGGAACAGGCCGGTGTGCTCGATATTCCCGCCATGCAGAAGGAACTGCTGACGGACAGCCTCTTGCTTGCGCTGACCTACTGGATTCCCTTTGCCGACCTGCAGGATGCCCGCGGACTCAACGACAGTTCCGCCCAGGTAAATGCCATCGCCCGCGTGCTGATGCAGGTCGCCCCCTACCTGAAAGAACCCGAAAAGTCCCGCATCACCGAAATCGCCCACCGCTACCTGGAAAAAACCGGATTGTAACAGCGAGCCTTGCTCGCGATTGTTGAGAGAGCGGCCTTGGCCGCAATAGAAGTTTCGGCATATTTGGCAGGGTCACGGTACCGAGTCACGCCGACCGGGAAACCATCCCCTGCCCGGGTTCATGGCCAGCGGTCGCTTCCCTGCTCCCACGCACTACGGCACTCCAGGAGCGCTTCTATATTCGCCCAAACAAAAGGGGCCGGATACATTTTCCGCCAATAAATGTATCCGGCCCCTTTTTCAGAAATGCACCACCGGCATCGGCCAGAGTTCACGTGGTGCTGTTTTCACGCGCTTTTCAGGGTGAATTACGGTAAAAACGATCAAAGGTCAATAAAAGGTACCGGATACATTTTTCCCTGATTAATGTATCCGGTACCTTTTAGGAGCAGGCAGGGAGTGGTTCTCCAGGCGCGGTGACTCGGAGCCGCGACCGGGTTCATGAGGGAGAACTTTGGAGGAACTTTTGTAACCCCAAAAAAGAGGCCGGCGGGGTGCCGGCCAAAAGAGGGATAAATCGTGAATAACTGTAAAGCGGGGTGATCAGCCTGCTTCAGGCGCCTCGGGGGCTGCCTTCGGCTCTTCTTTCTTGATGACCGCCTTCTTGACCGCCGCTTTCTTGGCAACCGGCTTCTTGACTGCTGCCTTCTTGGCTACAGGCTTTTTGACCGCGGCTTTTTTAGCTACGGGCTTCTTGGCTGCAGGTTTCTTTGCCACAGGCTTTTTGGCCGGAGCAGGTTTGGCTTCCTTTTCCAGCGAAGAAACCTTGCGTGACAGGGCCTGCACACGCTTGTTCAGTGCGTCGATATCATCGCGGCTGGGGATACCCAGGCGATTCAGTACACCGGAAACGCGCTCTTCGAAAAAGCCTTCCAGCTTGTCCCAATTCTGCGTGGCCTGCTTCTCAACGTCCTTGCCCTTGGACAGGACGGGCTCAAAACGGCTTTCGACTTCGTTGCGGATATCACCGGCGCGGGATTCGACTTCACCGCGAAACTCGGACACGGCGGAGTCGACCTCGGTCTTGAATTCGTTGACACGGGATTCGATCTCTTCGCGGATATCGCCAAAAGCGCCTTCCAGGTCCTTGCGCGCCTTCTTCTCGATCTTGCTGCCTTCTTTCACCAGCTGATCGAACAGTTTGTTGCCGCGATCCACGACCTTCACGCCTTCTTCCTGCACATAGCTCATGGCGCCCAGACCGGCAAGCCAGAGTTCGCGGGCAGAATCAACAACAGGGTTGTCAGCCTTGCGGGCGGCGGGTTTACGTTGTACTTTCTTTTTCAGTTTCTTCGTGGCCATTTCGATCTCCTTTACACGGGGTTGTTTCCATTCGATGGTCTGTATTCTAGGTATCCGGATTAGAGTAATCACACTAATATGAGCAACTGGAACGAATTCCCACACGACACGGCCGATTACGACTACGCGGGCGCCGCCCTGGAGGACAACTGGGCCCAGCTTCACGCCGGCGACTGCGTACCTTTTCCGTCAGACGAGACTCTCCAGGAGGCCTGGCGCGCATTCCACCGGGGTGATTTTCAGCAGGCGGTCGAACTGGCTGACCAGGCCGGCCTCGAGGGGCATGCCGTGGCCAACAAGGCGACGGGCATCTACGCCACCTACCTCGAGGAGAGTTCGCGGAAACAGGTTGCCTGTTTCCAGGCCGCCATAGAACGCGCGGAAGAGGCGATCGAAGCCTTCCCGAACGATCCGAACTCGCACTACTTCCACGCCTTCAACCTGGGCCGCTACAGCCAGAGCATCTCGGTGGTCAAGGCCCTGAAACAGGGTGTCGGCGGCAAGATATACAAAAGCCTGCAACGCTGTATTGAACTGGAACCCAAACATGCCGAGGCGCACACGGCGCTGGGGCTTTACCATGCCGAGATCATCGACAAGGTCGGCAAACTCATCGGTTCGATGACTTACGGTGCCAGTGACAAGAAGGCCATGAAACACTTCCGGGAATCGCTGAAACTGACGCCACGCTCGCCGATTGCCCATATCGAGTACGCCAACGGGCTGTACCTGCTGTACGGCGACGACCGTTACGACGAGGTCTCTGATTTGTATGTGCAGGCCTCCGAAACAGTACCCTTGGATGCGATGGAAAGACTGGACGTCGAATCCGCTATCGCAGAACTGGAATAAGCGTCGAAAGCGCAAGAATTACTTTACAAAACACCTGATTTATCATAGTGTTATTTTAAATTATGACAGGGAAGTATCATGATTAGCGAGAAAAACACACTTATCGGCCATCTCGTCGAGTCCAGCGGTGCCGAATGCGTCGCCCAGTTGATCTCAGACGACGAGGGTTTTGTCTCCTCCGTAACCATCGGCGATGAAGAGATTCGCATCGGCATGGTCGGCTCCTACCTGATGGTCCGCCAGGCCGGCACCTACGTGCTGGTGATCGTGGAATCCATGTGGCAGGAGGTCAGCGGTGAAGGTGAGTTGGTCCGCATGCTGCGGCTGAACCCACTTGGCGAGATCTCGGCCAAGGGCGGGTTCCAGCGCGGTGTCGCACACTTCCCGACGACCGGCGCCGAGCTGCATATTGTCACCGCACCCACCTTGAAGGTGCTGTTTTCGAAATACAGCTCCGCCGAATTCAAAGTTGGAAAGCTGAGCGCCTCGGATTCTGTTGACGTGTACCTCGACCCCGATGCTTTTTTTGGCCGCCACGCGGCCATCCTCGGCCAGTCCGGCTCAGGCAAATCCTGGTCTGTCACCAGTTTTATCCAGTCCACGCTCAAGGCAATGCCGAATGCCCATATCATCATCCTTGACTTGCACGGTGAATACGGCACCAAGGACTGGGATCCGGACACATTTCCACCCTTCCCGGCCGACAAGGTCAACTGCATCAAGGCGGCCGACCTGGAAATTCCTTACTGGTTGCTGACTTACGAAGAGCTGATCGAACTGCTGATCGACATGGACGATCCGAATGCCTCGGTACAGATCGCGTTCCTGCGCGACGCCCTGCTTGAGCTGAAACGTGAAGCCAACCAGCACATGAACCTGGGCCATATCACGGTGGATTCACCGATCTTCTTCTCGATGACTGACCTGGTCAAGCGCTTCAAGTACGCCAACGAAACAACGTCAGACTTCGGTAAGACGAAAACAGCATTGACCGGCAAGTTCGACCAGCTCTTGGTCAAATTGCAGAGCCGTCTGAACGATACGCGTTACGACTTCATGCTGAAGCCGCAAAAAAGGACATCATCGGAGTCTTTGCCTGGCCTGATGCGGGACTTTGTCGGCCTCGGCAAGAAGAGAGCCAAGGTTACGGTTCTGGACATCAGTTCGGTGCCGTTTGACGTTCACCCGACGGTCACGGCCCAGATCGGCCGGCTGGCTTTCGAATTCAACTACTGGAACCAGCAGTGCCGCGAGTTTCCCTTGTTCGTGGTCGCCGAAGAGGCCCACTCCTATATCCCGCGGGACCACGTCAGTGGTCACCAGGGCACGCGCCGCAGTTTTGAACGGATTGCCAAGGCAGGCCGCAAATACGCGGTTGGCCTGTGCGTGGTGAGCCAGCGGCCAAATGAGCTTTCGGAAACGGTCCTGGCCCAGTGCAGTACCTTTATCTGCCTGCGCATCTCCAACCCGGATGACCAGGAATACGTGCGCTCACTGGTGCCCGATTCAGCCCGCGGCATCCTCGAAGCCCTGACCTCGCTCGCCCAGGGTGAGGCCATCGCAGCCGGCGAAGCGGTTCCGATGCCGGTGCGTTTCCACGTCACCATGCCAAGCCCGCCGCCCAATGCCCAGAGCATCGAGTACGGCAACATGTGGGCCCGCGGCCCCGAGGAAACCGACGTGGAACACATCGTCGACTGCTGGCGCCGCCAAAAACGATAAAAAATCAACAAATGGGGCCGGATACATTTATCGCCGAAAAATGTATCCGGCCCCATTTGTTCTTACAGCCACCCGAACAGCCCAAAATCGCTCTATAGCAGGGTTTTTCACCAGAAAAACCGCACTTCTGCCGGCATAAAAATAAAGGTACCGGATCCAATATTCCACGAAAAATGGATCCGGTACCTTTTGGGGGGTAGCGGGTCAGCTGGCCAGGAGAATCGCGTTATTGCCGTTGCGGCGTTCGCTCTTGGCCTGATCGGAGCGCAGCATTTGCAGGCGCTCCAGGTAGCCTTCCTTGACACCGGTGACGTATTCACCTGAGAAGCAGGACGTATCGAACTGGGTAATATTCTCGTTACCCTCGCGGCAGGCCTCGATCAGGTCGTCCAGTTCCTGGTAAATCAACCAGTCCGCACCCAGCTCTTCCTGGATTTCAGGGACACTGCGGCCGCTGGCGATCAGTTCGGAGGGCGCCGGCATGTCGATGCCATAAATGTTGGGGTATCGCACGGGCGGTGATGCGGAAGCGAAATAGACCTTGCGTGCACCGGCCTCTCTCGCCATCTGGATGATCTTCTTCGAAGTCGTGCCCCGCACAATCGAGTCATCGACGATCAACACGTTCTTCTTGCGGAACTCGAGTTCGATCGCATTCAATTTCTGCTTGACCGACTTCTTGCGCGCCTGCTGGCCCGGCATGATAAAAGTGCGCCCAATGTAGCGGTTCTTGATAAAACCCTCGCGGTATTTCACATCCAGCTCGTAGGCCAGCGGCAAGGCAGCGGTGCGGCTGGTATCGGGCACCGGGATGACCACGTCGATGTCATGGTCCGGCCGCTCACGCAGAATTTTTCGCGCCAGCGCCTGGCCCATCCTAAGCCGCGCCTTGTAGACCGAGATATCGTCCATCATCGAGTCAGGACGTGCAAAATAGACAAACTCAAAAATGCACGGCGAGTGCACTGCACGCTGTTCGGACATATGGGTATGCAGCTGTCCGTCCAGGGTAATGAATACCGCCTCGCCCGGCCTGACGTCCCGCATCAGTTTGAAGCCCAGTACGTCGAGCGCCACGTCCTCGGAGGC
>JAZBOH010000036.1:0-7004 GCA_036351055.1 Lysobacterales bacterium
ACACCTCCGGATACAGTTTTTCTTTTTTACTGTATCCGTTCGAGGTGGCGATGTCCAGACATTTTTTAAATGAGTTCATCAGGTTATGGGTGGCTCGAAATTACTACCTTGAAAGGGTTGCCCTCTAGGGGGTCAATTTTAGATTAGCGAAACTATGGGGCTCTGGATGTAAAGCTGCCGTTAATGCTTCCAAAATCAACAGTCGAGGTAGACACTAAGATGCTGCCTTCACGCAGGAAAAGTTAAATTCTTTCAGCAAGTTGACTTTCATTGGCAGGGGGCCCCAAAAGGGAAGATCCGTTATAGGATCATAGATGGTTCCGCTTTTTCGAGAGTATCGGAAAGATCAATACAGAACCAGGTAGCCCAGCGCAATCACTAGAAGCAGCAGCAGAAGAATGACGAGTTTCAGCGGCGGTGGCGGCGGCGTCTTGGTTGCCTGTTCCAGCAACCTCATAAACTCTCCACATCCGGGAATGCGGTCAGCAGGATCCTTTGCGAGTGCCGCCATGACAAGCCGGTCGACAGCGGCAGGAATCTCGGGGACAAAACCTGCCGGATGGAGGGGCGGCAATTTGACGTGGGCGTGCTGGACCGCGAAGTCGGTATTGCCGACCTCGTCCTGGCCCCTGACAAAAGGCGGTCGGCCGGTCAGCATCTCGTAAAACACGCATCCCACGCTGTAAACGTCGCTGCGATGATCAATCCGCCGGGGCTGAACGATCTGCTCCGGGCTCATGTACAGGGGCGTGCCCAGGATCTGGCCGGTACGGGTCCGGCGCTCCTCGCCGGCTGCCAGGGCAATGCCAAAATCGATCAACAGGGCGTGCCGTTCCTGGTCCAAAAGGACATTGGCGGGCTTGACATCCCGGTGAACAATCCCGTGCCGGTGGGCGTAATCCAAGGCTTTCAGAATATCGGAGATAATGGAGACAGCTTCTTGAAGCGGCACGCGATGTTTTTCCCTGCTTTCCATAAGACGATCCAATGACGTGCCTTCGACGAGCTTCATGACAATACAGGTTGCCCCATGGGCGTCAAACACATCCAGAACCGGAACGATGTTGGGATGTCTGAGACCCTGATGTCGACGGGCCTCATCCTGTATTCTCATCTTGAACTCCGGATCTGCGATCAAGTCATTGGACACAGCCTTGACAGCGACCGCTTCAGCTTTCGCAGCATCCCATGCGTGCCAGATAACCCCCATGCCGCCTTTGGCAATGAGACCATCAATGGTGTAATGTTCTATCTGACTGCCGATCTGAAGGTTCATGAGTGCCACCAACGCGAAATTTGCGCGCCATGCGCTCAAACCTTTTATGAGTCCGTCAGGATTTCAGGACGGGTTTCGGCATCCTGAAGCCCGTGGCAGTTTTCACCATTGAGGCTGCAACCGGCTTCGCCTGCGTTAGTAGGCGAACTCCACCGCAACCATCGAGACTGCGGTCCTGCGCGTTCCTCTCAGCCAAAGGACGAGGGTGTTGTACTCAGGATCAAGCGAAGTGTTTTCGATTGGAAATGTCTCTTCAAACCACTTCTCACCGGATGCAATCTTCTCCTCCAATAGCTTCTCGCGCACATGCTGCTTCTTAACCGTGTCCCACCCCCCCTTGAACAGTTCGAGCAAAATCTCCCCATCGTTCTGTGAGCCTGCGATCCGCAGCCGGGTCACCCGGGTGGCGTTTGGGGGAATCGGAATGGCCATCGTTCCGGCGGCACCGCGATCCTTCTCACCCGCTTCCTTGGGAGACGGCGAGAGAGCTTCGGTGGCGCCTACCCGGAACATCGGCGGCATCTCGGCCTCGCCTTCCGGAAGATTCACCAGGGGGTGGGCACGAAACGGCATGCGCACCCAGCCCGTTCTCAACTCCGGGTGAAGTTCTTTGCGCGTTATCGATCCCGGCGCCAGGATCCTCAGATACGTGGTTTCCTCATAATCGATGGCGTCCTCGCCGATTTCACCCTGCGGGTCGAGCTGTATCCTGCCAAGGCTCAAGGTTTCCCCTTTCTCCGAGGCCCGGAAGGCCGTCACCAAAGCATAAAAGTCTTGCAGGTTTTGAGGCCGGGCAGCGCCGTTTTCCGGGGAACCGGCCGCCTCCTGGTACGTCAACCCGATGGTAAGCAGCTCATTCGGACCAAAGTCGGCAACGCTGAGATGCTGATATTCAGTGACCAGGATTTCACGTCCCAGCGCGTCGACGGCAAAACCGGGGGCAATCTTGACAGCATTGCCGGTCTCGCGCGAGATCGTCAATCCATGGACGACCCCCCAGCCGTGAAGATGCAGATTATGGCGGAGGCGCGCATTGACGTGGTAATTCTGCTCAGCCAGAAAATCGTCTTCCAAAAGCAGCTGACCCCGATAGTAATGCGGTCGCTGCTCAATCAGTGTGGACACTGTAGACGGTTTTTTCATAGTTTGCCTCTCTCGCGGAATTTATGACACTAATCATTTTTCTTAACCGGCCGCCAATCCAGGTCGTAGAGCGTGTGGGCGGGCTTTGCAAGCTCGATCACCCGTCTAATCTGCTCTTCCCAGCGAGATCTGTAAACCGTCTCCTCCGGTCCACCGATTTCGGGCGATTGAATCGTTACCCGAAACCAAAACGCCCTGTCGTGCTCAAGCCATGAACTGATCCCGATTCTTGCGGTTCCGACGACAAAGCCCGGAACGTCTTCATCATCGATTTCCGCCGTGGCATTCCCGGGCATAAAGAGCTTGAGAAGTCTTTCCAGATATGCTTTGGTTCCTTTTTTGCTGTACAGAGGCACGATTTCGGCCAACAGCTGGCGCTTTCGACGCTCGCTCAGACCATCGAGGTCAACAAAGGCCACCCACTGCCCAAGCCAGGGCAGAAATTCTCCGGGGGTGTCGCAGGCATCGAACAAAGAAGCTATCATGGCGATACGCTCCGCAAGGGGTGACGTTGCGGTGAGGCTCATTCGCGGCCTTTCCCGGCTCACTTCCTGTCCGTCTGATCCAAAAAGTAAAACCTCAAACACCGATAGGACTTCACGCAGGTCATCTGATGCATGATAGATCGCCGGCAGGCAGTCTATTAACGTTCCGTTTGAATTCGACGCCATTATACGTTTCCATTCGGTTGAGTGAATCACGTTTTCATGGAAAGGTCACTGGATATGACGGCATCTTCCGCCACCACAACCCTGACGAGTTCATACGCTCTGATTCGAATCCCAATCAACCGCCCCAATCCGTCCCGCATGACCCGGTCTTTATCGATCAAGGTTTCTCCCCCCAGCCTCGAGTCGATTCCAAGGGTTGATCGCAGGCCGATCTGAATTCCGAAAGCGCTTTGCAGATCCTGGTTGAGCGCTCTTGTTTCGGCCAGATGCAGAACGCGAACGTCTTCAACGTAGTCAACACCTTCAACCGCTTCCAGGAGCGCGTAAATTTCCGACAGGTAAACGGGCCGGCCGAACGGCCAGCCCTCGCCGCCCGGACCGCCTTCGAAATACGGACTGAAGTGGTCCTGCAACCGCTGCACGGCGTGGCGTTGCACCTCTGGAAGCAGGGCGCCCGGTTTCGTGCGGATGATGGCCCCCAGGGACAGCCAAACGTAAAAGGGCCGGACCACGTGCAGCCGCGTCGCCAGAAGACGCATGGGCTCGAGCGCCGCGCGCACGTCCTTGAGCAAGTCCTCAAAAGCCGCTGCTTCGAGGGGTTTGCCAGGTACGATCACGACACTCACATGTCCGGGCCGATCCTGCATGCACACGCGTCTGTCGGCGGCTTCCAGGTTCCGCCGCACAAAGCAACGTGTCCGAACCTGCCGGGGCTCCTCGCTCAGGATAGCGGCCGCCAACGTTTGGGCCAGTTTCTCATGGTCTTCAACCGTCACAGCCCGCCGGGGTTCCCGGAGCCCCAATACCGCCTTTGTCAACGCTTCATCCACGGCTTCGACGGGGGTGCCCGGGTCGGCCAAATCCCGCCGCTCATCCGGAGCCACGTTCCTGAGGAGCTGCAGAAATTTGATCTTGTTCTCGCGTGTCACCCGATTGAGGCGGAAGATCAATATTTCGGTAACGTATGCCAGCAGCTCGATCAGGGTAATCCCCGGATCCGACGGATTATGGTTGGTCCATTCGGGGGCGTAGTGTGGCAGCAGTGAAAGCCCCTCTTTCACCAAGTCGTTGAACTTGCGATCATCTAGATTTGGAATCTTAAGTGGCATAGTCTGTCTTCAGATCATTGGTAAATGCCTTCACCCGCAACTCACATCCCCAGGCGAAGCGTATGTTCGCCGGCCGATATCAGGAAAATGCCTTTTTTGAGAAGGTTGGAAGCCTCCTCTTTCAAACTGAAATCAAGCGTCCGCACATGGTCCAACCCACGAATCGATTCGAGCACGCCGTAAAGATCGGATTCATGGGGTCTCTCAGCGAACGCCCAACCGCTTCCATCCGCTCCCCCTGTGAGCGGGTGCAGATACCTGTCCAATGCCAGACGGCACTGGGCAAGGAGATCGGCACCGCTGCTGGCCGTTTCAGGCACTATGACCGCCTCCACGCAAACCTGGACATACTCGGGCGCCAGAACGACAAGCTCAGCATCCGGCAGGCGCCGCTGATTGATAAAATCTTTCACCCGCAGCAGTAGATTCAGATCGGGCAGGGGCCAGCGATCGCGGCTTCGGGGAACGACAATCAGGCTGATCACTCCCGGTTTTTTTATCGAATCGTAAGAAGGAGAAGCCAGATTTCGGTTGGGATAGCACTTGGCCCTGGCGACAGCGGGTGCGGCCAGTCTGGCCAGGTCCTCATAGTCCTCCAGGGTGACCACCCGATCCCGATGCCTCAGCCAACGGCTGCCTCTCGCACGAACCGATTCCCAGTCTTCGATATCCTGCCCGCCGCCTGCCGGTTCCAGATTGACAACCGAATCGACATACGGAACGCTGGCTCTAAGCTGGGTAATGCTCCCTGGAGGTTTGTTGCCGAACGCTCCTCCGCCGGTCCGATACCGCCGCAGCCGCATGTTGTTGAGGCCTGAAGGCGGAATCTGCCCCTGTTTGCCGTCCCCAAACTGGATTTCCCCGCTTAGCCGGTCAACCACGAAATGTCGATCGCGATTGCCCGATGAGATAAAATCATCGACCTCGTGCCACCGCACCCAGATTTTCTCGATCTCGCCCAGGGAGTTGCGGGTAATATCGAGCGCGTCCGGGCCTTCCTGATCATAAATCCGCGACACCTCATCTTGAGGCGGTATCTCCGGCTCCCTGACCAACAGTTGCACGTCGTCTAAAATCGGCACGCGCGATGCGTGGAACCGTTGCAGGGGCCTTGCATTGGCCGAACCCAGCACTTCATTCTTCAGTGTCATCGTCTGGGTCGCGGGCACGGTATTCAAAAGTATGCGCCCAAGCTTCGGACGACACTCAAACCTGCCCGCGGCCCACAACAGTCTCAGCCAGTAGAGATCGGAGGCGCCCTCAATCGAGCATTCGTCCCACAGCGCGCTGTCGGCGCCTGGGCGCACGCTGACCACTCCCGATCGGTTCAAAGCCCCCGTGTTATTTCTCGCTCCGGTTTCGATCCAGTCCCTGCCGTTCCAGTATTGCCAGGTCAGCTGCGCCCGCGCCGTGCCGTCATGGACAAAGGCACGGCCCTCTGTTCCGCTCACATGGAAGTAGAGATCCACGGCGCTATCGGCCCAGGCCTTCTGCCCACCCTCCGGAACGCTGAACCCCAGATACAGGCCTTTGCAGGGCTCCGTTGCGCCGTAAAAGGGCTGAAAAGGCGTCCGCCCGTCAATCTCTTTGAAAGCCAGGTGGTTGTCGGTTACCACCCGCTCAGGTGGATGGGGGCCGGCCGTCAATGAAGAGGCCAGGGTAACGGATTGAATGCAGGGCGGGGCCAGTGTCGCCGGGATGTGGCGCAGGCGCTGCTCGGCGTTGTCAAACTCAAACCGCTCTTCATGGCCGTAGTTTCCCGAGATGAGCCGCGCCCGGATCCAGGCCCCCTCCAGCCCGTTCACCGTAGTGCGCTTGGATGCGGACGGGGTGACAAACGAGACCTGACCGTCTTCGGTCAACACCGCCGTCTCGTCGCGGCAGACCAGCTCAACCCAGCGGTGTCCGTTCCAATACTCCCACCGGATCTTGGGATCACCCTCCTGGTTGGCCGGTGCAATGGGGGCGCTCTCTGTCCCCGAAGCCGGGTTGGTCATCTTGATCTTCAGGGTGATTTCACACCGGGGTGTCGCAAAGAGGTCGCAACTCATGTAGAACAAATCGCCAAACTGGGGCCGTTGGCCAAATGGGAAGAAATCCTTGGAAAGATCGATGGGCAGATTGTTGAAAAAAGCGCCCGTCGGTGAACCTTCCGCAACCTCCCAGATGGCGGTCATTCTCACGCTTCTAACCAGGGGAAGCTGAGGGGCTTGCTCACCCTTGCCAACCGCCGGCAGAGGGTCGAGCAACCGGCAGCCGAGCCACGGCAAACTGCGCCCGCGCAGCTCGTGCGGGGGCCATTGCGGAAGGTTTCTGAATACGGCCTCACCGCATTGGCACAGCCTGCGGGTCGTATCTTCAGCAGGGGTCAAAAGAACCTCGCCATCCTGGGTAGGAATAAACCACTTGAGCGCCTGCCGCGCGCAGATCGAACCATTGCCGGGCTCGATTTCAAACTCGACGCGAAGCTCCGTGATATCATCCTTTTGCCCAAGGGCGGCCCACCCCATATAAAACGCATGCCTGAGAGGCTGATCAGCGGAAAAGGGAAACTGATCAAGCCCTTGTTCCCCAAACGCGGCCAAGCAGCTTCTGTCGGCATACCGGTCGGCCTGAGGGTCCACCGCCACAATCCTTTTGAGTGCGACGCTGGTCAGCGCCAGCTCGAACATGGTTTCAAAAACAGCAGCTTCCGTCTCACCTTCACCGGGTGATGCCGCCACCTTCGTACGAGCGGGCACCACAATGCCGGACGCCCCCATGGGAAGCGCTTTGACGGGCGTGAATGTCAAGGGCACCTGTGCC
>JAZBOH010000037.1:0-9402 GCA_036351055.1 Lysobacterales bacterium
GGACTGGCTCGTCCTGACACTGCCGGTTCGTGTATCGGTGATGGTTACGTCAACGCCCACTAGCGGGTTGGCTTCCGGTCCGAAGACCGAGATGCGCATCGCAGAAGTCGTTTCCTGCGCAAAACCCGCAACCGGGATCATCAGAACCAGCAAGACTGCCAGTGCTGAAATACAAAGTCGGATATGGTTTTTCATTTGGTATTCGCCCGTAAATTTTCAGTAAGATTTAACAGGCCAGTCAGACTTGTGGCTACAGGCGACAAAAATGCCGGACGAAAACCATCCAGTATCCCTGATACTCACCTGTAGTTCTCCCCGTCTTCCTGCCTCCTACCACCTAAGATGGTGCGGCAATTGTAGCAAGGATTTATTACAAAAACTTAACAACTTTTTTGCGATTTACAGGCGTTATTTAAACGCTTTTTTTCTAAACCAACGCCATGCCCATGTTATTCAAAACGAAATTGCATCTGGGCCGGATACCAGACTTCAATTTCGTGTGTTAAAAAAGATTTTTGTTTATTGCAACTCGCTCCTTCCCTTACGCCTCCCCCTTCTATAAAATATGCGCCCTTCGCCGGGTAATACCGGCCAGTCGGGGTGTAGCTCAGCCTGGTAGAGCACTGTCTTCGGGAGGCAGGGGCCGGAGGTTCAAATCCTCTCACCCCGACCAGTTATGGAAAGAGTCACTTTCGTAGTGGCTCTTTTTTTATATCCGCTCCCCTTCCCCTGATTTGAACCGAAGGAGGTTCACAAATTTGTAGGGAACAAATTTGATCGTCGCAGCAAAGCGGAGACGACCCCGCAGGGGCGAAAGGCAGGAGGCCTTTCGTAAATCCTCTCACCCCGACCAGTTATGGAAAGAGTCACTTTCGTAGTGGCTCTTTTTTTGTATCCGCTTCCCTCCTCCTGATTTCAGGAACAATCTATTTCAGCCTGTATCTGCTGCTGCCCATTGGTATTGGGAAAATCGACAAAAATGGATTCGACCAGCTCGTCCATGACGTCATCCAGCAGACCACAGGAACCCTTGCTCAGCAATTTGGTTTCAAACACTTTCTCACCCAGGCCATCTTTGCCCATCTCGAACATGTCGATATTGAGGTGGGCCGTGTAAACCGTTTTGCTCGAAGTGTTGGTTTCATAGCGAACCACACCCTGGGGCCCGGGACTATAGGCCTCGCCCGAGCGATTGGCCATGATGGCGCCGGCACCGGCTGCCTCACCCTGCGGGCCCATGCCGTCAGTAACCGTGCCGTAGACCGGGTTGGTATAAGACCGGGTGACGGTCTGGCCGCCATCCATCCCGTAATTGACAAAGGCAACATAGTCCGCCCGGTAAATATCGTCCGTGATATCGAAACCCTGTTCGGCGAAATGGAGTTCCAGGGCTTTCTTGTGCCGCGTGAATTCCGGTGATCCCTCAATTTCCGCCGGGTTACCCAGCACCGCCAGCACCCCGGACTGGCGCCCGTCAGGCAGTGTCGAAAATGTACCCACATTCACCTCTACCGCAGCGCACCCCGCAAAAACCAGGACCATCCCACTGATCAACAAGCACCAAACCTTGCACATCAATTCACTTCCCAACAAAAAGGGGCCGGATACATTTTTCCCATGATAAATGTATCCGGCCCCTTTTTGTTGGGCCCGTGTTTCAAGGCCTGGGCTAAATGTATCCGGTACCTTTTCGTGCGCTTTTTACCGCAAAAATGTATCCGGCCCCTTTTTGTGTTTTGTTCAAAAATTAAGCAGGCGTTAAGCCACTGCATGTTACTTTTTTTGAATGTAAGCGCTTGACGGCCAGTGATTTCCTGCGAGGAGGAAAAGCATGACACATTCAAGAATGGCCGAGGCTGCCATCAATGCCTCTCTGGATTCCTATTTGCACGGTGCGCAACGAGGCGACGTCAACCAGGCGCGTTGCCTGCACGACATGCTCGACAAGATGCTGACCGAGCGCGACACGAAGGATGGCCAGCTGTGGCTGACCGACCACGGCAGGATGCTGCTGGCCGACATGCACCGGCAGCTCAGCCACTGCGAAGAAAGCGGCAATGCCCTGAACGAACACGTGCTGGACGCGGTACGGCTGAAACCGCGCAAGGGACATTGGCCGGACACCTGCGATTTTGTTGCCGACCTGCGCGTCGCCCTCTCAGTCGCCAACGAGCTGTGCATGCAGAGCAAGTCCGGCTGTGTCCAGGACCTGGACGCGGCAGCCGACAAGGTCGCCAAGAGCGGTGAATACGACATGGATGCCACCCGGATCAAGGATGTCTACGAAGAGATCGCTGCAACCGTGGGCGGTTTCAAGGAGATGACCCACTGCTGACCGGGGTCTGCGGGTCCGTCTTTACCTCTGGCCAGTCGTAAAGATCCGCCAGGCCGGCCAATATTTCGAACACAAGCGAAAAAGCGTCCGCGCCGTTGGCCATGATCACAACACCATCACCGCTCTGCGGGTTGGCAAAGATCAGGCTGCCGGTGCCCGGCGTGTTATAGCCGTGGTGCGCAAACCAGGTCGTCTGCCCGTCTGTCAGCAGGAACATGCCGAGACCCTGGCCGTTGAAGCCACCAACGTTTTCTTCAACGACGTGCTGCTCCTCCAGCATCCCGGCGGCTGTCTCCATGGCAAGCAGGCCACCCCCCTCCCCCTGGATTGACTCCATCAAAGCCACCGTCAGCCTGGCCAGGTCTTGCGAAGAACACAGCAACCCGCCATGCGCCAGCGCGGCAGGATGCAGGTCGTTCATTCGGGGCTTGCCCTGGTCATCATGCGGAAAAGCGGTAACAGCAAGTTCGGCTGCGCTGAAGGGAAAGCGGTAACTACAGGTGCTCATTCCCAGCGGGTCAAAAATGCCTTCCTGCATGACCTGCTGAAACGGCAGCCCCGTCACCTCCTCCATCAGCAACTGGATCACGTTGTAGGCAAGATTGGAGTAGCGGTGTTGCCTTCCGGGTGGGTATTCGATCAGCGCGGCGTCGTTGATGGCCGGCAATGCCCCGTTCAATACATCCAGCAACGTGGGTGAGGAACCCTCTGTAAAAAAATACATGCTGTCCGGCCGGTTCATGCCCGAGGAGTGTGACAGCAACTGGCGCAGGCTGACCGCCCTGCCCCGGGTCAGTTCATTGTCCGGAATTTGCCACCGCTCGAGGTAACCGTTGACCGGCGCGTCCAGGTCCAGGACACCTTGCTCAACGAGTTTCATGACCATCACCGCCGTGACCAACTTGCTGGCGGATGCTGCCTCAAATCGGGTGCCGGGTGTTACCAATGCGCCGCTGACGGCATCCCGCACACCCCAGGTGCGATACCAGTCGATGGCGGTATCGTCAATCACGGTCACGCTGAGGCCGGGCACCCCGTAGTGTTTCATCCGTTCGGTGAGGTCAAGCCTGGCCGCCCCGTACTGGAACATCTGGCTGACATCCATTTCCGGCTGAGCGTGCAGCCCCTTCTCAAACTGGGCCACCCGTTCATCTGCCCCTGAACCGTAACAGCTTCTCATCAGCAGCAGGATGATCAAGACAAAGAAATACACGAAGCCAAAAAGCCCCAGGGCTCGACTGCAAGGGCGTTTTTTCACTTCGAAATTATTCACTTGGCGTCACCGTCTCGACCAGCCTGCGCAGCCAGCACCCTGAAGATGCTGAGTGCTTACCTAATAGATGCAGCGAGGCGCGCTATCGTTACAAAAAATCGGTCTTGATGCCCCGACCAAGCACAAATACACTGATCCTGTTTTTCCATCCCAGACCGGACGAGACCCGGATATGCCCCGTTTGAGACCAACTTTTCATCGCCTGGCCGCAACCCTTTCACTGGCCGCCGTCGCCCCTGCTCTGCTTGCCCAGCCCGAGGGTTATTACGACACGGTCGATGACACGTCTGCCGAAACCTTGAGAACGAGCCTGCACGCGATCATCGACGACCACACGCGCATCCCCTACACCTCGTTCGAGACCGACACCTGGGATGTGCTGGAACAGGCCGACCAGGACCGCGAGAACAGCCAGCGCATCGTCACGCTCTACCGCAACGCCAGTTTCGCCAAGATTGGCGGCGGCGTCGGACCGTATAACCGCGAGCATACCTGGCCCAAGTCCTACGGCTACCCGGACGACGATCCCGATGATCCGGACGACAACGTGCCCTACACCGACATGCACGCGCTGTTCCTGTCCGACGCGGATTACAACTACTACCGGTCCAACAGCCCCTTCAACAACTGCGACGCCAACTGCAACGAGTACCCCACCGAGGCCAACAACGGCCGCGGCGGCCAGGGCGGAAATTACCCGGCCGATTCGAACTGGCAGACCGGCGAATACACCGAGGGCCGCTGGGAAGTGTGGAAAGGCCGTCGCGGCGACATCGCCCGTGCCCAGATGTACATGGACCTGCGCTACGAGGGCGGCACGCACGGCGGCAGCGGTGTCGCCGAACCGGACCTGATCCTGACCGACGACCTGCAAAAAATCCGCGATTCCTATACCCAGGACAACCGCGACATCGGCTACATGGGCATGCTGTCGACCCTGCTTCAATGGCACCGCGAAGACCCGGTGGATGCAGCCGAAGTCCAGCACCACGAAACCGTCGCGGCCTACCAGGGCAACCGCAACCCCTTTATCGACCACCCCGAGTGGGCGGAATGCCTGTTTGCCGACAACTGCGTCACCATGCGCATCAACGCCGGCCTGAACGACGCCTGGTTCAACCAGGACACCAGCGGACAGGGCTTTTTCATCATCGTCTGGGAAGAAATCCAGTACATGTTCGTCAGCTGGTTCACTTACGACGTCGAACGCCCGCCCGCGAACGTACAGGCCATCCTGGGCGAACCCGGCCACCGCTGGCTGACGGCGCAGGGCCCCTATTCCGGCGACAGCGCCACGCTCGATGTTTTTGTCAGCAGCGGCGGCGTCTTCGACTCGGCTGAACCGGTGGTACCACCAGGCGCCAAAGACGGCACGCTCAAGATCCACTTCGCCAATTGTGAAGAAGGTACGGTCATTTATGACATCCCGTCGGCCGGCGTTTCCGGCGCCGTACCGATCCGGCGCATCGTGGCGGACATGGTGCCACTGTGCGAGTCGTTGAATCAGCCGACAAGTCAATAGAAAAGCGGTAAGATCAGGGTGCACCAGGAGCAACATTCATGCCCAGCCTAAGACAGATCCAGAAAGCCATGGACAAGGCCTCCAGCTACGACGAGTGGAAAGAGGCCGCGATAGAGCACGACAAAAAAACCGGTATCGACAAGTGGAAAGCCAAGGAAGAGTCGCGCCTCTATGATTACGCGTCCATCCGGCTGCGCCTGGCCCAGTTGCGCAAGCTGCGCAGGGTGCACGACAACCGTAGCCTGCTCTTCGTGCTGCACGAGGGCATCCACGGCAACCTCGGCGGGATGGGCCGCTTTGCGCTGTACGACCGGGCGATGTTTGGCACCAAGAAATTGATCGTCGATTACGTCCAGGAAGTGGTGCACGCACTGAAACATATCGCCAGCCCGGAAGTGACCGATATCAGTTTCGAGGAAAAACTGGACTTTTTCCGCCGCGCCGACCACTGTTTTGGCCGCTCGGCCTTCATGATGAGCGGCTCCGGCTCCCTGTTTTATTTCCATTTCGGCGTGGTCAAAACCTTGCTGGATCAAAAACTCCTGCCCGGCATCATTTCCGGCTCCAGCGGCGGGGCCTTCGTCGGGTCGCTGATCGCTACCCACAAGGGCAAAAATATTACCGACCTGCTCAACCCGGAGCTGCTGGTCCAGCGCATCGAAGAAGAGACCGGCCATTTCCGCAAGGCGTCCGCCCTCAAACCCAGTGTGATGCGGCAGGACGAGATACGCGCCATCGTTGACAGCATGGTCCCGGACCTGACCTTCGAAGAAGCGTTCAGGTTGACCGGCAGGGAGTTGAACATTTCCATTGCGCCCGCGGAGAAACACCAGAAATCCCGCCTGCTCAACGCCATCACCACGCCCAACGTGCTCATCCGCGAAGCCGTCATGGCCTCGGCGGCGGTGCCCGGCGTATACCCGCCTGTAACCCTGGCCGCCAGGAACCACCTGGGCGAAAAACAGGACTACCTGCCGGCCCGCAAGTGGGTGGACGGCTCGGTCAGCGACGACATGCCGGCCAAGCGCCTGGCGCGCCTGTACGGCGCAAACCACTACATCGTCAGCCAGACCAACCCGCACGTCATTCCCTTCGTGACCGATGGCAAGAAGAGAGATGACGTGTTCTCCTTGCTCAAGGATGCCACCGTCAGTACCGCGCGCACCTGGCTGAACGCCGGCGCCAACAGCATCGAGCGCCCCCTGTCGCTGAGCCCCGGGTTGACCAAGTTCACCAATATTGCGATGTCGGTGATCAACCAGGATTACATCGGTGACATCAACATCCTTCCGCCCAAGCGCTTTTTCAACCCGTTCCGCATCCTGGCATTTCTGTCCGAGGAGGAAATCCTCGAGCTGGTTGATGCCGGTGAGCGCACCACCTGGCCGCATATCGAGATGATCCGGGTGCAGACCAGCATCAGCCGCACATTGGCCGACATCCTGGAAGATTACGACGAGGAACACATCCAGCATGTGAAGGTCGCCATGCGGAAAAAAGCGAGCTGAACGCGTGCGCGATGACGGCCCGAAGCTGCACTACGTTTTTGCAGGCCGGCCCGAATCCGGAGAAGTGCTGAAGATCGCGCCCGGCATTCGCTGGCTGCGTCTTTCCCTCCCGTTCCAGCTCAACCACATCAATGTCTGGCTGCTGCGGGAAGATGACGGCTGGGCCCTGGTCGACACGGGACTTTTTACGCATACCACACGCGAAGTCTGGAAAGACGTGCTGGAGCGCGGCCTGGGCGGCGTCCCGCTCAGCCGCATCCTGGTTACCCACCTGCACCCGGATCACGCCGGTTGCGCCGGGTGGCTGGCCCGCCGCTTCGATATCGATGTGTGGATGACGCGTGCGGAATACCTGCTGTGCCGAATCCTGGTTGCGGATACCGGCAAGCCGGCGCCGGAGGCCGGAACCCGTTTTTACCATGCGGCCGGCTTTCCGCCCGAAGCCATGCAACAGTACCAGGACCACTTCGGCGGCTTTGGGCGTGTGGTGGCCGCCCTGCCCGGGGGTTACCACCGCCTGGCCGATGGCGACATCGTCTCCATCGGTGACGACGATTGGGAAGTCATCGTCGGCCGCGGCCATTCCCCGGAGCATGCCTGCCTTTACTGCGCGGAACGCAATCTCTTGATCGCCGGTGACCAGATACTGCCGACCATTTCTTCCAACGTCAGCGTCTATCCCACGGAGCCGGCCGCCGACCCGCTACAGGATTGGTTCGACTCCATCGACCTGCTGCAGCAGCGCCTGCCTGAAGACGTACTGGTCCTGCCCGCCCACGGCCGGCCCTTTACCGGGGCCCACCTGCGCCTTGAGCAGTTACGCAAGGAGCACGAGCAGGGCCTGGACAAACTCCGGGCTCTGTGCCGGAATCCAAAGCGCGCCGTTGACGTATTTCCGGCCCTGTTCAAATCCCGCATCGACGACCGCAACCTGGTCATGGCCACCGGCGAGGCCCTGTCCCACCTCCACTTTCTGAAGTACCGAAACGAGGTGACGGCCGAAACCGACGGCAACGGCGTCAACTGGTACAAAGCCGGTCAATAAGCTGTCCGATTTGGACAAGCAAGGCTACCCGGCTTTCCCCACAATAGGCCTCACTTGCACACGGTTTCTCTCTCCTACCGACCTGTGCAATATGGGGGGCAAGGATTTGCCCCCCAGCTTTTTTTCAAACCGACCGGGAGTACGCCGTGAAAAAGAATGAATCGAAACCGGGCAAAAGAAACGAAATTCGCGAATTGGTATTCTCAACCATATTGCTCGGGCTTCTTATCATTACGCTTCTCTGAGGAACAGGGATTTAACGGTGGCAAGCGCCTGGCGGCCAACTGCGTTTGCAGCCAGCTGAGAGCCGTGCGCCAAACCAGCCGCCCGGGCCACCACAGCAACCAGGCGACGACAACAAACCAAAGATAATTCCAGTTGATGCGGAAGGTCGAACTTTCCCGGCCCGCGGATTCGCGCGCCCAGGCGGGGTTTTCGCTTACTTCGATCTGCACTGCCGGGATGACCTCCTCGCGCAGTTCCTCCCGCACCGGGTCCCACCATTGGAAACGGAACTCCGGCAGGCGGTAACGGCCGGCCTTTTCGCAAACCACGGTGATTCGATCGCTTCGCGTCCCGGTCAATGCGCCCCGGTTCGCCCGGTCGCGGACCGTCGGCGCATCCACGTAGACACCCAGACCGTCGATTTCAATGTTTGACAGGGGCGCAAAAACCATGCCCGGTACGCCGCTGGCTTCGCGCCTGACGGTCAGCACCAGGGCGTCACCCGTCAGCATCTCGAACGCGCCCGCTTCCGCCGGCAGGGACGGCTCCCATTCGGCATCCATGCGGAAATCACGGGAGGTCACCAGCAGACCCTCGGTATCCGCACCGGGCGGAAAACGGGATGTGACGGTCAGTTCGGGCGTCCGGAAGGCATGCTCTCTTGGTTCGCTGCCATAACCACTGCTGGTGGAAAATCGCACGTCAAAAGCAGGAATCCCGATTTCACCGGCACGCTGCGGGTACAGGCTCATGGTGTAGCGCAAACCCTGCCAGGCCACACCGCCCCTCTTTTCATTCAGCTTGACCGTTCCCGACTCCGCCGGTAGCAGGTAGCCGCCGCTGACCTGCGGCTGCACAAACGACTGGCCGGAAAAACTCACGTCATCGGTCCACAGCTCCAGGTAAAGATCCAGCCTCTCACCCACCCAGACAACGTCCTGGCGACTCGCCTCGAAACGAATCGAAGCGCCTTCAGCGGCTTGGGCGGCAAGCGGGCCCAACGGCAACAGGCCGGCCAGGACCAGCAGGCTACTGAGTATCCGGCTCATCGCCTGCCTCCGCCTTGTCCCGGTATAGCTGGTAAGAAAAACGTGTGCGCAGAAAATCGGCCGGATCACTCTGCACCCGCCGCAGCCAGACCTCGCGCATCTCCGTGTCAGTCATGCCCTCCCCGCCTTCCGTGGTGACCTCGCTGCCGGACTTGTTGACGCGCCCCGTATCGTCAAAAACGATCTTGTCGGCACCCAGCATGCCGCCGGTGCCGCCGGCGTCATCGTCCGGGGGCTGCAGCCGTTCCTGGCGGATCCTGGCGATCTCGAGGTTCTGCTGTGCCTCGGCCCAGTCCGGCTTTAGCTGCAAGGACTTTTCGAAACTGGCAATGGCCTCGTCGTAACGGCCCAGCATGATCAGGGCGTTGCCCCGGTTGTACGCCGCCTCGGGGCTGTTGATCACACCGTAGAGCGAGGCCGCACGCTCAAAATCATCGCCACGGTA
>JAZBOH010000038.1:0-15335 GCA_036351055.1 Lysobacterales bacterium
CAAGCTGCCCAGCTCGATCGGAGCGCTGGTGCAGAACGTGGCCACGACCGCCAGCGTCGCGATGGTGTTTGAAACGGGGCAGCCCCTGATCGAGCGCATCATGACGGTATCCGGGCGGGGTATCCGCAAGCCGGGTAACTGGGTCATCCCCTTTGGCACCCAATTGAAGGACGTGATCGCCGCTTGTGGCGGCCTGAACGACAACGCGGCGGAAATCGTATTTGGCGGCCCGATGATGGGGCAAAGCCAGGCCAGTCTGGACGTGCCGGTGCTCAAGGCCACCGGCGGCATCCTGGTGCTGTCGCAGGATGAGTGCAAGCGCCAGGAGATCCTGCCCTGTATTCGCTGCGGCAAGTGCATCGAGGCCTGCCCGGTCTTCCTCAACCCGCAACTGATGGGCGCGCTGGCCCGGGTTGACCGCTACGAGGAGATGGTCGAGGCAAACCTGAACGACTGCATGTTGTGCGGTTGCTGTTCCTACGTCTGCCCGTCCAACATTCCGCTGTCGCAATTGTTCGCGATGTCCAAAATCCAGCTCAGCAGGTTGAAGGTGGCATGAACGACTCCACCGTGAAAATTACCGCCGCGCCGCACGTACGTTCGGCTGAATCCACCACCCGGATCATGTGGTCGGTGGTCCTGAGCCTGTTGCCGGTAGTGGGCGCCTCGGCCTGGTTCTTTGGTCCCAGCGCCTTGTTGGTGATAGTGGCCAGCGTGGCCGGGTGCCTGCTCACCGAACGTTTTTTCGGTGGCCGTCGAAACTCCATTTCCGATGGCTCGGCCATGATCACGGGCCTGTTGCTGGGGCTATGCCTGCCCGCCGGTTTTCCGCTCTGGATGGCTTTCCTGGGCGGTATCTTTGGCATCGGGTTCGGAAAAATCATCTTTGGCGGACTGGGGCAAAATGTCTTCAACCCGGCCTTGCTCGGCCGCGCCTTCCTGCAAGCCGCCTTCCCGGTGGCGATCACCACCTGGCCGGCGCGCAGCGCGGACTGGTGGGCGCTGCGTGGTGACAATTTTGCCCTGCCGTTCATGAGCCCGTCGCCGGCAGACGCGGTGACCGGCGCGACCCCGCTCGGCAACCTGAAATTTGGTGACGACCCGGTGGTCACGCCGCTGCTCGATATGCTGATTGGGACCACCGGCGGTTCGCTCGGTGAAACCTCGGCATTGCTGATCCTGGCAGGCGGTATCTACCTGGCCATCCGGGGGCACCTGAACTGGCATATCCCGGTGAGCATCCTCGTATCCGTGGCTGCTTTCTCGGCGCTTTTTTATTCATTTGGCCTGTCGCCGTTCTCGCCGGGCTTCATGTTGCTTTCCGGCGGCCTGATGCTGGGTGCCTGGTACATGGCCACCGACATGGTGACTTCCCCCGTCACCAACACAGGTTGCTGGATATTCGGCGTGGGCATCGGTCTGCTGGTGGTCATTATCCGTATCTGGGGCGGCCTGCCGGAAGGCGTCATGTACGCCATCCTGCTGATGAACGCGTTGGTGCCATTCATCAACCGGGCAACGCAGCCGCGCAAGTTCGGCAGCAAGGGTCCGGCCGTGGAGAAGGAAGCATGAGCGAGCGGCCGGAAAAAAAGGGTATCGAGGTGGCGGTCGTCGATTCCGCGCAGCAGGACATTCCACACGATGAACAGGTTTCGACCCTGCGCCTGGTAGCCACCCTGGCGGTGGCCGGCGCGCTGGCCGGTTTGCTGATCGTGCTGGTCAACCTGCATACCAAGCCCATTATCGATAAATACAGGGCAGAACAGCTGCGGCTGGCGGTTTATGAAGTGCTGCCGGGTGTGGCGAAATACCGGACTTTTTACCGGGTCGACGATGTCCTGGAGGAAGAGGTGCCGGCCGGTGCCAAGGCCAGTGACTTCCGGCAGGCATACGTGGGATACGATGAGCACGGCGACATAATCGGGGCTGCCGTGTCACGCGGAGAGTCAGGCTTCGCAGATGTCGTCCTGGTGATTTTTGGCTTCGAGCCGGACAGCGGCATTGTCCTCGGCAAGAAGGTGCTGGAAAGCAAGGAAACCCCGGGGCTGGGTGACAAGATTTTCAAGGACCGGGACTTCGTTGACCAGTTTTTCGCCCGGCCGCAGACACCGCTTGTGGCGATCAAGGCAGGCACCGGAAAGGGTCTGCCCGGGGAAATCGACGCCATCACCGGTGCGACGATCTCGTCCAAGGTGGTGGTCAGCATCATCAACAACGGTATTGCCGACTGGCAGCCCCTGCTGCAACAGACCGACCTCGAGCAAACGATGCCGGAGGATGCGCCATGAGGACCACCACGCCCACCGAAGACTTTGTGCGCGGTATCTGGAAGGAAAACCCGGTGCTGATCCAGATGCTGGGCCTGTGCCCGGCGCTGGCAGTGACCAACACCGTGAAAAATGCTCTTGCCATGAGCGCGGCGACCTTTTTCGTGCTGACCTGCTCCAGCATGCTGATTTCCAGCCTGAAAAATCTGATACCAAAGGAAGTGCGCATCTCGTCTTACATTCTGGTTATCGCTACCTTCGTGACCTTGGCGGATATGTTGCTCCAGGCCTATGCGCCGGTGCAGCACAAAGACCTGGGCGCCTTCATCGCGTTGATCGTGGTGAACTGCATGATCCTGGGGCGCCAGGAAGCCTTCTCATCCCGAAACACGGTTTACCGCTCATTGCTCGATGCCATCGGTGTCGGGATCGGCTTTACGATTGCCCTTGTGATGATGGGTGGATTTCGTGAAATCCTCGGCGTTGGCAGCTTTTTTGACATCCCGCTGTTTGGCCTCAATTTCGAACCCTGGGTGGTGATGGTGTTGCCGGCCGGTGGCTTCCTGACCCTGGGCTTTATCATCCTGGGCATGGGCGTGTTTGAACAGCGCAGGAAGGCCAGGAGAACACAAGGGGAGGCGGCATGAACGACCAGACCCTTTTCTCGATCTTCTTCTCGGCCATGGTGGTGAACAACTTCACGCTGGCGCTGTTCCTGGGGCTGTGTCCCTTCATGGGTGTATCGGCACGCGTCGAAACGGCTCTGCGCATGGGCCTCGCTAACATCTTTGTGCTGGTTCTGACTTCACTCAGTGCCTGGGTTCTGAACACCTATATCCTGACCGCCGCGCCATACCTGCGGATCATTTCCTTCATTATCGTGGTCGCCTCGCTGGTGCAGATCGTGGAAATGGTGGTCAAGAAGATTGCCCCGGTGCTGTTTCGCCAGCTGGGCATTTTCCTGCCCTTGATGACGACCAATTGCGCGATCTTCGGCCTGGCGATTTTCCAGACCAACCGCGGCTACGATTTCCTCCAGGGTATCGTGTTCGCCATCGGTGCAGGCCTTGGCCTGACCCTGGCTCTGGTGCTGATGGCGTCGATCCGTGAGAACTCTGAACTCTCCGACATCCCGGCCATCGCCAAGGGCACCGGCCTGACCTTGATCATCGCCGGCAGCCTGTCCCTGGCCTTTATGGGTTTTGCGGGTTTGCTCTAACCATGGGCGAATACATCGGTCCCTTGTTGTTCCTCGTCGTGGTTTTCATCGGTTTCGGCCTGGTGCACGGCAACCGCCAAGGCGGCAACTGCGGTGACTGCAGCGGCGACTGCGACAAGAATTCCTGCGAAAAGTCCTGAACGACCCCCCTCGGGCCGCCCCGCGGCTATGCCCTCAAAAAAAGGGGCCGGATACATTTAACGGCGAAAAACGTATCCGGCCCCTTTTTTAATTTCACCCGCGTGGCATCGGCCAGGGTCGACCGAATACTGCTATATAGGCCTTTTCAGAGCGAATCACGCCAGGACATATGTTTGACCAAATAATGGGGCCGGATACATTAAATGCCCAAAAATGTATCCGGCCCCATTTGTTTAAAAAATGTATCCGGCCCCATTTGTTTAAGTTCAGGCCGTGGCACCGTATATCCCTTTCCAGGGATGGGCCCGCGAGGGAGCGTTCCCTGGAAAGGGATATACGGTGTCGTGGCCGGGTTGAGCGGGGAATGCTTCCGGTGGAGGCTGAAGCTGCTTTTTACGTTTCGAGGCCCAGGTATTTCTTCATGGCTCGGGCGGCTGTGCGGCCGGCGCCCATGGCGAGGATCACGGTGGCGCCGCCGGTGACGATGTCGCCGCCGGCGTAGACGCCGGGGATCGAGGTTGCCATGTCTTCATCCGCCTCGATGAAACCCCAGCGGTTGAGGCCGATTTTCGAGGTCTGGCCGATGATCGGGTTGGCGCTGGTGCCGATGGCGTAGACCACCGTGTCGACCTCGATCTCGAAGTCGCTGTCATCAACCGGGACCGGGCGGCGCCGGCCGGATTCGTCCGGTTCGCCCAGTTCCATCCGGATACAGTGCAGGCCGCGTACATTGCCTTCGCCATCGTCGAGGATCTCGACCGGTGCACTCAGCCAGCGGAAATCCACGCCTTCCTCCTCTGCGTGCTCGATCTCTTCGAGCCGGGCAGGGCTCTCGTCAAAGGTGCGGCGGTATACGCAGAACACCTTGTCCGCGCCGAGGCGAAGCGATACGCGCATGGCGTCCATGGCCGTATTGCCTGCGCCGATCACTGCCACCCGCTTGCCAAGGCCCAGCGGTGTATCGTGGTCATTAAAACTTCCGGCCTTCATCAGGTTGCAGCGCGTCAGCAACTCGTTGGCCGAGAGCACGCCGTTCAGGTATTCGCCGGGAATATTCATGAAGCGGGGTGTGCCCGCGCCCGTGCCGATAAACACCGCGTCGAAGCCCATCTCGCCGACCATTTGCTCAATGGTGAACAGGCGCCCGACCAGGGTATTGCATTCGACCTGGACGCCGAGGTTTTTCAGGTTCTCGACTTCGGCATCGATCACTTCATCCGGCAGGCGGAACTCGGGGATGCCGTAGCGCAGCACGCCTCCGGGTTTGTGCAGTGCCTCGAAAACGGTGACTTCGCAGCCTGCCTTGGCCATGTCAGCCGCGCAGGCGATGCCGGCGGGGCCGGAGCCGACGATGCCGATGCGCAGGCCGTTGGGCTCGATATCAGGATCCGAAGTCCAGCCCTGGTCGATCGCCATGTCGCCCAAGAAGCGCTCCAGCCGACCAATGGCGACGGGTTCGAGCTTCTTTCCGATCACGCAGACGCCTTCACACTGGTCTTCCTGGGGGCATACCCGGCCACAAACGGCGGGCATCAGGTTGGCGTCGGTGACGGTGAGCCAGGCGCCGCGGAAATCGCCATCGATGATTTTCTGGATAAAGGCGGGGATGTCGATGGAGACGGGGCAGGCATTCGTACACTGTGCCTTGGGGCAGATCAGGCAGCGGTCGGCTTCGAGCAGGGCATCTTCTTCGCTGTAGCCAAACGTTACTTCATCGAAGTTCTGTACACGCTCGGCCCCATCCTGGATGGGCATATGCGTGCGCTCGGGCTGAATTTCGCTAATTTTTTTCCGTTTTCTTTTTTCTTTTTCCATGGCCATGATCAGAGGCTCGCCTTGCAGTTTTCTGACCATTTTTCAAAAGCCTGTTGTTCTTCCTTGTGAAAACGATGCAGGCGATTTATCAGATCGTCAAAGTCGACCTTGTGGCCATCGAACTCGGGCCCGTCGACGCACGCAAACTTCATGCCGTCGCTGAGTTTTACGCGGCAGCCGCCGCACATACCGGTGCCGTCGACCATGACCGGGTTGAGACTGACCGTGGTCTTGATGCCGTGCGGCCGCGTCGTTTCCGCGCAGGCCTTCATCATTACCGGCGGGCCGATGGCCAGGCACTCGGCAATATCGGGGTGTCTTTTAACGGCCAGCTCGATGCCGTCGGTGACCAGGCCCTTGATTCCGACAGACCCATCGTCTGAGCAGATGATGAACTCGTCGCAATACTCACGGAACTTGTCGTCCCAGAAAACCAGGTCCTTGTTGCGGAAACCGATCACGCCAATCACGTAGGCACCCGCTTCTTTGAAGGCGCGCACCTGCGGGAACACCGGCGCCACGCCGAGACCGCCGCCGACGCAAATGACTTTGCCCGCATTGCTGATGTGGCTGGGTTCGCCCATCGGGCCGGTCACACTGATCAGCCGGCTGCCTTCCTGGCATTCCTGCTGCATTTCTTTCGTGGTCTTGCCGACCGCCTGGATGACCAGGGTGATGGTGCCTTTATCCCGGTCGAAGTCAGCGATGGTCAGCGGAATCCTCTCCCCTGCTTCGCGGTGCATCACGATAACGAACTGGCCGGGCTGCGCGGCCCGCGCCATCATTGGATGATCGAGTTCGAGCAGATACGTGACGTCGGAAAAGTCTACGCGGCGCGTGACCCGGATTCCGGAAGACAGGAAACCGCCGGACGGCGGCCGGATTGCCTGCAATTCACTGGGTCCTGATCCAGACATATGAAACGCCCTCCAGGTGAACCGTACATTAACAGTCTCTAATAAGATGCATGGTAGGGCATCAATACCAAAGGACACTTGATATTGGTCAAGGAGAGGGAAGGGTGATTTTTTGAATCCCGGCTGTTTAAAGCAAGGGCCAGCCTTTACAATTCACCCTCATGAATTGGCGACACATGGCATACATGCTCTACCAGGCGACCCGGGCCTCCTACCTGGCGCAGGAAAAGAACTCGTCCCTGGGCATGATCTGGCATTTACTCAATCCCCTGTTGATGACGGCCGTGCTGTTCCTGGTCTTTGGCCGTGTGAAGTTCCTGCAGAGCATCGAGCACTACCAGTTATTCATCCTGACGGGCCTGATCCACTACAACTTTTTTATCAATTCAACGGCGCGTTCAGCGACCAATTTTCTGGGCAGCCGCTCCCTGGTACTGAATACAACGGTGCCGCTTGAACTCCTGGTTCTGCGGCAAACCTCGATCGAAGGCGTCACCTTGACGGTCGAAGTGTTGCTGGTCCTGGTCCTGGGCCTGTTCATGGGCGTTGACCTGGGTCCGTCGCTGCTTCTGTACCCGGTCATCTTCATCAGTTTGCTGGCGCTCAGCCTTGGCGCCTCACTGTTCCTGTGTTCACTGGTAGTTTTCCTGTCCGACCTGAATTACGTCTGGGGCGTTTTCTGCCGCCTGCTGTTTTTCCTGACGCCGATCTTTTTCAGCCTGGAACTGGCCGGTGAGGGCATGGCCCGGCAACTGCTGGAACTCAACCCCCTGACGCGCCTGATCGGTATTTCGCGCGATGTACTGATCTACGGGAACCCGGTCAGTGCGGCTGAAATGGGGCTCGCCATGGTCGGTCCCCTGCTGGTCCTGGTATTCGGTGTTTTTGTTTTCCGCGCCACCCGCGCCAGGATTCCGGATTACATCTGAACATGGCCATTCGATTACACAACATCAACAAGACCTTCATGGAAGGCGGCCGCAGTCGTCGGCCGCTGTACCGCCAGATGATGATGATGCGCACGCAGGGGCCGCAGGCACGGAGCAAGGTCGTACTGGACAAGATAGACCTGCAGGTGCGTGATGGTTCGCGGGTTGCGGTGATTGGCCGCAACGGGGCCGGTAAATCGACCCTGCTGCGGCTGATTGCGGGGATCTACCGGCCAACCTCCGGTGACATCCAGGTGGACGGCCCGGTGTGCTGTTTCCTCGAACCGGGCGCGGGCGCCGCACCGTCGCTGCCGGTCCGTGACAACGTGTTTCTGTACGCCTCGCTGGCCGGCCTGGGTTACCGTGATACAAAAAACAGCCTGGACCGCATCCTGGAATTCTGTTCGCTGCAGGACCAGGCCTTCACCTGGGTAGAGCACCTTTCCTTTGGCATGCAGCAACGCCTGTTCATGTCCATCCAGTTGGAAGTGATGCGCCTGCAACGCGCCCGGGTTTTCCTGTTCGATGAATTCCTGATGGGTGTCGACAAGACCTTCCGTGCGCGGGTCGAGGAGGCGCTGACGCATTTTCCGTCGTCTGACCAGATCGTGCTGCACGCCTCCCATGACCACGAACTGATGCTGCGAACCTGCCCTGAGGGTATCTGTATCGATGAACGCGGCATTCGCGCGCAGGGTACGACCGCCGAGGTGCTCGAGGCCTACCGCAATGGATGAAGGGAATACCGGCCTGACCGTTTCGGTCGTGGTTCCTGCCTACAATGCAGGCGAAGACCTGGACCGCTGCCTGGCAGCCATTTTCCTGTCGGATTACCCACTGACCGAATGCATTGTGGTGGATGACGCTTCCACCGAGCCCGGTACGGCCGAAATCGCCCGCAAGCACGGCGCGACCCTGATGCGGATGGATAAACAGGGCGGACCGGGCATGGCGCGCAACCAGGGGGCCCGGGCGGCGAAGGGCGATGTGCTGATGTTTACCGACGCAGACGTGGTATTACACCCCGAGGCGATCGGCGTTGCGATGCGGGCGCTGCAGGCCGAGCCCGCTGTCGCCGCTGTTTTTGGCAGCTACGACGAGCACCCCGCGCACCCCTCTTTCCTGTCACGCTACCGCAACCTCTACCACCATTGGAACCACCAGGTCGGTAACGAGGAGGCGTCGACCTTCTGGACCGGTTGCGGTGCGATTCGCCGTGAAGTGTTCCTCGAACTGGGTGGTTTCAGCAAAGAATTCGAGCGGCCAAGCATCGAGGACATCGAGCTGGGCTATCGTCTGCGGGCTGCCGGGCAGCGCATCCGCCTGCTCAAGGACATGCAGGGCACCCACCTCAAGCAGTGGACCTTCGGCGGCATGATAAAAACGGACGTGTTCCAGCGGGGGATACCCTGGGTGGTTTTGCTCAAGCGACACCCCGATGTGCCGTCCGACCTGAACCTCAACCTGGGGGCGCGCGTCGCGACGGTGCTGGCGGGGCTGGTGCTGTTGTTCCTGTTGTTGCTGATCCCGGGGCACCCGGCTGCGCTGAGCGCCTGGCCCTGGCTGTTGGTCCCGCTGGCAGCGCTGGCCGGCATTGCGTGGATCCAGAAGGATTTTCTGCGCTTGCTGGGTCGTCAGTACGGGCCCGGATCGGCGCTGGCGGCCGTCCCGCTGCAATTGCTGTTTTTTATCGGCTGCGGTCTCGCGGTGCCCCTCGGCTATTTCCGTTACTGGAAGGAAAAACGCGGCAAAGGCGCAGACTGACGTTTTTCTTCAACCGCCATCCACCGGGCGTGGAACCAGGCGCTCATTCATGGCCAGGGTCCGGTCTTCACCCGCTTCGTGGTACTCGGCGTCCTGGTTGACTTCCCACACGTTGTAGATCTCTTTCCCGGCGAGGATGTTTTCCGCTGTCAGCAGGCCGGTCATCATCGCGTGGTCCTGGTTGTTGTACTTGTGCATACCGTTGCGGCCGATCAGGTGCAGGCCCGGCATGTCTTTTTCCAGCCACTCACGGAACAGGCTGATGCGGTCTTCGTAGTTCTCGTCGTAGACGGGGTAGGCCCTTGGCTGGCGGATCACCGTGCCATCCACCACGTGGCCGGCCGTAACCAGGCCGAGCTGGATCAGTTCCTCGTCGGCCAGCCGGATCAGGGATTCGTCCTCGGATTCCCACAGGCCGTCGCCGGAAAAGCAGAAATACTCCAGGCCGAGGCAGTTCAGTTCGGGGTCCGGCACTAGGTGGGGAGACCAGGACTTGAAATTCTGGATCCGCCCGACCCGGACCGATGAGTCGTGGATGTATATCCAGTTGTCATCGAAACAGTCCACGTCCCGCACGATCAATGCAACGGTCAGGAAATCCCGGTAGCGCAGCGCGTGCGCGGCGCAGAGCACCGGTTCCGGAGGCGCGGGTTGCAGGCAATCGGCCAGTTCCGCGATGGCGGCCGAGGAGATCACGTGCTCGCAAAGGTACTCATGCTGACCGCCGTCCGTATCGCTGGCGCGAACCGTCCACTCACGGCTTGCCTTGTCGTAGGCCAGGTGTTGCACGTCCATGCCGAGCGAGACCACACCGCCACCCGCGCGGATCTGGTCGGCAGCAGCTTCCCACATCTGGCCTGGGCCGAGCTTGGGGTAACGGAAGCTCTCGATCAGGGTCTTGGCCATGTTCGAGTTGCGGCTGCGCATGCGGGTAAACCATTTTGGCGCCAACGCGCTGCGGATGGCTCCGCCCAGGGAAAGGCCCTTGATGCGCTGTGCGGCCCAGTCGGCGGAAATTTCGCGGCACTTCATGCCCCAGACCTTTTCGGTATAGGTCTCGAAGAAAATACTGAACAGCCGGTGTCCGAACTCGTTGGTCACCCAGTCCTCGAAGGTCTTTGGATCCTTGATCGGGAACAGCCGCGCTTTTGCGTAGGAGGCCATGCACAGGAAAGACTCGAAGAAACCGAGTTTGGTCAGGGCGTCGAAGGCGCGTAGCGGATAGTCGAACAGTTTGCCGTTGTAGAAAATCCGTGACTTGCGTGGCCGCGTGATCAGCTGATCGCCCAGGATCTCGTCCCACAAGGCCTCGATCTCGGCAGACTTGGAGAAAAAGCGATGGCCGCCGACGTCGAAACGGAAGCCCTTGTAGTGTTCCGTGCGGGAAATGCCGCCAACATGCCGGGGGTCGCGTTCCAGGACGGTCACCTCCACGCCCTCGGCGGCCAGGCGGCGCGCCGCGGTGAGGCAGGCCGGTCCGGCGCCGATGCAGACTACTCTTTGTTTGCCCGGGTGACTTTCATTTTTTGTCGAGTCGTTCAATTCCTGGTTTTCCTGATCCGGTATACGCGGTCGATCAGCCGGCCAAGGCCTTTCTCCCTGAAGTTTGGCCGCATCTCGAGGCAGTCCTCGCTGTGCAGCATGTCGATGGTACAGCAAAGCCCGTAAAGTTCCTCGATTTCAGAGGGATCTACAGAGAATGGCGGTCCCTGCATTTCATGTTGCGGGTATTCCATGGCCTGCAGCAGGATCATGGTGTTCAGCGGCAGGCAGTCGAGCATCAGCGCCACATATTCACGGCGCATTTCCGGGGGCAAGGCAGGCAGGGCGGCCCGGTCATAAACCGCATCGACCGGCGGCAGCCATTGCAGACCGCTTTCGAACAGGTCGGTGCAGCGTATTTCGAGTTGGCCATGCCGATAAAGGGTGCCGCTCGCAGTCTCACGGGTATCGAATTCCAGTGAGTTCTCTGTAAAGAAGTCCTCGATGGCTTTCTGGCTCAGCTCGATCCCGGTAACGGCGTAGCCTTGTTCGTGCAGCCACAACATGTCGAGGCTCTTGCCGCACAGCGGAACCAGTACATGCGCACCGGGCTGCAATTGAAGCCCCGGCATGAATTCCATCATGTGCCGATTGTAGCCTTCCTGGTGAAACCCAAGCCGGCCGTGCTCCCAGCACTCGTGCCAAAATTCAGCCTCCATTGAGTTCCCAGTCGAGGACGACTTTGCCCGCTTCGCCGCTCTCCATGGCATCGAAGCCGGCCTGGAAGTCGTCAATGCCCAGGCGGTGGGTGATGATGGGGCTCAGGTCCAGTCCGCTCTCGATAAAAACGGACATCTTGTACCAGGTCTCGTACATCTCGCGCCCATACACACCGCGGATCGTGAGCATGTTGAAAATGATCTTTTCCCAGTCGACGGCGTGATCGGCCGATGGGATGCCCAGCACGGCGATTTTACCGCCGTGGCCCAGGTTGTCGAGGATGTTCTGGAAAGCCGCGGGTGCGCCGGACATCTCCAGCGCCACGTCGAAACCCTCGGTCATGTTCAGTTCTTTTTGTACATCCTCGAGGTGTTCGTGCTTCACGTTGACCGTGCGGTCAGCGCCCAGGGCTTTGGCCAGGCCCAGTCGGTAGTCGCTCAGGTCCGTGATCACCACGTGGCGCGCCCCCGCGTGTTTGCACACGGCCGCGGCGATGCAGCCGATCGGCCCGGCTCCGGTGATCAATACGTCCTCGCCCAGCAGGTCGAACTGCAGGGCGGTGTGCACCGCGTTGCCGAAGGGGTCGAAGATGGCTGCAATGTCGAGGTCGATGCCCGGGCGGTGCACCCAGACGTTGGACATCGGCAGGGAAATGTACTCGGCAAAAGCCCCGGGGCGGTTCACACCGATGCCCGAAGTATGGGCGCATAAGTGGCGCCGGCCGGCCATGCAGTTGCGGCAACGTCCACACACCACGTGGCCTTCGCCTGAGACGATCTGTCCCGGGTGAAAATCGTTGACGTTGGCACCCACGCCGACGATCTCACCCACGAACTCGTGGCCGATGACCATGGGAACGGGGATGGTCTTGGCCGACCATTCGTCCCACAGGTAAATATGCAGGTCAGTTCCGCAGATCGCGGTTTTTTTTACCTTGATCAGTACGTCGTTGAGACCGGTTTGGGGTGCGGGAACGTCTTCCATCCAGATGCCCTTGCGGGCTTCGCGTTTGACCAGTGCCTTCATGCTTCAACCTGTGCAAAAAATTCGATGAGCGATGCAGATTGCCTGTCACTGATAGTACACCAAATGGCAGCAAAACCCCTCCCATTCGACCCGGCCGAAAGCTGATTTAGGACGATTCAATGTTGTCATGGCGGCCCCAGGCGTTGTAACGTTCGGCAAATCCAATTCCGGAAAAATGCCCAATGCTTTCAACGGATATTATCGTGGTCGGCGCCGGCATCGCGGGTGCATCGGCGGCAGCGGAGATGGCTGCAGAAGCCGCAGTGGTGATGGTCGACATGGAGTCGCAGCCGGGTTACCACGCCACGGGACGCTCTGCGGCCTATTTCGCCACCTCCTACGGGAAGCGGATCGTGCAGGAAATCACGGCGTCCTGCGAGTCGTTCCTTCTCGACCCGCCCGCGGGGTTCACCGAGGTCGACCTGCTGCTGCCGCGGGACAATATGTTTTTCGCCCGCGGGGACCAGGCGGAAAGCCTGGCCGCGCTGGCGGCGAAAAACCCGCACCTCGAAGCCGTTGATGAAACAACCATCCGCGAGCGGGTGCCCGTGTTCAGGCCGGGCTATCTTCACGGCGGCCTTTGGGACCGCAAGGGCGGTGACCTGGACGTGGATGCACTGCTACAGGCTTTCGTTCGGCAGTTCAGGATAAGGGGCGGGCAACTGTACAGCCGGCACCGGGTTACCCGCATCGACCGTGTTGGCGGTCAATGGATCGTCACGGCTGGCGAGCGGCAATTCAGCGCCCCGGTCCTGGTCAACGCCGCCGGCGGCTGGGTGGAGGAAATTGCAGGGCTGGCGGGTCTCGGTTCTCTGGGCATCAAGCCGTTCCGTCGTACCGCGCTGACCATCGAGGCGCCGGCCGGAGTGGATATCAGCGGCTGGCCGGAAATGGTCGACGTCGACGAAGATTTTTATTTTAAACCCGATGCCGGGCTGATCATGATCTCACCCGCGGACGAGACCGCGACCCGGCCGGCTGACGTGCAAGCGGAAGAGATCGACGTGGCCATGGGCGTGCACCGTTTCGAGCAGGCAACCGGGCTGGACATTCGCCAGGTCCGGGCGCGTTGGGCCGGCATGCGCACTTTTGCGCCGGACCGCCTGTTTGTCGCCGGGTTCGACCCCCGCGCCGAGGGCTTTTTCTGGCTGGCCGGACAGGGTGGTGTCGGTGTACAGAGTTCCCCGGCCATGGCCCGGCTGGCCAGTTACCTGGTGACGGGCGCTGAGCCGGAAGGTGATTTTGCCGCAGTTAAGCAATACATCGATGAACTCGCCCCCGACCGTCTGCTGTATGATTTGTCCGGGCACTAGAAACGAGAACCCATGATTACATTTATCCGTAAGTTCGCAGACGTTCATAACGACGACGAATTGAGAGGCTTGTTGTGGGGCACGGCCTACGGCTTCTTTATCATGTTCTCCTATTACATCCTGCGGGCCGTGCGCGACGAGATCAGCTCGGCGGACCGCGGTAACCTGCAGATTTTGTGGACCGCCGTATTCCTGGTCATGCTGCTGGCGGTTCCGCTGTACTCCTGGGTGGCCTCGAAGATGTCGCGCGGCGCTTTTGTCCCACTGGCCAACCGCTTTTTTATCGCCTGCCTGGCCGGCTTCTGGCTTTGCCTGGTTTTCCTGCCGGAAGCGGCGCGCCCCTGGATAGACCGTGTGTTTTACGTCTGGACCAGTGTATTCGCCCTGTTCGTGGTTACCGTGTTCTGGGGCTTTATGGCGGATTGCTTCAGCAACAGCCAGGGCAAGCGCCTGTTTGCCTTCATCGCCATGGGCAGTTCGATCGGCGCGATGCTCGGCTCCACCGTGACCGCCGTGCTGGCTGAAATCCTGCCCACGTTTTCATTGTTGCTGATTGCCTGCGTGCCGCTGGAAATCGCTTCCTGGTGCGCACGGGTCCTGGACCGGCGATTTGCGACCGGTGACGTGCACGTCGAAGGTGAAAAATCACGGGCCATCGAAGGCAATGCCTGGAGCGGCATGAAGGCCGTTTTTGCATCGCCCTACCTGATGGGTATCGCGGCTTTTATCGCATTGATGACCTTCGTTTCCACCATGCTCTACTTCCAGCAAGCCAACCTGGTGTACGAGGCCTTTGCCGACCGCGGCGAACGCACGGCGTTCTACGCCAAGGTGGACCTGGTGGTCAATTTCCTGACCATTGTCTTCCAGGTCTATTTGACCGCGCGTATCGTCAAGTGGCTGGGTGTCGGCCTGACCCTGGCCATCGTTCCGGTCGCGATGGCGGCGGGCTTCCTGGCGCTGGGCCTTTACCCTACATTGGCGGTGCTGGTGGTGGTGCAGGTAATATATCGCGCCGGGCGCTACGGGCTGACCAAGCCGGCCCGCGAGATGCTCTGGACCGTGCTCGGGCGCGAAGAGAAATACAAGGCCAAGCCATTCCTGGATGCCGCCGTGTACCGCGGCGGCGACCTGGTCAGTGGCTGGATATACACCGGGCTGGCCGCGATCGGCCTGTCGGTCGGCGCCATCGCACTGGTGGCCGCACCGGTGGCCGGTATCTGGGCCCTGTTGGCTATCAGACTGGGCAGACGTGAAGAAACGCTGGCCCGAAAGCAAGGAGATCAAATATGAAACTGACACGCAGAGAACTTATCCGCATGAGCGCGGGCGCCAGCCTGGTTTCGATGGCCGGTGCATGGGGGCCCCTGATGGCCGGGCCGAAAGGCCTGATCGAGGTCACGATCCCGTCGTCAGGCATCAAGGTGCCGGCAGTTGGCATTGGAACGGTGAAGTTCCGTGCTGCGCCGGGTACGGACGAAATGCAGCCGTTCCGTGACACGCTGCAAACCTTCCACCGCCTCGGTGGTCGCGTCATCGATACCTCGCCGAACTACGGCAACTCCGAGGAAGTGCTTGGGCACCTGCTCAGGGAAACGGGACTCCGCGACGACGTGTTCATGGCGACCAAGGTCGACCGTGAAGATGCGCAGGAAGGTATCGAGCGCATGGAAAGCTCCTTTGGCCGGTTCGGTCCGCCGATCGACCTGATGCAGGTGCACAACCTGCGTGGCACCGACGCC
>JAZBOH010000039.1:0-12787 GCA_036351055.1 Lysobacterales bacterium
ACCATGCCCTGGCACAGCAGGCGCGTGGCAGGCTCGTCGGAATCGACCATGCCCTCGTCGCGCATCAGCTTGTGGAAGAAGCGGAAATACATCAGGTGCAGGATGGCGTGCTCGATGCCGCCGATGTACTGGTCGATCGGTGTCCAGTACCTGGCCCGTTCGTCGACCATGGCGTCTGCCCCGGGACTGCAATAACGTGCGTAGTACCAGGAAGATTCCATGAAGGTATCGAAGGTATCGGTTTCACGTTCAGCGGCCCCTCCGCATTCGGGACAGGTCGTCTTGCGCCACTCCGGGTCGGCCTTGATCGGCGATTGCACGCCCATGAACTCGACGTCCTCGGGCAGCACGACAGGCAACTGGTCTTCGGGAACGGGCACTGCGCCGCAACGGTCGCAATAGATGACCGGGATCGGGCAACCCCAGTAACGCTGGCGGCTGACGCCCCAGTCACGCAGGCGGTAATTGATCTTGCGTTCGCCGATGCCGCGTTCTTCCAGCCAGGCGGTCGCTTTTTCTTTTGCATCAGCCACTTCCAGGCCGTTCAGCCAGTCGCTGTTGATCGCGGGACCGTCTTCGACCCATGCCTCGCCTTGCCAGTCTGCCGGCGGCGCAACCGTGCGAATAATGGGCAAGCCGTGGCTTTTGGCGAAATCCCAGTCGCGCTGGTCCTGCCCCGGCACGGCCATGATGGCGCCGGTGCCGTAACCCATCAGCACGTAATCGGCCAGGTAGAGTGGCACCGGTTTTTCCGTGAAGGGGTTATACAGGTAGGCGCCGGTAAATACGCCGCGCTTTTCGAGACCACCCTCGACCGACATGCGGTCCATTTCGGTTGTCTCCTTTACCTGCGCAACGAATGCGGAAACGGCTTCCGCCTGCTCGGGCACGGTAATTTCCGTCACCAGTTCGTGCTCCGGCGCCAGCACGGCGTAGGTCATGCCGAACGAGGTATCCGGGCGCGTGGTGAACACCCGCACCCCCCGCTCCTGCGGGTCGATATGGCCCTCCGCATCGCATACTTTCATTTCGAATTCGCAACCCTCGGAGCGCCCGATCCAGTTGCGCTGCTGGGTCTTGACCGCATCGGGCCAGCCCTCGAGCTGGTCCAGGCCCTGCAGGAGTTCCTCGGCGTAGTCGGTAATCTTGAGGAACCACTGGGTGATCGATTTACGTTCGACCACCGCGCCGGATCGCCAGCCACGGCCGTCCACCACCTGCTCGTTGGCCAGCACGGTCTGATCCACCGGGTCCCAGTTGACCTCGGCGTCCTTGCGGTACGCCAGTCCCTCTTTAACCAGCCGGGTGAACATCAACTGCTCCCAGCGATAGTATTCCGGGGTGCAGGTGGCAAACTCACGCGTCCAGTCGTAAGCAAAACCCAGCCTTTTGAGCTGACCTCGCATATGATCGATATTGGCGTAGGTCCAGCGCGCCGGCGCTGTTTTGTTCTTGATGGCCGCGTTCTCGGCGGGCAAGCCAAAGGCATCCCAGCCCATCGGTTGCAGCACGTTCTTGCCGCACATGCGGTGGTAGCGGCTGATCACGTCGCCAATGGTGTAGTTGCGTACGTGCCCCATGTGCAGTGCGCCGGACGGATAAGGCAGCATGGAAAGGCAGTAAAATTTCTCACTGCCCTTGTCTTCGGTCACCTCAAAGGCTCTTTCAGCCTCCCATCTCTGCTGAATCCGAACCTCGATTTCGGCCGGGTTGTAAGGCGTCTTTGCCATGTACTCAGGGTTCCCTACGTCATGTGATAGTCAAGAGGGGAAGCTTAACCGACCCCCCTTGCAGAGGAAAGCCCGTACATGGGTGATTTGCCCTGATCCTGCGCTGCGCCAGCATGGCAACCGGCAGGGAAATCATGCGCGGTTGGACTGACGTGTTCAAAAAGGGCCGCCAGAGACTGGTTTTTAGTGTTGTGTTTTTGCAACACTGACCTTCCGGATCGATCCGGAAAATCCATTTGTGGCGTTTATGTCACACCCCTGGATCGCAGAAATCGTTGCCGGCGGACACGCTGGACGAGGATCGCCGGGCCGGAATCAATGGCGCCTTTAGCAGCATAAACTCCAATTCACCGTATACCCTAAACCCGCATAAAACCTGTGTAAATAGCGCCATATCAGGCGCTTTCAGCGCAGGCGCGCTGCATTTACTACGCCCAAAAAAAAACCTCTCCCCGGTTAGGAGGAGAGGCAGACTTTTGGAGTGATGTACCCGTCTTTCGCGCCCTGCGCCCTCAATAAAACGTTGCAGTTTTACTGAGGTTGGTTGTAATAATACCACTAATTTGGATAAATGCAACTATTCAGCGACGATAGCGTCTTCGCGGCCGGTTCCGGGCCTCGTTTCTTTCCCGATTTGCATGGTGACTGACCTTGATCCCCTTCTGAGCCTCGGTCCAGAACTCACACAGGGGCAGCAAAGAGGGGTCTTCTTCGGCCCGCAGCAGTAAAAAATCGTAACCCGCACGGAAGCGCTGCTCGTACAGTAGGCGCTTCCAGCGCTTGCCGCGTGTCTTTGCAAAACGCGCCTGCATCAGCCAGATCTGCCGGGTCACCGCGCTGAAACGGCGTGGAATGGAAGTCCGCACGGACTGCCGGGCGATCACCTCTTCGGAGGCGGTCAGAATCGCCATGTAGTCGGCCTCGCCCTGCGCTACGAGTTCTGCCGACCGTTCCTTCACCGGCTGCCATAATAGCGAGGCAAACAGGAATGCCGGTGTCACGGGTAATCCATTCTTGACCCGGTAGTCGGTATTTTCCAGGGTCTTGCGCAGGACCGTACCGATCTTGACCTTGCCCTTGCCCGATCCCTTGGGCAGTGCAGGGAACAGGGCCTGGCTCAGGCCAAAACGCTGCAGGGCTTCCATGCTGCGCATGCCGTGGCCGGTCAGGAACAGCTTGTTGACCTCTTCGAAAAGGCGCGCCGGCGGCACGTCAGCCAACAGGGACGAAAGCTTCGGAATTTTTTCCGCGGTCGCCTCGTCCGGCTTGACGCCGAGTTTGGCCTCGAAACGTGCGGCGCGTAACAGGCGCACCGGGTCCTCGCGGTAGCGTACGTCCGGGTCGCCGATCAGGCGCAGGCGCCGGTCGGCCAGGTCCTGGTAGCCGCCGACGAAATCGCGGATATCCCCGCTCACCGGGTCCAGGAACAGGGCATTGATGGTGAAGTCGCGGCGCAAGGCGTCCTCCTCCACCGTGCCAAATACGTTGTCGCGCAGAATCCGCCCGTTTTCGAGTTCGTGATCGCCGCCCGGTGTGGCGCCCGCGCGGAACGTGGCCACCTCGATAAGGGAGCCGGCTTTACGCACATGCGCCAGGCGGAATCGCCGCCCGATCAGGCGGCAGCGCGGAAATACTTCCTGGACCTCTTCCGGCGTGGCGCTGGTGGCCACGTCGAAGTCCTTCGGCACTTTGCCGAGAATCAGGTCGCGGACACTGCCGCCGACGATAAAAGCCTCGTATCCGGCCTCCTGCAGTTCCTGGACGACCCAGGCGGCGTTAGGGCAAAGCTCCTTGAACCGAATCCCATGGTCGGCCGGGCTGATGGTGATAAATTCTTTAATGTTGTTTTACGCTTTTTGAAGGTTGAATGTAGCAGACGCGCTAGTTTAACATGAGCGCTCGGAAACGCACCCGTTTCGCGTGTATTGTGAAACAACGACGCTCCCTTCGTCTAGCGGTCCAGGACGCGGCCCTCTCAAGGCTGAAACAGGGGTTCGATTCCCCTAGGGAGCGCCAACTCGCTTTTCACCCGCTCAGACCCGGAAAAAGCCGAAACAGTATCTGCCCGGTAAACAGTACGACAATGAACAGGGCAGCGATCCAGCGGTGCACGGTCAAGCTGGGTGAGAGCCAGCCAACAATGGCCAGGGTCAGTATGATGAGCTGCATGATTCGGTAGGGATGAATCAGGGGAACACCGGTAATATACCAACTCAGCATAACGCCCAACATGGCCAGGACAATAGTCATGCCGAAGAACCATTTCCGGATGGCGATGAAATGTGACCGCCAGTCCGTACCGGGCGCTGAAGTCATCGGCAACATCAATTCCGTCATGGCGTAGATGGTGCAAACGTACAGTGAGATGAAAAGGAACTTGAGGATGGTCCAGTCAACAACGGCCTCCATGTCCCAAAACGCCCACCAGTTCTGCAGGTAGAGGAACACCAGGAAGATTGCCCACAAAACCACGGCGGTCTCCCGGCGCGGGCTGCGGATAAGGCGGCTTATGCCTCGCAACGCCAGGGTCAGGCCCAGACCCAGGATGATGGAAACCATCACCATGATGTACTCGAAATGGCTCATGGGGCACCGAATGCTGCGCGAATATCCCCGGGGTGCAAGCCAGCCCCCAGCGCCATGCTCAACAGTATCCGCGCCTTGCTGGCGCACAGGAAGCCAGCAGAAATCAGGCCCCTGGAAAGCAGGTCGGATTCCGAGCCTGCAAAGGCATAAGTATGGCTGAGAACGGGCCCGCGCGAGACGCGGGTGGCCATGACCACGGGCATTCTTTTGCACAGTTCGGCCAGCGGCTCCACCCAGCTTGCCGGCAGGTGCCCTGCCCCGGTGGCCTGCACGACCAGTCCTGCGTAATCCAGGTCGGCGGCCGCCTTGACCAGGCCCGGCCCTTCGCCCAGGCTCGCGGTGACGATGGCCACCCTTGCCGGCGACAGGGCTGCGGGGTCGACATCCAGCGCAGGCCAGCGCCTCGATTGGCACAGGAAGCGGGCACGGCCCTCGATCACGTGGCCAATCGGGCCAAACCCCGGTGATGAGAAAGCCGCCAGGTTGGTCGCCGCGGTTTTCTGCACGGCCCAGGCGGCATGGATCTCGTCGTTGAAGCAGACCATGGCCCCGCGACCTGCCGCAGCCTGCGAAGCGGCCACAAAAAGTGCATTGGCGATATTGGCCGCGCCGTCCGGGCTGACCTGTCCCGCATGGCGCATGGCGCCGGTCACGACCACGGGCGCCTCGCCTGCGAGCAGGATTTCCAGGGCGAACACCGTTTCTTCGATGGTATCCGTGCCCTGCACGACCACAACGCCATCGATCCCGGCATTTTCGGTGAGCTCTCGAATTCGGGCAGCCAGTCCTACGAGGTCGTCCAGGGACAGGTGTGCACCGGGAATCTGCAGGTGATTTTCAACCCGGTGAACCAGGCTCGAAGCGTCCTCCGGCAGTAACGCGACCAGGTCTTCGGCCGTCAGGCTCGGGACCGCGCCGGACCCTACCGGCCGCATGGCAACGGTGCCGCCCAGGCCGATAACGGCCAATTGCTTCTCACTCATCCTTGTTTCCTCCTGCTGATGGCTGCCGGACTCCTGCTCAGCGTACTTTGTTTCCATTGTGATCCCAGACTTCCACCTCGCCGAAGTTCAGCGCACGGATCTGCTCTTCCATCTGTGACAGGTCACCGACCACGACCCAGGTGATCTGGTCCGGGTGAATGGTTTCCTCCGCGCGGTTGTTGACGCCTTCCAGCGTCAACGCGGCCAGGCGCTCGGCCTGGCCTTCGGCGTAATCCATCGGCAGGCCGTTGGAATCGGCTGAAACCATGCTGCCGAGGAAGCCGCGGCTGGTTTCGTAGCGGCCCGGAATGGAACGCGTGCGGTTCAGGATTTCACGGTCGAACTCGGCCGCTGTGCCCGGGCGGGTAGAGACGATTTCCTGGTACTCCTTCAGGATTTCCTGCATGGCCTCCGCCGCCTTGTCGATCTGCACGCCGCCGGACACGGTCAGCACCATGTCGCCGCTGGTGTTCTGCGCGATGCCCGAACGCATGCCGTAGGACCAGCCCTTGTCTTCACGCAGGTTCATATTGATGCGCGCCTCGAAACCGCCGCCAAAAACGCCGTTCATCACGGCCAGTTCGGTGAAGTTCTCCGGGTTGTACGGTGCGATCTTGTGACCGGCCCGGATGTTGGCCTGGACCGAACCCGGCTGGTCCACCAACACCACGCGGGCCCTGGGCGGCAAGGCTTCGCCAATGGGCACAGGCTGCGGGTCGGCCTTTGATTTCCACTTTCCAAACGCTTTGCGCACGGCTTTTTCGGCGTCTTCCAGGTTTATGTCACCGACCATGTAGATGGTGGTATTGGAGGGCCCGACATTGGCCCGGTTGAATGCTTGCAGCTTTTCAGGAGTCAGTTGTTCGAGGTGTTCGGCCGTCCAGATGCTGGCAATGGCCTTGTCCTCACCCCACACGGCCCGGTTGTAATAGGAGCCGGCAGAACGACCAGGGTTTTTCTCCCGGTTGGCCAGGGATGCCTCGGCTCGCGTGCGGAACTTGGCCAGTTCCTCCGGCGGGTAGGCCGGATAGACCAGCAGTTCATTGGCGATGGCAAGCGACTCGTCCAGGTAGGAGGTCAGGATGCTGTAGCCCAGGGAGCTGTTTTCATCACCCGGAGCCAGGACAGTACTCATGGCGATCGCATCCCGGGCCGATGCCAGTTCACTGGCATCGGCGTACGCCTTGGTGCCCTTGTCACGCAGGAACCAGGAAGCTTCCGCCAGCACGCTGTCCTCCACCTTCCCGGTGGTCGTGCGGCCGGCCTTGCTCACGATCTGCACGTTGACCAGGGGGACCGCATCGCGTTCAGCCACGACCAGGCGCAAGCCGTTTTTCAACGTGGTCTCGCTAATTTCAGGGAAGCGGATACCGCCCACTTCACCAACAGAAGGAATCACGGAACGGTCAGCCTGCGGTTCGCCGCTGGCCACCTGCGGAAAGGGGTGCACTTCCAGTTGGTAATAGTTGCGATTCAGCCAGTTACCGGCGATGCGCTGCAGGTCCGCCCCGGTGGCCGCGTTCATCCAGCGCAGCTCTTTCTTGAAATACAGCGGATCGTTATTGAACAGGGCGCCCGAGATCAGCTGGTTACCGATGGATTGCTTGCTTTCCATCGAGGAAATCATCCACTTGTTCACACGCAGCTTGCTGGCCGCCAGGATGTCGCCGTCCGGGCCGGTTGCCACGTATTCGGCAATGGTTTCATCGACGATATCCCAGACCTGCTCCGGATCGACCCCAGGCGCCAGGTTGATGGAGAGGATGTAAAGGCCGCTGAGGATCTGTGACATGGCCCCGCCGCTGACATCGGTAGCCAGCTTCAGGTCATCGACCAGCTTTTTGTACAACGGTGCATTCTTGTTACCGGCCAGGGTCTGGTTCATCAGGTAGAACAGGGAACCGTCCGGGTCGTTGACGTCCGGGGAAACCCAGGCACGCACCAACCGGGTCTGGGCGACGCGGTCATACGCCCGCTCGCGCTTGATCGCGTCCAGGGCCGGCACCCATTTCTCGGCCTTGACCAGCGGTTCTCCGGTCGGCGCCTCGGAGAAGTAGAAAGCCGTTTTTTCCCTGGCCTGCTCGGCCGTGATGTCGCCCGCCAGGACCAGGTAGGTGTTGGTGCCGCCGTAGTACGTTTTGAACCAGTCGTGCACGTCTTCCAGCGAAGCATTGTCGAGGTCTTCCATCGAGCCGATGGTGGTGTGGTGGTAAGGGTGTCCTACCGGGAACAGGCCTTGCAGCACGCGTTCGTAGACCATGGAGTAAGGCGCATTGTCTCTCTGGCGCTTTTCGTTCTTGACCACGTCACGCTGTTCGTCAAGCGCTTCCTGGGTGACGGCACCCAACAGGTAGCTCATGCGGTCGCTTTCCATCCACAAGGCCATGTCCAGCGCGCCCGTGGGCACCGTGGCATAATAATTGGTCCGGTCCTGGTTGGTGGTGCCGTTCATGCCGGTGGCGCCGGCCAGTGAGAACGGCGCGAAATACTCGCCCTCGCGGTTCTCGGTGCCCTGAAACATCAGGTGCTCGAACAGGTGGGCAAAACCTGTTTTGCCGGCCGGTTCGTCCTTGGCGCCCACGCCGTAAAACATGGCAACGTATACCGTGGGAACGGCGTGGTCGGGGTAGACCAGAACGGTCAGGCCGTTGTCCAGTGTGAACTGCTCGTATTCGATATTGATCTGCTCGACCAGGTCGCTACTGTCTGCCGCAAGAGCCGGCAAGGAAACGGGCAGGACCAGGCTGATGGCCAGGGCAGAAAACAGAATTTTGCAAAAGATCGGTTTCATCAATGGAATCCGTCTGGTTTCAAAGTCAGTGGGCGGGAGAAAACCGAAAGTTTACGGTCATCCTGGCCCGTCTAAAAAACAGTTGATCATTCTACTAGAGAGCGGCTGGGGCCGCTCATCCTGCAATTCATGATTGAAATCAGTTTCAGAGGTTTTGCTCGGGCGGGTATTCAACTAGAATTTCAGGATAACACCAGGACAACGCACACCGAGGTACTCATGACTTTTGTCGTCACCGAAAACTGCATCAAGTGCAAATACACCGATTGCGTGGAAGTCTGTCCCGTGGATTGCTTCCACGAAGGCCCGAACTTCCTGGTTATCGACCCCGAAGAGTGCATCGACTGCACGTTGTGCGAGCCGGAATGTCCGGCTGAAGCCATCTTCCCGGAAGACGACCTCCCCGAAGGCCAGGAAATCTACATCAAGCTCAATGAAGAGCTGTCACTGGAATGGCCGGTCATTACCGAACAGAAAGACCCGCCCTTCGACGCCGAAGAGTGGGACGGCAAGACCGGCAAGCTGGAGCTTCTTGAGCGCTGAGGACCTAAAAACACGGGGTCAGAGTAGCTTAGCTACTCTGACCCCGTGTTTTCCCGTGCTTATTCAGCCCATGCGGGCCCGGATCACGACCAGCAGGTGCTCGGCGGCGTCCGGTTCGCAGTCGGTATCGTCGGCGTACTTGATATAAACCCGGGCGTTCTCGCCGTCGGGCCTGACAAAGGCCTGGTAGGCGCCGCTGTAGTCTTCACGGCTGTCCCGGCTCCAGAACGCCATGCTTTTCCAGAAGCCGCCGGTGTCCTGGAAGGTCTGGTAATAGTCAAAGCGGTATACGCCATCATCATCCAGGCGAATACGTTCCATGCCGGAATTCTTGATCACATGACCCAGGCGGCGCTGCGCGCTTTCGGGCGTGTCTTCGATCAGCAGGTAGAGGCCATCGGCTGACCAGTTGAGACGTGAATTTTCCTTGATGCCGGAGGTGGTACTGGAAATTCGCGGCGGCCGGGTTTCCAGCACCATGCTGGGCGGAGGCATGGGGCGTGCATAAATCATCAGCGCCTGGCTGTTGTCGGGGAATGACAGGCCTTCAGGCATTTCCAGCGGCCTGGTCTCCGTGGCATCGTAGTATTCCGGTCTCTTCTGGCCACTGGAACAAGCGGCCAGCGACAACATCAGTGCGGCCGTCAGCAGGAAAGCAATTTGTCGGGTCATTCTCGGTGTCATCAACGTCACGTTATCGGGCAAGGCCCGTTTCTTCCAGGACCCGCCGCAGCCGGTCACGATGGTTTTTGTCCAGTTCCACCAACGGCAGGCGGATACCGGGGCCGGCAAGTTTCAATTCGTAAGCGGCCCATTTTACAGGAATTGGATTGCTTTCGAGAGCCAGCGCTTCAAAAAGCGGGATCAAGTCTTCATTCAGGCCTTCAGCCCTGCCCCAATCCTGGCCCAGCGCAGCCGCACAGAGTTGGTGCATCAGGGCCGGCGCCACGTTGGACGCAACCGAAACCACGCCCTGGCCGCCCCGTTTCATCGACTGCAGGCAACTGGGGTCGTCACCGCTCAGGACGATAAAGCCGGGTCCGCAACGCCGCACAAGTTCCTCAACCCGGCCCGGGGCGTCTACCGCTTCCTTGATACCGATGATGCGCGGATGGTCGCAGATGCGCTGCACGGTTTCTGGCAAGAGGTCCACGCCGGTGCGCGGCGGCACATTGTAAAGCACCAGCGGTATCGGCGATACATCGGCGACAGACGTGAAATGGGCCACGAGCCCCCGTTGCGGCGGGCGGTTGTAATAAGGCGTGACAACCAGCGCGGCATCCGCGCCCATGTCCGCGGCCGTCCTCGTCTGTTCGATCACGTGCGCGGTGCCGGCGGTGCCGGTACCCGCCATCACCGGGACCCGTCCGTCGACCCGCCTGATCACGCGGCCCATGACCGCCACGATCTCTTCGCGGTCCATGGTGGCGGACTCGCCGGTGGTACCGATGATGGCCAGGCCGTCCGTGCCGTTTTCAAGCTGAAAATCCACCAGCCCATCGAGCGCCGCAAAGTCTATCGCTCCACCAACGGTAAAGGGTGTGATGAGTGCTGTGATACTGCCGCTGAACATGGAAATCCGGGACACATTAGGGAGGGCGTCATGGTACTTGCGGTACCCCATGCTGGCAAGTATGCTGATTCTGCCCGTTCAATCAATCAAAACAGGAGTGTTGATGGTCAGCATCGGCAAAAAGGTGGCGGAATTTTCGGTTCCGGCTACCGGTGATAAAACCCTTTCTCTCTCAGACTTCAAAGACAAGAACCTCGTCATATACTTCTACCCAAAGGACAGCACGCCCGGTTGCACCCTGGAAGGACAGAATTTTCGTGACCTCTACGCGGAATTCCAGGACGCCAATACGGAGATCCTGGGCGTTTCGCGTGACAGCCTGAAACGGCACGACAACTTCAAGGCCAAGCAGTGCTTCCCCTTCGACCTGCTCTCCGACGAGGACGAGGCGTTGTGCCAGCTGTTTGACGTCATCCACGAGAAAAACATGTATGGACGCAAGGTCATGGGTATCGTGCGCAGCACATTCCTGATCGATGGCGCCAGCGTGCTGCGCGCGGAGTGGCGCAAGGTGCGCGTCAAGGGCCATGTGGAGGAAGTGCTCGAAGCCGCAAAGGCGCTGTAGAAAAAACAAGCTTCAACCCTGCAAAGGAGCCGATCACAGATGGGAAGTGAGAAACGCCTGTATATACTCGATACCAACGTGCTGATGCACGATCCCAGTTCCATTTTTCGCTTTGAAGAACACGACGTGCTGCTGCCCATGATGGTGCTGGAGGAGCTCGACGCCGCCAAGAAAGGCCTGTCCGAAGTAGCGCGCAACGTGCGCCAGGTGAGCCGCTTCATCGGTGAAATGATGCAGGTCCAGGGCATTTCCGACCTCGAGGAAGGCATCGAGCTGCGTGAACCGGATGGACTCGAACTCCAGGTCGGCACCGGCCGCCTGTATTTCCAGACCGCGATGCCGGAAGCGCACTCGAGCCTTCTGCGCGATGGCTCCTTCGCCGACAACGAAATCCTGAGCACCGCCCTGGCCCTGCGCGAGGCGCACCCGGAAAAGCAGATCGTGTTGGTGTCCAAGGACATCAACCTGCGCATCAAGGCGGCGATACTCGGCGTGCAGGCGGAAGACTATTACAACGACCGCGCCCTGGACGACCTCAGCCTGCTCTACCGCGGTATGCGCGTGCACGACGAAAGCTTCTGGGAAGCCAACCCGCAGATCGAATCCTGGAACGAGGGCAGCCTGACCCACTACCGTATCCCCATCGGTGAAGAAAACGGCTGGCACCCCAACCAGTGCGTCGCCATCGGCGAAAGCGCCAACGGCATCGAAGCCGTGGTCAAGGAAGTCGACAAGGAAAGCGTGAAGCTGCGCCTGGTCGACGATTATTACGACGGCCACAAGAACGTCTGGGGCATCCATGCGCGCAACCGTGAACAGAATTTCGCCCTGAACCTGTTGATGGACCCGGAAATCGACTTTGTCACCCTGATGGGCACGGCCGGCACCGGCAAGACCCTGCTGGCGCTCGCGGCCGGCCTGGCGCAGGCGATGGACGAGAAACGCTACAACGAGATCATCATCACCCGCGCCACGGTTTCACTGGGCGAGGACATCGGTTTCCTGCCCGGTACCGAAGAAGAAAAGATGACGCCCTGGATGGGAGCACTGACCGATAACCTGGAGGTGCTTACGCAACCGGCCGAAGGCGGCGAATGGGGCCGCGCGGTGACCAACGACCTGCTGGCCAGCCGGGTCAAGGTTCGCGCGCTCAACTTCATGCGCGGGCGCACTTTCCTCAACCGTTTCGTGATCATCGACGAGGCGCAAAACATCACGCCGAAGCAGATGAAGGCCCTGCTGACCCGCGCCGGGCCCGGCACCAAGATGATTTGCCTCGGCAACGTCGAACAGATCGATACGCCCTACCTGACCGAGACCACTTCGGGCCTGACCTTCGCCGTCGACCGCTTCAAGGACTGGTCCCACAGCGGCCATATTACCCTGCGGAGGGGTGAGCGCTCGCGCCTGGCGGATTACGCGTCGGAGGCGCTCTGACCGCCGGGGCATAGAGAGCGGCTAGTACTGTTTTGGCGCTTTAAACCCGGTCGCGCTACCGTATACCCCCTTTCTGGGGACGTTCCCTTGCGGGCACATCCTTGTGTCACTCGTCTGAGGACATCCTGTCCTCATATGCCCCAGAAAGGGGGTATACGCCACCTCGACCTGGACTCAGGGAGAAACTGCGAGCGCAATTCTTTTCGCAAGAAGAACTCGGGTGGGTGCCGGCTGGGGGACCATCCTCTGTTTGGGCGAATATAGAAGCGCTGAGCAGGCGGGTTGAGTAGGGGACGATTGGCCCGGATGGCCAATCGAGCTCTGAAGGTATCAGGGACGTGGCGCGACGGCACTCCACGAGCCCTTCTTCGCCTGCGGCGAAACCGGACTCGTTCCGTTGCCTGCGCCCCAGAGCGGCCCCGTGCGGAGCGCGCGTCGCCGCAGGCGACCAGATAACGCAGTTGAGCGAAGCCGCCTTCCGCCGTAGGCGGGAGCAGGGAAGCGAAACTCATTCGACGCGAGGGAAGTCGCGCAGCGACCGCTGGCCATGAGCCCGGACAGGGGATGGTCCCCCAGGCG
>JAZBOH010000040.1:0-13171 GCA_036351055.1 Lysobacterales bacterium
GACCCGTCACAGGACCCGTCACAGGACCCGTCACAGGACCCGTCACAGGACCCGTCACAGGACCCGTCACAGGACCCGTCGCAGGAGCAGGCTGAAAACTCCGAGGATCCCGGGCAGCAGAGCGAACCAGACATGCGCGGCATCATCGCCATCGAAGACCTCGACAAGCTGGAGGGCACGCGGATCATCCCGGTCAGGCCACCGGAAGAAGAGCAGGACCCGGACGACCCCTAGGCCGGTTTTTTTCTGCATTGAACGGGCGACGGGCCGGGTTGGCTGTAAACAGGTACAGGGGTTCTGCCGCCCCCGTGGCTTGCATCATCACCGATTAGCCTATACTAATCCGCAGGTTGAATCCGCGCGGCTTTTCACGTGCAAACGGCAGGGGCTCTTGGCCAACAACAAAAAACATGACCTGACAGCCGGACCGGTCTCCGCACATCTGCGGCGCCAGGGTACGCCGTTTGCACTGGGCCTGGTTGCCATATTTTCCTTCGATGCCGCAGACCTGTTTTTTGTCTCCCGCCTGGGCAACAATCCGCTGGCCGCGGTCAGCTTCACCCTGCCCCTGATCTGGCTGGTTTACGGCATCGGCATCGGTTTCGAAGCCGGGGCGGCATCCTGCATATCACGAGCCGTCGGCCGCGGGGACCAGGCGCAGGCCAGGCGCCTGACCACCGACACCATAACGCTGGCGGTCTTGTGCGCCATCGTACTGACCGCTGTCGGACTGCATTCCATAGACCTGGTTTTTTCCCTGCTGGGAGCAACCACCGAGTTGTTGCCGCTGATCCACGACTACATGGGCACCTGGTACTGGGTGGCTCCCGTCGACATGGCGCTGTGGACCGCGCTCGCCTCGATCCGGGCACGCGGCAACACGCTGCTCGAGAGCAAGGTCATCACGTCTGCCGCGCTGCTCAACCTGGCGCTTGACCCGGTGCTGATTTTTGGCCTTCTGGGCGCGCCGGCAATGGGTGTCCGGGGTGCGGCACTGGCCACGGTACTGGCAACGTCCGCCGTGCTGGTGTTCACATTTGCCTACCTGCACCTGAAGCTCAAGGTATTCGCCAACCCGCTTGCACCATTGAAAACCCTGTTGGAATCCTGGCGCCATATGCTGCATATCGGGGTCCCCGCGATGATCACCAACGCCATCATCCCGGTTTCCAGCGCGATCGTCGTGGCCATGATCGCCTCGTTCGGTGTGGAAGCGGTCGCCGGCTTTGGGGTGGCGATGCGCATCGAGCCGATGTTCCTGATCCCGTTTTACGCCTTGTCCGCGGTCACCAGCCCGTTTTTCGGCCAGAATTTTGGCGCCGGCCGCTACGACCGCCTGCTCGAGGCGCGGCGCGCCATCACCCGTTTTTGCCTGGGTTTCGGGCTGGTTCTGGCGCTACTGTTGATTCTCCTCGCAACACCGCTCACCGGCCTGTTCAGTGACTCCGCGCCCATCCAGGACGTGGCGGTCCACTACCTCTGGATCGTGACGTTTTCCTATGGCGCCTATGGCCTGGTGATGTCCATGAATGCTGCTTTCAACGGCATCGGCAAGCCACTCCCCGGTGTCATCATTTCAAGCTGTCGCGTCATCGTGGTGTTTCTGCCACTGGCCCTGCTGGGCAAGTCCTTGTTCGGACTGACTGGCCTGTTTTTGGCAACGCTGCTTTCCAACCTGCTGCTGGGTGCCGTTGCATGGTTCTGGCTGGGCCGCCAGGTCACCTTGTCGGGCCAAGCAGGGGACACAAGTCAGGGCTCGGTCAGCAGGTAGGGAACGGCGGCCGGGGCCATCTGCCGGTTGTCGTGGCCTGCCCCGCGCACCAACACCCGTTGCCAGTTGAAGGGCACGCCGGCTCTTTCGGCCCAACGGTGGGAAGTATCAAAGAACTTCTGGCCCCTGGCCAGCCGATAAGCGCCCTGGGCCATCGCTTCGGGCGTGCGCCGAAGGTTGGGATCATCCGGGTCGATGTCCTTGTCGCCCAGCAACACGGTAACCGGCATGGCCATCGCCGCCGTCAGCATTTCGGGCGTGACGATGGAGCCGCCCATGCCATAGGGAACCCCTGACTGGTAGTCCGGCATCATGTACCAGCCCGCGTTGGCCGAAACGACCTGGGAAACACGCGCGCCCGGCACGTGGAAAATATAGCGGTGAACAAACTGTGCGCCAGCCGAGTGACCGTAGAGCGCATAACGGCTGGTGCTCATGCCGTAACGCTTCCTGATGTCGTCAAAAATCGGCTCGATGGCGGAATAAGACCACAGAGGCCTGGGACGTGCCTTGCCTTTTCCGTCTTCCAGGTAACCCAGGTTGTAGCCCCGTGAACCCGGAAAATTTTTCTGGCTGAACTCCGGCACGACCAGCAAGAAATCATGCTCCACGGCCAGTTCATGCCATTGGTCCCGGTAATCGTCCGCGTTACGGTTCACGCCATGCATGACGAATACGACAGGCCTGTCAGCAGCGAGGCCGGCAGGACGCGTTGCATAGACACGCATGGACGGTCCTTGCCAGGCTTCGAAATCAAAGCGGATCTTGGCGGCCGCACAGGAATCCGGGCACAGCAGCACGGCAGCGGCAAGAATCATGGAGACCAGGGCTTTGTTCATCATGAGCGGGCTTCTTGTTCAGCTGCTGCCAGTTTACGCCGAATTCGAGGCCTCCTGTAGAAGATCCTTTGCAAAAAAAAAGGGCAGGTACCGAAACGGCCCTGCCCTTTAAGTTATGGCAAATCCCTTTGCCTGTTATTTTTCCTAACGGGCGTGAAGCGCCTCTACGGAATATGGTTTGCCGGTGCCGTGACAGGTGGAGCAGGTTTCACCCAGGTCACTGGTATTGGCGTCTGCGTGGATCGCCGCGCCCTCACTGTCATGGCAAGACAGGCAGGATGCGGTTTCAGGCAGCATCGGAGTCCACAAGTCACGCGGCGTGGTAACCGGCAGCGTGCCATCGGGCAGCGGAAGCGTGTAGGAATCATCCACGTGACAGGCTTCGCAGTTACGCAGGTCACCCACGTATTCGACGTGGCTGTAGTCATGCACGGAGCTGCGGTAACCGTAAACCACGTAACCGTTCTCGAGTTCCGCGCCACGGTGGATCTTGTGGATCATGTAGCGGAAGTCGACAGACTCGGGCTCACCGTTTCCTTCCGGCCTGACAGCGGCATCGGTCAGGGACGGCATATGGCAGCTCTGGCAGTAACCGTTGGCGTCGTGGCGGTTGCTGCCGTGCAGGCTCAGGTTGGAGTGACAGCTTTCGCACTTGGCGTCATCGACTACCATGCGGCGGCTCATCGGCGCCGTATCCGTAACCGCGAAGGGTGCGATGAAGTTCTGCATCTGGTCGGTCATACCGAACTCGTTGGGCTTACCCTCGTTGATAACGGCGTTGAGGCGGCCTTCAAACCCGACAGAGAAACTGCCGGTGGCATCGTCGGGGAGCGGTGTCTTGAACTGGTAGGACCAGTTCTCACCAGCCCGCTTGATATCATCCAGCGGCGACTCCTGAACGTAAAAGCTGAAGTCCTCGTTGGGGCCTGAAATGGAAACCCTCAGGCGATTGAGATGCGCAGGCAGTAGTGGACCCCACTTGTTCTTCATGGAGAAGACCACGGTCGGTTTTTCACCCGGGCCCGTGTTCGTGATGTCCACCAGGTCGACCAGGAATCCGCCCAGCTGGGTTGACTGGTAATCAACCGTATGTGAACCGGCGACGGAAAAACCGTATTCATCGCCAGTAGGCTGATGGCAGAAAGAACAGCCGCTGTCATCGGACTGCACCGGGTGGTTCACGCCGGCTTCAAAGTCGATGTCATCATGGCAGGAACCGCATGCGACCATGCTGGGGTTCGTCATCCAGACAGAGTGATCGCTTGCAGCCACGCCGTTTGACGCGCCCGGCGGGTTGTTTGCACAACCGAATACCGTGTTGGAAGCAGGAACTTCCTGCAGGACTTCACCGGTATTGGCATCGACCATGAAAAATACCGTGTTGTCGCGAACCCAGTTGCCGGTGGTCTTGGCATTGGAACCACCGCTGGCCGCAAACAGCGGACCGTCGGGTGCATTGATACGGATTTCGACCTGGCCCTTGTCGCCCCACATCGCCTCGGTCATGGCCAATCCATCAGCATTACACGCCGGAGACGGGTTAGGGTCGAGAACCAGGGGCATTTCATCGGTCGGTGTCCCACCGGTATGGCAGACTTCACAGTCGTTCAGATCGGTGGTGAATTCGACGTTGGAATAATCGTGAACGCTCTGCCGGTAGCCGATGATCGTGTAGCCATTTTCCAGGTGGGCGCCGGCGTGGATCTTGTGCACCATGTAGCCCATGTCGACAGAGTCACCCGTATCAGGGTCAATACTCTGGGTCGGGTTGTGGCACAAGACGCAAAGGCCAACTTCCGTGCGCGCTCCGCCGTGAATGGCCAGCGGGTCATGGCAACTGTTACACGTTTCGGTGGTTACCATGTCACGCGGTGTGGCGACGCCGGTTCCGGACGGAATGAAGTGATCCAGTTCGTTAACCACGTAACGATCCAGGTCCCATTCCCTCAAATCACGGCGCGCGTATATTCCCAGGGTATGGGTCGCGTTGCTGTCGTAGTCTTCTGGCAGCACGGTGGCAAACTTGTAGGTATATACACCGTCTTCGACCATGGTGTAGGTGCCACCTGAGTCGCTGCTGGCCTGTATTGCCGAGTCACCGGTCTCCGGACTGGTCGCGACACGGGTTGTATAGGCGACGTAAGCTTTCTCGCCGGCCGGAATAAAGGAAAGGATGAAGGAAGTACTGACGGGACCTGGTGTGTAAACCCCGTCCTTGTCAAGCGGCAAGCCGGCAGGATCGGAGATTTTGAAGGTTACTTCAGCCATTCTGTCAGCCGGAATAACCACGTCCATGATCTCGAGTTCCAGGCCGGGCCGCACGAAAGCGATTTCCGCTTCGGTCAGGTAGGCTTCCTTGTCCGCGGACGTGAACCCGTAATCAGCTACGGCTTCACTCTTGGCTAACGCCATCGGGCTGGTGCACAGACTAAGCACCAGCATGGTAATTAACCCATAACCGGGTCTGTACGTCATAGTATTTACTCCTCGCTTGTTAGTATGGCTCTGAATTCGCGTAGCGAACACGAACTCGTCCAAGACACAGGAGAACACTGTGAGTCCAGTTAATATTTGATTAAGGTCAAATTAAGTTTTTATTAAGGTTTTGTAATATAATATCCGGCGTAAGAAAAACCGTTCACGAATCTCTGAATTACCTTTCATTTCATTTACTTTCGACGCACTCGCCGTTGCCTCCGGGGGGCCTGACCCAGGTCAAATATTTCGGCTCGGGGCAAGGCCGCAACATGAGCCAGGCTGGAGTATTCGCAAGTTGCATGCGGGATTCCCATGGCATCCACGAAATGCTGTTGAAATCCTTCGTCCACCGCGGTTTCAATTTTTTCAATCTGCCGCACACGCCGTTCGATCTCATCCCGTGAAGCCCGGTTCAACAAGGCGACACGGGCGCCCGTTCCGGCCGCGTTTGCAGCCGAGGAAACCTGCCCCAGGTCGCAGTCCGGAATCATGCCGAGCACCATCGCGTACTTCACATCGATATGGCTGCCAAAGGCTCCGGCCAGGCGAATGCGGTCCACGCGGTCCACGCCCATACGGTCCATCAGGAGCCGGGCCCCGGCGTGCAGGGCGGCCTTGGCCAGCTGGATCGCGCGAATGTCCGCCTGGCTGATAAGGACTTCCGGTTCGCCCTTGTACAGCAGGTAGGAAAAAGTCCTTCCGCTGGGGCGAACCCGGTCTGTCCGCGCGGCCAGTTCACCTTTGAGGGCGCCGTCCGGCGATACGATCCCCGCCAGGTACATACCGGCGACTGCCTCGATGATCCCGGAACCGCAAATACCCGTGATGCCTGTTTCGCGAATGCTCTCTTCGAAGCCGGCCTCGTCCGACCAGTAGTCGGAGCCGATGACACGGAAGCGGGGCTCCAGCGTCTCCGGGTCAATGCGCACCCGTTCGATGGCGCCGGGCGCGGCGCGCTGCCCGTTACCGATCTGCGCGCCCTCGAAGGCCGGCCCGGTCGGGCTGGAAGCCGCCAGCAAACGCTGCCGGTTACCCAGGACGATTTCGGCGTTGGTGCCCACATCGATGATCAGGCTGATCTCGTCGCGCATCCAGGGCGTCTCGGCCAGCATCACCGCCGCCGTGTCGGCACCGACATAACCCGCAATGCAGGGCAGCACATAGGCGCGTGCCCCGGCATGCAGCCCCAGGTCCAACTCTGCCGCCGACAGGTCGACCGAGTGGTCCGTCGCCAGCGTGAAGGGCGCCGCACCGATCGGCGACGGATCCAGTCCCAGCAAAAGGTGATGCATGACCGGGTTGCCAACCAGGGTGACTTCCAGGATTTCCCCGGCGCAGATCCCGGCCTCTGCAGCAGTTTGTTCTAACAGGGACCTGATCTCGGCACGAACCGCCGTCATCATCAATGCCGCGCCGCTCTCGTTGAGCATGGCGTAGGAGATTCGGCTCATCAGGTCCTCGCCGTAACGGATCTGCGGATTCATCGAGCCTGCAGTCGCCAGCACTTCTCCGCTGTAAAGCTCGCACAGGTGAACCGCAAGGGTGGTTGACCCAACATCCACGGCGGCGCCATAAACGCGGTCCCGGAAACCGGGCCAGCAGGCAACGATCTGCTTCGCATGGCGCACTGCAACCGTGATGTTCCAGTCACCTTCACGCAGGCAGGCCTGCAGGCGGCGCAGTGTAGCAGGGTCACAGGACAGGCCCTGCAAATTCCATTGCTGTTGCAGCGCACGCTGTACACGCTGCAGGTCGCCTTCCGGGACATTGATATCCGGCCTGGCCACCTCGATAAAATGCAAGCGAACCACGGGGTCGATTTCGATATCGTGCGCTTCGCAGGCCTTGCGCACGACCTGGTGGTGCACCTGGCTCGCGGCCGGAACGTCGATACGGATGTCACCCTCGATGGTGGCCATGCAAGCCAGGCGGGAACCTTCTGCGGCCTCGCCATCCTGGAGGCAGCGCTGCTCGGTATCCGTCACCGGGCCGAGGTGGTCCGGGCTCGAAACGATATTCTCCTTCGGAAAACTGCCGGCGACGGGTTCAATCCGACAGCGGCCGCACAGGGCCCGGCCGCCGCAAATCGAGTCGATGTCGACACCCAGTTCCCGCGCCGCCAGCAATACCGTGGTGCCGATGGGAAAAGACCCGCGTTTTCCGGAGGGACTGAATACGACCAGGGCTTTGCGGCTGGCGCTCATGACGTCCGCTCAATCCCTGCTGTGCCGGCGCCGGCTGCCGCGCCGCTGGCGTCCGCCCGGCGCCGCCGGTTCACGGTAGGCCCGGATCCAGTCCATGCACTGCTCATCGTGGTTCATCACCACGTCGGCGCCACGCACGGCCTGCATCAGCGCGGGCTCGAGCGGGTTGGTGATCGCGGACGTCATTCCGGCACCGATGGCCATTGCCAGGAAAGTCGGATTGAGGCCCTTGCGGTTCGGCAGGCCGAAGCTTACGTTCGACGCCCCACAGGTGGTGTTGACCTTCAACTCCTCGCGCAGACGACGAATCAATTCCAGGGCCCCGATACCCGCACCCGGCATGGCCCCTACCGGCATCACCAGCGGGTCGACCACCACGTCACAGGCCGGGATACCGTGATCGGCCGCACGCCGGACAATTTTTTTCGCCACCTCGAAACGAACGTCGATATCGCTGGAAATACCGGAGTCATCGTTGCAGATTGCCACCACAGCCGCACCGTGTTTTCGGACCAGCGGCAGCACCTTCTCCAGCCTTTCTTCTTCGCCGGTAACGGAATTGAGCAGGGCCTTGCCCTGGTAGGCCTGCAGACCGGACTCCAGCGCTCCGATCACCGAAGAATCGATGGCCAGAGGAACATCCGTCAGCGACTGGACAAGTGCAATGGCCTGCGCCATCAGCGCCGGCTCATCGGCCAGCGGGACACCGGCGTTCACATCCAGCACGGTGGCGCCCGCAGCGACCTGGGCCATTGCGTCGGCTTCGACCCGGCTGAAATTACCGGCCTTCATTTCTTCAGCCAGCAGGCGCCGGCCCGTCGGATTGATACGCTCACCAATCACGGTGAAGGGGCGATCGAAGCCGATGACGACTTCCTTGCTGGCGGAACTGATCACGGTATCGGTCATGTCACTGACTCACTATTTCCCAGGACCGGTGTCAACACGGCGCGAAGTGGATCGTCTCCCCGGTAGAGGTAGACGTATTCCAGGCCCAGGCGTTCGGCGTGAGACCGCGCCAGGGATTGCAGTTTATCGGACTCGGCCTGGGCCAGGTAGACCATTCGCTTGTAGTTCTTGAAATAGTACGGGGCCAGTTCCGGATTGCGATCCAGGCCGAGGCCCTGGATGACCAGCCGTTCAAAGTGCTGAACCAGAAAATCCGTCAGATAAAAACTGCCCGCTTCTTCTTCCGCCAGGCCTAAAAACACATCACTGCCGGCAAAAAATTCGTAACAGTGTGCGCCCGGGATGCGTTCGACACCCGTGCCTTCCAGGGCCTTGTCGAGTGCGCCGCCAGTACCGCAGTCGGCATAGGCCACGAACAAGCGGGAATAATTCTCCTGTTCGGCCCTGACGATATCCAGCACGGAGCCCGGAATCTTGTCCGGTGAATTATGCAGGCTGGCCGGCAGGCACTGGAACTGCACATGCCGCCATCCGTTCATGTCGCGGATACGGACCAGTTCACGTGCGATGGCGCCGCAGGCGATCACCAGTACGCTGCGCGCCTGCATGCCTCAGGCCCTGCCCGCCATGAAAGACCTGGCGGTTTCCACCGCAACGGCCGCGTCACGGCAGTAAGCGTCGGCGCCAATAACACGGCTGAATTCTTCATTCAGCGGCGCACCACCCACCAGGACCGTGCATTGCTCGCGGACACCCTGTTTTTTCAGCTCGTCGATCACGACCTGCATATAGGGCATGGTGGTGGTCAGCAGGGCGGACATGCCCAGGATATCGGGCCGGTGCTCTTGCAGGGCGGCCACGAAGCTATCCGCCTCCACGTTGATACCGAGGTCGACGACCTCGAAACCAGCGCCTTCCATCATCATGCCGACGAGGTTCTTGCCGATATCGTGAATATCACCCTTGACCGTACCGATGACCATTTTGCCGATCGGCTTGGCCCCGGTTTCGGCCAGGATCGGCCGCAGCAACGCCATGCCGGCCTTCATCGCATTCGCCGCCATCAGAACCTCGGGCACAAACAGGATGCCATCACGGAAATCGATGCCGACGATACCCATACCGGCGACCAGTGCCTCTTCCAGCACACGCGTTGCATCCCAGCCACGGTTGAGCAGTATCTGGGTGCCTTCGGCTACCTCGTCGGCGAGGCCGTCGTAAAGATCGTCGTACATCTGCTCGATCAGTTCTTCGTCCGACAGTTCCGCCAGCACGATATCGTCGTATTGATCAATCACCACTATTGCTCCGTTATCCGGGGTTTCCCTATCACGACACTTTAGCCGAAATGCCGTGGGAAAGTGGCTGCAAGGTAGGACATGCACAGTTGCCTGGCCTGTTCGCGGCTGATCGAACGCGGCCGGATCAATAGGTCCAGCCAACAACCCGATGTCATCGCCGAAAGGCTTGCTCCAACGGTAGCGGGATCGACATCCCCGTAAGCCCCCTCCCTGACCAGCTCGCAGCAGACGTTCACAATCTCCTTCCGGTAAGCCTGGTCACGTTGTGCGCAGATTTTTCGGTAAGTGGGCCGGGACTTGCTCTCACCCCAGAACGCAAACCAGACGGCCAGCGTACTGCGGTCACATACCGGCAGACTGAAATCCACCGATACCAGCGCCGCCAACTTGTCAGCCGGCTTGTCGGGGGCCGAGGAAAGGGCCTTCTCCCAGGCCGACCTGTATTCTTCCGCGATGTGACGCAGTGTTTCCACCAGCAGGCGCTCCTTGCTCTGGAAATGCAGGTTGATAATGCCCTGGCTGAGGCCGGCTTGTTGTGCGACCGTGGCCATGGTGGTGTCCGACAAACCGTTTTTGGCGACCGATCGTATAGTGGCGGCGATCAGTTGCTGCTGGCGCGCTTCCTTTGAAGCGGTCCGCCTTGCGGTTTTCTCTGTGCTCGCAGTTTTCACCCTGTTCCGGCCGGGTCTGTCCCCGGAATGTTGGCGCATCGGTAGATCACTATAAAAGAGCAAATTGCCCGATGCAATGAGTGAATGAATGATCATTCATTTGGTATGGACAATATTACGGGGATGTGAGAACCTCGGGTTTTCCGGGTTCACCAGTCATAGCAAGCAGCCCTGGGACATGAACAGAAAATACCAAGCGATCGTCATCGGCGCGGGCCACAACGGCCTGAGCAATGGCGCATTTCTCTGCAAGGCGGGCCTGAATACCCTCATCGTGGAGAAAAACACCTACGTCGGCGGCGCTACCGTAAGCCTGGAAACCTACCGCGAGGACTGGAAGTACTCGAACTGTTCCTATGTCAGCAGCCTGCTGCGTCCCGAAGTGTACCGGGAACTCAACCTTGCAAAATACGGGCTGCAGGTCGTGCCCTATGGCGGCGGTGCGACCCTCTCGCGTGACGGTGATTTCATCGGCAGGTATGTCGACCCGGACACCACGCGCCGGGAGGTGGCTCGCCACAGCCTGCGCGACGCCGACGCCACCGCCCGCTTCGACCGCGACATCATGCGCCAGTGCCGTTTCATCCGTCAGTTCCTGCTGCGCACCCCCCCGGACCCGACCTCGTTCAAACCTCGCGACCTGCTCGAACTGCTGTACACGGCGCGCAAGGCGCTGGGGCTCGGCGAAGACCTGATCTACGACACGATGCGCTTCTACACCATGAGCATCTCGGACTTTCTCGACGAGTATTTCGAGCACCCACTGGTCAAGGCATCCCACTCGGGCAGCGGCATTATCGGTTCGGCCATGGGGGTGATGTCTCCGGGGACCGCATACGTGCTGCTGCACCACGCGATGGGCGACGTCGACGGTAACATGGGCGCCTGGGGTTTTGCCCGCGGCGGTATGGGCGCGATCTCCAGGGCCATGCACGACTGTTTTACCGATCACGGCGGCGACACCGTCACCGGTTCCGGCGTCGAGCAGATTATCGTGCGCCATGGACGTGCCGTCGGTGTCGCCCTGGAAAACGGTAACGAGTACTACGCGGACGTGATCGTTTCGGACATGACCCTGCCGCGAACCTTCCTGGAGTGCATGGACCCCAATGACCTGGATTCCGCGTTCCTGCGAAAAGTCAGGAATTTCAAAATCCGTGGCTCATCCGGCAAGCTCAACATCGCTCTGGACGGGCTGCCGAAATTCACTGCCCTGCCAGAAGGCAGCGAACTGGGGCGCGGCGACCTGCACCTGAATGACTCTACGGAGCGCCTGGAGCGCGCCTACGATGACTGGAAGGCCGGCACCTGGTCGAAAGACCCCTACGTCGACATCCTGATTCCCTCGATGACCGATCCGACCATGACACCGCCCGGCAAGCACTTCATGTCGGTATTCGTGCAATACGTTCCGCCAAAAATCCACGGACAGGACTGGAGCGACGAGCAGGTGCAGACATTCGGACAGAACGTGATCAACCAGATCGAGAACTATGCGCCGGGCTTCAAAGACCTGATCCTGCACATGGAAGTCCGCACGCCGCGCGAACTGGAAAATGAAACCGGCCTGACCTCCGGCAACATCTTCCATGGCGAACTGACCATGGACCAGCTGAGTTTCAACCGGCCGATTCCGGGGCACGCCCAGTACCGGGGCCCCGTCAAGGGCCTGTACCTGTGCGGCTCTTCCTGCCACCCCGGCGGCGGCGTCATGGCCGCGCCGGGCGCCAACGCGGCGCGGGAAATCCTCGGCGACCTGCGGCGTATCAACACGGTTCCGGAGGGCTGGCTCGATGACTGATTCCGCCAGCGTGCTCGTCATCGGCGGCGGCCATAACGGCCTGGTCTGTGCCGCCTACCTGGCACGAGCCGGACGCAGGGTCACACTGCTGGAGGCGGCTGAACAGGCTGGCGGGCTGGCTGCCACGAACGAATTCGCACCCGGCTTCCGCGCCTCCTGCGCCCACCTGCTCTACCTGCTGGATGACAAGATCAGCAGGGACCTGTCACTGGCATCACACGGCCTGTCGATGGCAAAAACTGGCCTCGATAGCGTGGCACTGGACAGGAAAGGCGGGCATATCACGCTATCCGCGCAGCAACTGGAGGGGCCCGGCATTTCGGATTCGGACCGCGAGGCTTACCGGGAATACCGCCGGATGATGTCGAAATTCGCTGGCCTGCTCGGCGCCATGCACCGACAGGCGCCGCCGCGTATCACGGGCAGGCGCGGTGACCTGTTCACCCTGGGCAGGCTGGCGCTGCGGGCTCGCATGATGGGGCGCAACGACCTGCGGGAGTTCCTGCGCATTGCGGCGATCAATATTTACGATGTGCTCGAAGAGTTTTTCGACAACCCGCAGGTCAAAGGCGCGTTGGGGCTGGACGCTGTTCTGGGCAGCTTTTCCGGACCGCGGTCGAACAACACGGTGTTCACCGCCTTGCACCGCATGAGCGGCAACAACAGCGCCCCCCCAGGCGCCGTGTCGGTCCCGGCAGGTGGTATGGGCACCGTCAGCGACGCCATGGTGGCCGCGGCCATGGCGGCCGGCGTGGAGATCCGGTTTGGCACCCGCGTCAGCCGGATCTGCAGCGATGGATTGAAAGTCCTCGGCGTTGAACTCGAAAGCGGCGAACGAATCGAAGCCCAGACGATCGTCTCCAACGCCGACCCGAAAACGACCCTGCTTGAACTCCTGGGTGCACGCTACCTGGAAGCGGACAACGCCCGGCGATTCAACCATTTTCGTTCCCGCGGCAACGCCGCCAAGCTGCACCTGGCGCTGACCGGCTTGCCGGACTTCAAGGGGCTCGAGCGGGCTCAACTCGGGCAACGGTTGCTTATCGCACCGGACCCCGAGTACGTGGACCGTGCCTTCAACCCTTGCAAGTACGGCGAATATTCGCCCCGGCCGGTCATGGAAATTACATTGCCCAGCGTGCACGACAAGACCCTTGCCCCGCAGGGCCGGCACGTGCTGTCGGCGGTGGTGCAATA
>JAZBOH010000041.1:0-23701 GCA_036351055.1 Lysobacterales bacterium
GCTATCAGCACCAACCGCCGTGGCCCAGGGTAATTACGGACCCGACTCACTGCCAAAATCACACAAAACGAAAAGAGGCGAGTGGTCCGAGGCGCATGTACGGCGGGTATTGCGCGCCTTTGCTTACGGCGGCCTGGCAAGCGACGCGCAGATCGGGACCTGGGGGAAAATGCGGCCCGAAAACGCAATTCGCCAGATGCTCACCTTCGACGTCAACAACGAGCGCCTTTCACCGGCCATGGACATCAACGCCGGGAAATGCGGTTCGTTGGCGGCCATGCAGCAGTTCTGGAGCTCGGATGATGCGGAAAACCCGATGCCATATGCCGACCGCAGGTATTACAGCGAGCTGTCCGGCAGCAACAGGATGTCCGATAGCAACCTGCAGCGGACGTGGACCAAGGCCATCAGCACGCGCGGCTGTAACCCCTTCCTGCACAAGGTGGGGCTGTTCCTGACCAACTACCACGCATCCATCAGCATAAGCAACACCCGGCCCGCCCTGATGCGTGCCTACTATGACGACTACATCGCTTCGCTGGCCGCGGGTGATGATTTCGTGCAGGTCATGACAAAAGGCGCACAGCACGCGGCGGTCGCCAGGGCTTACCGGCACCAGTACAACACCTATAACGCCGCGGGCGAGTTTAGCGGCAACGAAGACTTCGCCCGTGAGTACCTGCAGCTGTTTTTTGGTATCGCAGGCACCACCGAGAACCCGGAATACTACGAAACCGTCGCCATCAAGAACAACGCGCTATTGCTCACCGGCATGAACCTGGACCGGGTGCCCGATGCGCATGGCTCGGTGCGGACTGCAGACTGGTGGGCTTCACCGATCAAGTTCTACAACCACGTTGACGAATCCGGCCGCAACGTCCGCAACCGTGCACTGCATTACCAGAGCTACCTCGAAGACGATAGCTGTATCGAGGTCCTGCACGCCGACATCTGTGGCAAAAACGCAAAGCAGAAGCTGAACCGGCTCGGCCCGGTGGCGGCCAGCCATCCCGAAAGCCTGGACTACGTGCCGGTCGCGATCGTGCAGTTTTTCGCAGACGACAGGCTCACGGCCAAAAAGGCCCGTTTTATCCGCGAACTCTGGCTCGATGCAAATTTTGACCTGCTGGCTTTTATCCGCGGCTACGCCATCTCGCCGGCCTTCCACAGCCCGGGCACGGTCAAGTATTTCACCTCTTTTGAGCGCAACCTGATCACGCAGAATGCGAGCATCCTCGATAACGAGGAGAACTTTTCGAAGCCTGTTTTCTACTCGCCTTATGCGCGTATGAGAGGCCAGGGTGTGCAGGTGTTCGAACCCGTTCGCAATGTGTTCGGGCACCAGACCGGCCTCGACGCCGTCGCCGACCCCTACATTTTCAAAGACGCCTTCCTGCAGAACACGGACAACGGCCGCTACCACCATCTGACCAGCATGAAGTACCGCCTGGAAGACGGCGGGCCCGAGTACACGTTCGAGAAAGACTGGAGCCAGGTCATACCGGTGAATGCCGATCGCGAGTACATCGTGGCCGAAGTGGCCGATTACCTGTGGCGGCGGTTTATCGGTGACGACGGCAAGAATTTCGACACCATCGCCCGTGCCCAGGTTTATGCCCTGCTCGCCACCGGCTGTGATTTTGGCTACCTGGTTGACCCGGACAATCCCGACCCGGACGCTTTTTATGGCACGCGGGACATCCTTGGTGAGCACGCACGAGCGTCGGCCGTCTTCCACGAACTGGCCCCAAAGAAGATGAGTTTCAGCATCACCGAAAGCAACCGGCGCGTCGGCATGGCGATCAATTTCATCACCATGACACCGTTTGCCTTTGCAATGGAGGGTGAATAAATGGCCCTCGATGCGATGAAACGGCGCGAACTGCTGCGCCACCTGCTGCTTGCATCTGCCGGCGCAAGCCTGGTCCCGGCCACTTCCCTGGCCGCCCTGGGCTGTGCCCCGGCCATGATGGAGCGCACGATCGTCAACGTGATGTTGCAGGGCGCCGCCGATTTGCGCTTCCTGTTCATGCCCAAGCCCGGCACCATGGGGGCCGCACACGAGGACCTTTTCTGGTCCGCGCGGCAAAAGATCTACGCGGCTTACCGCAACGACAAGGCCAGCTACCAGGATGTTTTCGACCTGCACTACGACGTGCCCCAGGGCCAGGACTTTGGCATCCACAAGCGCTGTGCGTGGCTGACTTCCCAGTTCAACGCGGGCCGCGTGGCGATTGTCGCCAATGCTTACTGCTCACGGAACCGCCGCCACGACCAGTCCATACTCAACGCGGACGCCGGCGACCCGGACTTCGCACAACTGGTCCATGACCGGGATGGCTGGGGCGGTCGCCTGGTCGAACAGATCGGCCCCGGCACCAAGGCGGTTGAACTGGGAGATTCCATTTCCGTGTTCAACAAGGGCAGCCTGCAGGGCGAGCGCTTCGCCCAGGTCGTGCATGCCCAGAACATGCGTGACATTGCGCTACCCGACGTGGAAAACGGCGGCCGCCCGGCCAACCGTCGCGACATCATCGTGCGTGCACTGAAAGGCTATTACGCGGCCCGCACGGCCGAGGTGCAGGCAAGCAAGCCGGCCGACTGGCCCTATCACGCCTTTTTCAGGCACAACCAGGCCTTCCGCGAGTTTGGCGGCGAGATCGCACAACGCCTGCAGGAATGCGGTGACCTGCCCCCCTCCCTGCTTCCGGCCGATTCCGGTGGTGACTTCGCCCTGGCATCCGGCGGTTTCGCCCGGCAGTGCCGCAACCTGTATGACGTCTGCCTGGTGCCCGACCTGCTGAATGCACGGGCCCTGTCGATGGGATACGGAGGCTGGGATACCCACGGCGACGAGGAACTGCGGGCTGGCGCCAATCTCGAAGACATTTTTGGCGCCGACAAGGGACTGGACCGCGCGACCCGTGAGATCGCGGCCATCGGCAGCAACGCGCCCGACAAGTTGACCTTCTACTTCGCCAGCGACTTCGGCCGGCAGTTGGTCAGCAACGGGGACTTCGGCACCGACCATGGCCGCGGCACCTATACATTGGTGATCGGGCCGGATGTCCGCGGCGGAACCTACGGCGAGATGTTCCCGGTCAAGGAATCCTTTGAACAGGACGGGAAGATTCCGCTCACCCGGCACGGCGCGGATATCCTGGGCCAGACTTCGACTGTGAACATTCTGCGCGAAGTGTGTGAATGGGTGCAACCCGGATCGTCTGACCACGTGTTCCCCGTCTACGATCCGTCAGCCATTGAAGAAGACGTTTCTCTCAGCGGTTTACTGCGCTCCTGAGGCGAATCCACTCAAGGAAAGATTGTCATGTACCCATTGCTGGCCGATCTGGCCAAAAAGCCCGAACCATTTTCCGTATCCACCGTGAAGGAACTGTGGACCCGGCCGCACCTGGCCGGCGAGATGCTCAAATACCACCTGAGCCAGGATTCAGATCATTCCTCGCGGCCCATCGCCACGATCGAAAAGATCGTTGCCTGGATCGACGGGCAACTGGACCTGGAAGGCAAACGTGTCGTTGATCTGGGCTGCGGGCCGGGATTGTATGCACGGCGTATGGCCAAACTCGGTGCGCGGGTCACCGGCATCGATTTCTCCGCTAACTCGCTGGAGTACGCGCGCAGCCGGGATATGCGAAACATGGAATACATCGAAGCCGATTACCTGGAGGATGACCTCCCGGGTGGATTCGATATCGCCGTTTTGATTTATTACGATTTCTGCGCCATGGCGCCCGACAAGAGAAACCGCCTGCTGCAGAAGATCCGCGTCATGCTCAATCCAGGTGGTCACCTGGTATTGGACCTCTACGGTCCGGGTGCCTTTGACGCGGTCAGCGAGCATCTTGAAATTGAAAACCGCCTGATGTTCGGTTTTTTTGCGCCAGGCGATTACATCGGCATTCACAAGACCGACGTTTACGACGATGACTGGGTATCGCTGGACCGCTTCGTGGTGGTTGAGCCCGGTGAGACCTGGCAGATTTTCAACTGGGCCCAGTACTTCACGCCGGAACGTGCGGTCGAAGAACTTGCTGCGGCGGGTTTCATGGTCAGCGTGATGACCGGCGGGCTGGACGGTGAACCACTGGCCGACCACAGTAAATCCATCGGGCTTATCGCGGAAAAACGTTGAAAACGGCAGGCGGTTGCGCGCGGCAGCAGGCCCTACTCATTTCCGCACTTCTCAACAACCGCTGAGTAAAAAGCAATCAATTCCTGCCGCTCTGCGTCCTCGACATAGGTCCGCTCGCCTTCGTAATAGGAATAGGCCTGCCTCGGGCAGGCGGCGCGCAGGAAGCCGGCGCCGTCGTAAAACACCGGGCACTGTTTTCTCAGGGTATCGAGGGCGTGTATCGCCCGCGCGCAATCCTGGACGGTACGGGCGGCTTCCAACTCTCGCGTGTCCTGATTGGCTTTTTCCTCCGCTTCCCGTTGTTGCTCGAGTTCGCGCCGCTTTTTCTGCTGCTCTATAAGCTCGGTATAGACGCTTGCGCCGGCGGGCGGTCCGGTATCGGGATACTGTTCCTGTACTTCGACTTCTTCGGTTTGCGCGTTTTCCGGCGGCGTTTGAGAGTAATGGACCACGCCATTCTCGTCGACCCACTTGTACAGTTCCGCTGCCATGGCAGAAAAACTCAGGCTTCCCAGGATCACGAGAACACAGACAGCATTTCTCACCAGCCACCTCCGCCAAAGGGGATTACCAGTCCACACCTTCAAACTAGCAGAGTAATTCATGCGCTGCTGATGCGTCTAAAATACAGACGCAAAAAAAGCCTGGCTGACATTCAACCAGGCTTTTCAATCAATCAGTTAAAACTATTTCTTCAAGTATTTATCCAGGAACCCCACATAGGCTTCGGACGCCGCGATACGGTTCGATTTCTTGCTGAAACCGTGGCCTTCGTCCGGAAACACAATGTACTCCACCGGCACCTCGTTGGCTTGCACCGCGGCGACCAGTTCGTCGCTTTCCACCTGTAACACCCGCGGATCATTGGCGCCCTGGATGACCAGCAAAGGCTTGACGATATTGTCCGCGTGAAACAGCGGTGAGATCCGGCGGTGACGTTCGCCATCCGTAGCCGGATCACCCATTTCATCGTACAGCGCTTCCTTGAACGCTTCCCACCAGGGCGGAATGGATTCCAGCGTGCGTACCCAGTTGGTCACACCAAAGATGTCGATGCCCACATCGAAGGCTTCCGGCTCAAAGGCCAGGGCGGCCGCCACCATGAAACCACCGTAGGAGCCGCCGATAATGCCGATACGTTCGGCATCGACCCAGTCCAGCGATTCGAGGTACTTGCGGCCGTATACGATATCCTGCAGGTCCTCTTCACCATGACGCTTGTCGTCCATGTGGAAAAAGGTCTTGCCGTAACCGGAAGAACCCCGGTTATTGGCGCCGAGCACCGCGTAGCCATGGTTGGCCAGGTGCTGGACCATGGCACGGTAGCCGGTGCGCGTCTGCCCACCAGGGCCGCCGTGAACCAGTACCAGGGCCGGCACCTTGTTTTCCGCGCTGGCGCCATGCGGTTTGTAAAGTATGGAAGGTATCTCGACCCCGTCGAAACTCGGGTAGCGGACGACTTCGCTGACGACCAGGTGCCCGGGGTCTATTTCGGGATTCAGCGCTTCGGTCAGCTGGGTTGCCGTGCCGGCCGCCAGGTCGATATGGAAAATATTCGACGGCGAATTGTCCGCGTTGACAATCAGGGCCAGCCCGGTTTCATCCGCGTTGAAACGCACGTTGCGCAGATCGCCCGGTGGCAACGCAGGCAGGGAAATGGCCGCGCCGCCCCCCCCGACATCGACAATCGTCACCTCGGTTCGCGCATCGGCATTGACGCCCTGGACCATGTAGCGGCCGGCGGGCGAAAAGCTGACGAAACTGACATCCCAATCGGCCTGGACAAGTGGCGCCTTGTCCCCGTTCCCCAGGTCCATGATCCAGGCCTGGTTGAACTCGCCGTGCTCATTGGTCGAATAGACCAGCGTGGTGCTGTCCGGGCTGATGGCATAGGTGGAATGCGCCACGTTACCCTGGTGCGCCGTGACCAGTGCCGGCTCCGGTGAATCGGCATGCAGGTCAACCATGTAGATGTCAGAATCCGCGCTGGTACGCGGCTTGTCCAGCGCCAGCCAACGCCCGTCGCCACTGATCTCAGCGACTTGGAAGCCAGGATTTTCAAAGACCATTTCACGGCTGTAGTCAGACGCCGAATAGCGGTAAACGTCGAATGACTTCTGGTCGCGTTCGGTCGTCATCAGGTAGAAATGCTGGCCGTCGTCACTCCAGCGCAAAAAGGCAGCCTTGAGCTCGTCGCCGGGTGTCAGGTCGCGCAACGTGCCGTCTGTCTCGCGCACGATGACGTGGTTAAGCTCGTTACCGCCGTTGTCGTAGGTATAGAGAATACGTTCGTCGCGGGGGAACCAGGTCAGCGCGAACATGGCGTTGTCGCTGGAGTCGGTCAATTGCTCAGCCGGACCGCCGTCCACGGGCAACGCAAACGCGTTGAACACCCCGGTTTCATCCGAGGTGATCAGCAGTTTGCTGCTATCCGGGGAAAAGGCGAAACCGCCATAACCGGACAGGCTGTAGCTGGTGGTTTCAAAAAAAGTCTCAGCGCTGTATTTCGGAATCGTGGCTACAACTTCCTCCGCGGCAGGCTGTACGGCCTCAGGAGCCGGGGCTTCAGCCTGCTTGCCACAGGCGCTCAGCAAAATTGCCAGTGGCAACAGGGAAAAAAGGGTGGTTTTTCTATTCATGGGGGTTCCTGCAAAATTCAATAGACGCGCAGTATAGCCCACCTTTCGACGCCTCTAGTCGACGCAGTCGGTAATATGCGTGTATTGGAGTCCATCGTGCTCAGCGCCGAAGAGAACCGATGGGTCCGTTTGCAGCCATGAAAAAAGCCCCGCAGCTGCGGGGCTTTTCGATCGTGCTGCCGGGAGAGATCAGTCCCGAAAGTGCATCTCCTGCAATAGGGACGAACTCAACACCTCGCGGTACTCGGCGCGGTTGCCGCTTTCTTCCTGCATGGTGGACACGGACTTCTTCATGAACTCAACCCACTCCACGCCGCGCTTTTCGCTTTCTGCACCGGTGGGAATGCCTTCCATGATGCGGATCAGGTAGAGGTCTGCCTCACCCTGGCGGCCATAGACGTTGGACAGTACCTTGTACTCCTTGACCCAGCCTTTTGACTTGGCGAATTCCAGGTTCTTGCGCCATTCTGCGGCCAACCAGTTTGAATACTTCAGCCCGGCCCCGTCTTCAACATGGATTCCGGTGACTTCCCAGTAATCGCCACCAACCAGCGGCCACTCCTGGGCGACAACGGTTGAAGACAGGGAAAGGGACGCCAGTGCAAGTACCAACAGGCATGCGAATTTTCTGATTGAATTTTTCATTGTTTGACTCTCCTCGAAACGACCAGGAATTGGCCATCTTCAGATAAACATAGCAGAGTCTTTGAATTTTGCTTCACGGGCAGGTCGGTCCGAGATCAGCGACCCGGTCAATTCCCATGGGCAGTTAAAGGAACTCGATGCCCTTCGTCCTGGTCTTGATTCGCGCCAGGAACTTGTGTGATGTGATGTAAAGCATGCTGCCATCCTCGCCACCGAAGGCGCAGTTGGCGGCCGCGGTTCCGGTTTGTATCAGGCCAAGTATCTTGCCGTGCGGGTCGATGATGAAAACGCCACCCGGGCCCGTGGCCCAGAGGTTGCCGCCGACATCGACCGCCATGCCATCGGGCAGGCCCTTGGCCCCTTCGTCGGCCCACTTCTGGGCGCTGGCAAACAGTCGGGGACCCGCCTTCACATTGCCCTTCTCGTCAAGGTCAAACGCAAGCCAGACACTTTGTTCTTTCTGTGAGTTGGCAACGTACAGTGTCTTTTCATCCAGGGACAGGCCGATACCATTGGGCCGGGCAATCGAGTCATCCAGCAGCGTCACGGTCCCCGAGCGGTCAAAGCGGTAGACACCATTGAATTCCAGTTCCTTTAACGGCGATTCATCCTGCCCTTTAAGACCGTAGGGCGGGTCCGTGAAAAATATGGACATGGGCCAGCGAATCCGGCTGAGCGCCAGGTCATTGGGACTGTTGAAGCGTTTCCCATCAAAGTGCCCGGCCACCATGGTCTTTTTCATGGTCTGCAAATCCATTTTGTAGAGGGACCGGCTGCCGTGGTCGGCGGCCAACAGCTTGCCGTCCAGCGACATCACCAGGCCATTTGTACCCTGCATGCCGGGATCACGTTCCCGTCCGTCTTCAAGTGCCGACGGTTTCATGAATGCTTCGAGACCACCGTGCTCGGACCATTTCCAAACGGTGCTTGTTGGCACATCCGAAAGCAGCACATAGTTTTCTCCGGGCACCCATACGGGACCCTCGGACCATTGGAAGGCATCCCCGGTCAGGCGCTGTATGACGGCGCCGGGTGCAAGAAGGTTGTCCAGGTCCGGCGAAAAACGCTGAACGTCTCCCACTTCGGGATAATCCTCTCCTGCAACTGCGGACAGGCTGATGAGCAAGGTGCTCAATGACAAGGTAATGGCAAAAAGAATCCTGGACATGTTGACGCTCGTGGTCGTTTGCAACGGAGTTCGATTGTAACCGTATTGACAGTGCCGTCCACGAAGGTTGCAATGAACCCCTGCCCGAAAAAATTGCAGGAACCCTGTCCATGCCCAGAATAGCCTTGATCGGACCCGGCGCCATTGGCGGCCTAGCGGCCACCTGGTTGTGCCAGGACATAAGTAACCGTGTAACCGTATGCGCCCGCACGCCTTTCGAGGAACTGGTGGTGGAAACTCCGGGTGGCCCGATATCGGCACAACCCGAAGTGCTGCTCGAACCCGGTGCCGGCAAACCGGTTGACTGGGTCCTGGTAGCTACCAAGGCATACGACTCGGGCTCCGCTGCGGACTGGCTCAGCGGCCTGATGGATGAAAACACCCAGTTGGCCGTTTTACAGAACGGGGTGGACCACGTGGAACGGTTTTCTCTCTACCTGCCCGCCGAACGGATCCTGCCGGTTATCGTCGACTGCCCAACCGAACGCCTGTCGCCCGAACAAATCCTCCAGCGCGGGCCCGCGACCATGGTTGTGCCGCAATCTGATACCGGAAAAGCGTTCTGTGAGCTGTTCAGAAATACCGAAATCGATGCATCACAAAGCGGCCGCTTCCAGACAATCGCCTGGCGCAAGCTGTGCATCAACGCCGCCGGCGTGGTCAATGCGCTGACCCTGCAACCCGCGCGCATTGCCAACGACCAGCACGCGGCCTACCTGATGCGCTGCATCGTCGAGGAAGCCGTGGCCGTTGGCCTGGCCGAGGACGTAAACCTGGGCGGAGGCCTGGCCGACGAGGTCGTCGAAATCTACCGCAAGCAACCCGGCGACTCCATCAACTCTCTGCTCGCCGACCGCATGGCCGGCCGCCCCATGGAGATCGACCTCAGAAACGGCGTCATCGTAAAACTGGGCAAAAAACACGGCATCCCCACCCCCTACAACGACATGGCCGTGTCCCTGCTAAAAGTCTGCAACTAGACTGGCCAGAGCACCGAGAACCGCGAACTTCAGCCGCCGAACACAAAAGGGGCCGGATACATTTTTCGGCAGAAAATGTATCCGGCCCCTTTAATTATGAAACGAGGCTCATACGATAACCCCCTTAATATAACCTTATATATCAATGCTTTGTAGTCTCTATCATATACCAGGCAGATTATTTTGAAAAAGGGGCCGGATACATTTATTGGCAAAAAATGTATCCGGCCCCTTTTTTTTGGAAACCATAGAAGCAGCCCGTCTGAAACGATTATCATAGGGGGTAGACGCGCTTTTTGAAGGAACAAGATGATGAAATACCTGCACACCATGGTTCGCGTGACCGACCTGGATGAATCGCTGGACTTTTACTGCAACAAGCTTGGGTTGAAGATCGTCCGTCGTAACGATTATGAGAAGGGGCGATTCACGCTGGTTTTCCTCGCCCCGGAAGGGCAGGAAGAATGCCCCGTAGAACTGACCTACAACTGGGACCCCGAGGAATATACCGGAGGGCGCAATTTCGGGCACCTCGCTTACGAGGTGGACAATATCTATGAAACCTGCCAGTCCCTGATGGACGCCGGCGTCGTGATCAACCGGCCGCCGCGTGAGGGCCGCATGGCGTTTGTGCGTTCGCCGGACGGCATATCCATCGAGCTGCTGCAAAAAGGTGACAAGCTACCAACCGCCGAACCCTGGCTGTCCATGCCCAATACGGGTTCTTGGTAGCAGCGCACGGCTGGCGACTGATCTGCCGCACCCTGATATGAACAAGGAACCGCTGAAACTGCTGCTGGACCTGTATCACGCGGGTGTCGCGGCCGCGGACCCGGCCAATTGCATGGAGCCCTATTGGCCCAAACCCGGGACGGGTAATGTCGGCGTCATCGCCTGTGGCAAGGCGGCCAGGCAAATGGCCATTCTGGCAAGCCGGCGCTACGGCCCCGCAACCGAAGGTGTCGTCATTTACCCGGACAACGATACCGAAGAAGACAACACCCCCACTGCCATGCAATGGTACCCGGCTCCGCACCCGGTTCCCGACGAACGGTCCATGACCGCGGCCGAGGCCGCACTGGCCTTTGCTTCCAGCCTGAGCGATGAAGACCTCTTGCTGGTGCTTCTTTCAGGCGGGGGCTCATCCCTGATGTGCCTGCCTGCCGATGGTGTCTCCCTGTCGGACAAGCAGGACCTGGGCAGGCAGTTACTGGCCAGCGGCGCGACGATCAGTGAAATCAACGGTGTGCGCAAGCACATATCCAAGGTCAAGGGCGGGCGCCTGGCAAATGCCAGCAGCGCCCGGGTTTTCACCCTGGCCATTTCCGATATCCCGGGGGACGATGCCAGCATGGTTGCGTCGGGCCCGACCTGCGAGAGCGAGACCACGCTTGAACAGGCCCGGGAAATCATCAAGCGTTACGGCATCCTGCCAAGCCAATCGATCCATGCAGCATTGAACGACCCCTCGAATGAGTGCCCGCGTTTCCCCGTCTGGCCGCCACGGGAAATTCAAATCGTTTCCGGCGGCAATACGGCCCTGACTGCAGCCGCTGCCCTGTGCGAGTGGCAGGGCATTGAGCCCATTGTGCTCGGGGACGGTCTCGAGGGCGAAGCCCGCGAACTGGGCAAGCGACACGCCAAACTCGCGCTCGAAAGGGCGTCGAACAGCCACCCCTGTTGCATCCTTTCCGGCGGGGAAACCACGGTGACGGTCGCTGCCAATCCTGGCATGGGCGGGCGCAATACCGAGTACGCACTGGCCCTGGCCCTTGGTCTCGATGGCCATGACGGTATCTGGTCGCTCTCGGCCGATACGGATGGAATCGACGGCGTTGGCGGTCATACCGGGGCTACAACCGACCCGGGCACGCTCTACCGTGCGGCAAAACTCGGGATCGATCCGCGTAAAGCCCTGGAGAATAACGACTCCGCCGACTTCTTCGAGCGCGTCGGCGGCCTGCTGGTTGAAGGACCAACCGGTACCAACGTCAACGACTTCAGGGCCATCCTGATCAACCCCTGAGGGCTGCTCAGGACTGTTCGATCGCCTCGACGATGGCTCTGCCGGCTTCGTCCGTGCTTGCGTTCCCGCCGAGATCTGCAGTACGCGGGCCGCCTTCCGACAGTACGTTTTCGATCGCGGCTTCGACCGCCTCCCCCGCCTTGGTATGCCCCAGGTGTTTGAGCATCATCGCCCCGGCCCACACCTGGCCGATCGGATTGGCTATACCCTGCCCCGCGATATCGGGCGCTGAACCGTGCACAGGCTCGAACATCGAAGGAAAGACACGTTCCGGGTTGATATTGGCGGATGGCGCGATGCCGATGCTGCCGCACACGGCCGGTCCCAGGTCGGACAGGATATCGCCGAACAGGTTGCTGCCAACCACCACGTCAAACCGTTGCGGGTCGCGCACAAAGTGCGCGGTCAGAATGTCGATGTGGTACTGGTCGGTAGCGACGCCCGGGTAAGATCTTTTCATCTGTTCGAATCGTTCGTCCCAGTACGGCATGGTGTGGATAATGCCGTTCGACTTGGTGGCCGAGGTGACCTTGCGGCGCGGCCGGGTCATCGCCAGGTCAAAGGCGTATTTCAGAACCCGGTCGATGCCTTTGCGGGTCATCCTGGTCTCCTGCACCACGGCTTCCTGCTCAGTGCCCTCGAACAGGCGGCCCCCAACCTCGGAATACTCGCCCTCGACATTTTCCCGCACCACCCAGAAATCGATATCCCGGGCCAGGTCCGGACGCAGGGGGCATGGCACGCCCGACATCAGCTTGCACGGCCGCAGGTTCACGTACTGGTCAAATTGACGCCGAATCGGTATCAGCAGGCCCCACAGGGAAACGTGGTCCGCCACGCCGGGATAGCCGACAGCGCCGAGATAGATCGCATCGAATCCGGCCAGTTGTTCGATGCCGTCCTCAGGCATCATGCGACCCGTTTTGTGCCAGGTCTCGCAACTCCAGTCGAATTCCTGCCAGTCGAAGGAAATACCGAACCGCGAACCCGCCGCATCCACCGCCCGCATGCCTTCCGGCATGACTTCCCGGCCAATTCCGTCACCGGCAATGACGGCAACCCGGTGATGCTGGGTCATGATTCAACTCCTCACCCATTAAGGTTTACTTATTGCTGCGAGCGACAAAATCATAACGCGTTTCCACCCGCTACATGGCATTATTGACGGTATGAACAACGGATTCCTGGGCCACCTCGCCGAGTCGTTCAGCATCATCGCACCCATCCTGGTGGTGCTTGGGCTTGGCGCCCTGTTACGCCGCTGGAACTGGATCGACAGCCACTTCGTCGCCGTCGCCAACAAGCTCACTTTCCTGGTCTTCATGCCCAGCCTGCTGTTCCTGGTGACCGCCACGCGCCCCCTGACCAGCGAGGTTCTTCCGCTGGCGGTTTTTGCGGTGCTGATCACGATCGTCGTGGTGATCGCCATATGGCTGGTGGCCCCCTACCTGGTCGAGAAGGACAAGCGCGGGGCGTTCACGCAGAGTTCCTTCCGCAGCAACATGGGCATGATCGGCCTGGCGCTGTGCGTCAACGCCTACGGCGAGGATGTGCTCGCCCGGGCGGGAATCTTCGTCGCGGCGATGATCGTTACGGTCAACGTACTGTCCGTGCTTGTCCTGACGCCCAGGCGCAGCGAACTGCTCAAAAACCAGCTCAGGAACCCCCTGTTGATCGGCATCGTCTCCGGTATCGCCTGGCAGGGTCTGCACCTGCCCATGCCGGAAATCGCGGAAAACTCGATGGCCTATTTCGCGCGCATGGCGCTGCCGCTGGCCCTGCTCTGCATCGGCGCCAGCCTGGACTGGAGCAAGCTGCGCCGCGTACGCGGCGACGTCGCCTGGGCCGTTCTCCTGAAAATGGTGATCACCCCTCTGTTCATCACAGCGGTGGCTGTCTGGTGGGGTTTTCGCGGGGAGGACCTGGGCATCCTGTTCCTGATGGTTTCAGCGCCGACCGCCGCCGTGGCCTTCGTGATGGCGCGGCAGTTGACACCGCATGGCGACCTGGCCGCGGACAGTATCGCGGTCACCACCATCGTTTCGCCGGTGACGGTCACCACCGGACTGGCCCTGCTGTCGAGCCTCCAACTGATCTAGCCGCTTTACCGTAACAGGCGAAACCCGTCAAACATCCTGGTCCAGGATGGGGCGGCTACCGGCAAATACCTCACCGGTCTGACCATGGATGGAAACCACGTCGCCGGCGCGGATTGTTCGCACCGGCTGTTTATCCGCATCCAGGATAAATGCTTCACCCCGGGTGACCTTGAGTTGCGGCACACCAAGCACTGCCGAGAATGGCTTGGTATCGATTCCATTGACCGCGACCGCAGCGTGGGCAGTCGAACCGCCGTGCGCCGCGAGCAGCCCGTCCACCGAAAGGATCAAGGGGATTTCATCCGGCACCGGGTTCTCGAGAACCAGCAGAATACCGTCCGCCTCACCGTCCTGTATTTCCCCTGAGTCCCTCAAGCGGTGAACATCCTCCTCGCTGAACGCCACCACGCCCCGGAAAGCACCGCCGGTAACGCCGATACCCCGCCCGCAGGCCTCACCCGGGTCGTCGAAGGTGCGCGGCTCGAACAGGTGTTCGGTCTCCGCGCCACGGGTCTGCAGAACACTTAAAACGCCCCGTTCCACGGTAAACTCGATCTCGGCATCGGACCCCATGAAACGCCGGATGCGCGAATTGATGTGCCGGATGCGCCGTTCCAGCATCGGGGCGAGCGTTTGCAGGCGCTGCACGGGTTCGAACGATGCCGCCTCGGTCAGGCCGCCAACCAGGTCGTCACCGCTGGCGCCAAACTTGATATCACCGGCGAAAGCACGGAAACCGGTTGGCTGCATATGCGTACGGGGGATGACGCCGGTCAGGGAAATCCGGGTTTCGTCCGTAGCCACGCCATCCGGGTTGGCGTGGTTCCCACAGGCCATCTGCTGCACGATCACGGCCGTATTCCAGCGTTCGCTGATGTGTTTGACCTGGCGGTAGCGCCGCGCGCGACCGCCATTCCAGGAATCGCACACGGCCTGGATCGCGGTGTGCAACTGGAATTCCGCATCCGAGGAGAGCGCCTCCAGTTCTTTTGCAAATCCGGCCTCGCGGATGGCCTCGCGGGTCCGTTCCACCACCTCTTTCATGGCCTGCCCCGAAAGGTCGATTTTCAGTGCAACGCCGTGTTCAGCCTTGGCCTGGTCAACCAGGTCAAGGGACTCCAGGTCGAGCCGCCAGGCGGCAGCCGCGTAGGATACGAGGAATCGGCGGCAGGCATCCCAGGCGAACCAGGGATTATCCTCCGCCAGGGCCTCTGCAACGGCGTCTGTCATACCCACAAACACGATGGTTTCCAGCATGCCCGGCATGGAGAACACGGAGCCGCCGCGCACGGCCAGCAACAGGGGCTTGGCCGGGTCTCCGAAAGATACCGGGGCGCCGTCATCACGGCCGATATCCTGCTCCAGGACGGCCAGGTGCCGTAGCACCTCGCCTTTGAGCCGTTCCGGTTCGCCCTGGTGCAGACCCTGCCGTGATATCTCGGTTGGCAGGATAAAAGCGTCCCGGGTCGGTATACCCAGCCAGGACAGGTAGATCAGGCCGCTGCCCTTACCGCCGTAGTAATCACGCAATACCGGGCTGTGTTGAACCTCCACCAGGCGAACGATTTCTTCATCATGCGAAAGGTGAACAATACCCCAGGGGTCCGGCACTGAGCGCGGCGCAGGCGCTGTCTCCTGGTTCTCAGACAGGGTCGCCAGATAGGCGCGCGCGGCATCGGAGAAGTGCGCCAGGTTGTTGAGGTCGTGCATGCCGCGGAAAAAATTGCCCAGCACGGCCCGCATCTCGTCCTCGCCGTAACCCAGGTGCCCCGCCATCACCTCGTAGGCCTCGCTGACCCGGCGAACCAGCCGGTGGTAATTACGCTGCAATTGCTCCAGAACGTCCAGCAGGTCCGTATGCGTGCAGCCCGGATCCGCCAGCAGTTGCGCCAGGTCCCACAGGTCGCGCGAAAACAGACCGTCCAGGACCAGGTTTTCCGCGCACAGGCGCACCACGGTCAGGCACTGTGGCAGATTCATTCCCTCGCAGGCATAACCTTCGGCAAGGTGCCGCAGGGCGTAATAGCCAATTTCCTCGAGCAGGCAATCAAGCTGGTACAGCGACAGGCTTTGCGCCTCGAAAGCAATGTGCTCCGGTAGTGCAGCCAATTCATGGCGGACGCGGCTGCAATGGCGGAACACCTCCATGTGTGAACCCGACTTCAACAGGTCCAGTAACTGGTCCAGTTCGGCAAAAAGACCGTCCTGGTGCAGGGAACGGGTTTCCCGGAGGAATGCGCTCGCGGCATATTGCAAGGTCCGCGCCGCACCCACCGCGTCAATTTCCTGCTTGTTGCTCAGGCTATCCTGTAACTCAGCCAGGACTTCGTGAAATGCCTTCTTCGCTTCTCCCTGCCAGGGTTTTCCATCGACCATGCGGGAAATGACACGCAAGCGCTGTTGCCAGGACCAGGGATTAAAGTCACCGCTCTCGCTGGTTTCCAGCAGGGCCGCCTCCTCCTCCAGTGTACGGCCCGAGTCACAACGTTGCAGGTCGCACGCGTAAAGGTCACGCCACTCCTTCAGGCGCGTTGCAAGCTGGGCGCCGCCGAGCAATTGTTGCAGAACGGTGACAATGCGTTCCGTCAGTTCGATGACGATGGGCTGTTCGCGCGCTTCCAGGTCGGCAGCTGCGGGAACCATGTGTTCCGGGCCGGGGAACTCGGCCTCACCTGTTTGCAGCCACTGCAGGTATGCGCGGGCCAGGGCCAGCGTGCGCCAGCCGAGTGAATGGTGGGTGCTGCGGCGGATCTCGGTAGCAATGGAACTGCCGCGGACATGTACCTCGCACAGGTCAATGGTGTCCTGCCAGACCCGTTCGATCAGGCGCGGCTGCGAGACGAGGCTGGAGATGTGCCGCACCAGCACGCGCGTGGGCAAGCCCAGCCGCGGTGCGAAAGGCCCTTGCAAGAAACGCAGCAGCTCGGTTCGCACGCGGAAAATCTCCGGTTGCAGGTTCTTGGCGCCGGCCAGGCTGCGGTAAGCACTGGTGCACAGGCGTGCGACCAGGAAACGCATCAGGTACACCACCTCGTGACGGCTGCCGCTGAGGTTGATGCGCTCCAGTACCGCCGCCAGGTCGCGTAAGCGGTGCACTGCAACGGCATCCATATCGGAAGCATCAAGCTGGTAGATCCGGCGGTCGAGGTCGATCGCCTCCCCCCTGAATCCACACAGGCGGCCCAGGGATTCGTCCGTAAATATCGTCCCGTGAGGAAAGCGGCGCTCCAACAACACCCTACCTGCATTCGGCTCGAGTTCATAAACGACCAGCAGGCCGTGCACGTCGTACGGAACGATCAACCCGGCCGCCGTGCGAAATACCCTGTGGTTGGCGATCTCGAACATCCTGTAGGTTGCAGACAGCTCACTTCGTGTGCGCAGGTAGCTGCGCAATGCAAGCGGGGTGTTCTTCTCTGAACCACCGGGGCCCCAGGCGTCCATCAGGGCACGGTTGAGGATTTCGATCTGTTCGCGTTCAAGCGTATTCACTGGCGATATTCCATGGGCAGCTGGAAAACTGGGGGAAAACCGGGGTCAGAGTAACGACTCTGACCCCACAAGAACCCCACAAGACCGAGGACCGGCGCGGTCTCAGATCGACGGCAGGCGGGCGCTGACTTTCTCCCAGAAATCATCATCGGAAAGCCTGGCGGCGCCGATCGTGGCCGCCCGTTCCTTCATCTCGGAAATCTCGATGGTCGACTCCGCACCTGCCTCCCGCAAGCCCTGTTCGAGAACCGGACCAAAAAAACAATAGGCGCGCGTGATATTTCCACCCATCACGAAAACGTCTGCCTGGAAAGTTCTCAGCCAGGGCGCCAGGAAGCCGGCCAGGTTGGAGCCAAAGCGTTCGAATATCGCCAAGGCAACCGGGTCGCCACCGTCCGCCCGTTCCGCCACGTCCCTGGCAGCGGTTACTTTGCCGCCCGAACGGTCGGCGTACGCCTTGACGAACCAACGGGTGGTAAAAAACTGGTCTGCCACGCCATAGCGGAACGGCAGGTGCCACAGGCAGCCTTCAGCCGGAACGTTTTCGCCGTCAATGACCGGGATGCCGTCATCGATAAAGGCCGACCCAAGGCCGGTGCCAAGCGTGATCGCCAGCACTTTCCGGCGGCCCATGCCCTTTCCAAGCCAGGCCTCGCCAACCGCGAAGGAAGTCGCATCGTTCAGGAACCGGATGCGCGCGTCGCCATCGACGTGAAACCTGTGCCGCAGTTCACCGATGATATCGCGGCCGAACAGGCGGGGGTACTTATGCTCCATCTTGGAAATGCCATTGCGGTAGTCGAAAGGGCCGGGCATGGCAAGGCCGATACCCGCCAGTCTGTGCCGGTCGATGCGCTCCAGGGTGGAATTGACGGCCCTGGCCCAGGTGGTGAAGACCGTGCCGGCGTCGGCAAAGCTGTCCACGTCCAGCCTGGATTCGGAACCGGGAATCATTTCGCCACGGAACATGTCCACCGCGGCACAGCCGATATGGCTGCCCCCGATGTCCACACCTATCGACAGGTTTCTCTCAGTCATGGGTGGTTCCTTTTTTCATCCGCTCAGAATATCAGGCAATTGGTCCATCGAGGATATTTCAATCACGTTTTCATAGGCGCAGGTGTCGCCATAGCGGTTCAGGAAAACGGAACGCGCGCCACTTTCCACCGCGGCCTGCAGCCCGATCGGGCTGTCTTCAACGGCCAGGCAGCGTTCAATCGGAAATCCCATGTCCTTTGCCGCAAAGCGGTAAATACCCGGATCCGGTTTCCAGATACCGACCTCGTAGGCACTGTAGATGTTCTGCCCGAAATAGGCTGACAGCCCGGTGACGGACAGGGCCTTCTGTACCTTGGGCATGGGGCCGCTGGTGACCACCGCCATCGCCCGGCCCAGGCCCGGCAGCAAGTCGACGACGCCTGGTATCGGTTGCAGCATGGTATCAAACTGTTTTACCTGCGCGGCCCTGAATTCCGGCTCGAACTCGTCCGGCAGGCCGAGATCATACTGTTCGCTCAATAACGCGAACACCTCTCCCATCTTCCAGCCGCGATAGAGCATGTGCAACTCGTCCGCATCGAGCCTGAGCCCGTAGGGAACCAGCATCCGCGCCAGGATCCTGAAAGCAAGGGGCTCGCTGTCGACCAGCGTGCCGTCGCTATCAAACAGTATGCAATCGATCATTGTTTGCATTTTTCCTGCCTTACGCCCTTGACCCGGACCAGGCGGTATGAAAAAGTATCCGGTCTGACCACATTACCAATTTCAACGCAAGAATACCTTTATTGGCCGGGCCATGGAACTGACTGCCGTCAACGTAAAGCGACTCTACCTGCAGATAGCCGAACAACTAGCCGCACCGATCCGGTCTGGCGAGCTTGCAAGGGGTGAAAAATTACCTTCTGAACGCGAATTGGCAAGCCAGTTGTCGGTCAGCCGGCCGACCATCCGCGAAGCCATCACCACGCTCGAAGTCATGGGCATGGTGGAAGTACGGCCAGGCTCCGGGGTTTACGTCCGCGATTCAGGTTCGAGCCTGATGCAACTGCCGGAGAATGTGCCGGGCCCGTTTGAGATCCTCGAAGCGAGGAAGACCCTGGAGCCGGAAGTCGCTGCATTCGCGGCCAACCGGATCAGCGACGCGCAGGTGAAAAAACTGCGGCAGTTGCTGCGGGATTTCGGCAAGCCCGGGCTGGGCCCGGGTGAAATCGAGAAGATTGACAGGGAATTTCACAACCAGATCGCGGAAGCAACTCGCAACAGCGCCCTGTCGGGACTGGTCAAATGGCTCTGGGCATTGCGCAGCGACTCCAAGGTCAGCATCAAGTTCTATCAACGCGCACGAGACCAGGGGGTGCGCCCGGCGGTTGAAGACCACCGCGCCATCATCGCGGCGCTGATGGCGCGTAATGAGAACGCCGCGCGCCAGGCCATGCGCGAACACCTGCAGCGGGCCATCGAAGACCTTACCGAGATGAGCCTGGACTAAGCCACCGATGCAAACCAAACCCATGCCACGCCTGTTGCTTCTCGCGCTCCCGCTTTTCCTGTTATTTTCAGGCCTGCCCGCAGATGAGGAAACGCCGCCCGTATTCAGCCAGCGCGGCTTTCTCGACGACGGTCGCCTGCTGAGCGGAAAGTCTGAAAAATGGAAGGAACAGGTCGACACGCTGACGCGCCTCGGTTTCAACTACGTTGCCACTCGCGGTACCGAACCGGCCGGCCCCGTCGCGGACTACCTGCGAGAGCAGGGCCTGGCTGTGAAAACCGCTGTTTTTCTCGACGAGGCAACGGACGATACACCCGGCAAGCCGTCGCTGCACGTGATGGGCGGGAAAAGCCAGAAGCTCTGGCTTGGCGGCCTGTTGACTCCACCCGAAAACAGCAGCTTGCTCTGGGCCGACGGCGGTTCCGGCAAGATCGTCGCCTGGCCATCTGACGGGAATGAATTGGAACTTGGCGTATTCCTGCATGCGGGCAGCGCACACAACGGCCCGGTGCAAGACCCCTACCCCGCCCTAATCGGTGGCTCGATCCGGGAAGCCGCGAAGCGCGGCTTGACCGCCAACGTGCTCGTTGCCGGGCCTGGCCTGGAACCGTTCATGCTCAACCTGGAAGCCGCGGCGGCCGCCATGAAAAACCCGGAACGCTTCGACGGCAATGCATTTTACGACGCATGGGCCAGCCGGCATTTTGGCCCTGAAGCCAACGTGCTCACGGTCAAGAGCCTGAAGCTGCTGCACGGTGCGCACGAGCAGGTCAGCGGCTTCGGCGCCATCTCTGCAAAATCAATGAAAATCCTTTCTGACTTGCAGCAGGAAAAACCCCAGGGCGTCGATCTGAACCCGGTGAACGATGCCCTCAGGCTGGCGCGGCGATCGCTGGAACTGGCAAACCAGGCCGGCAAAAAGGTCCCCGCCGCGCAGTCCGAGTCCTTTGAGCGCCAAATCCTGGTTCCGGCAAGCCTTTACCTCGAAAACCTGGAGTTGCTGGAATCTCTGTGCCGGCTCAGCGGCGCCTGGAAAATCCACCGCGCCATGCCGCCCAGCCCGGTGTCACGACAACGCGTGACCGGCCTGCTGGCCGAGGCACAGGCCAGGTCGGAAAAACTGAACACGCACATGGCAAAGGGTTCCGCAGCCGGTTTGTCCGTTACCACTGAACTGCGCCTGCCGCTGCCGGAAGAAATCGGGGCGCTGGCGAAAAAATTTGAAACGAGGCAAATATGAGTAAATCCGTCAACCTGGTCCTGGGCAGCGGTGGCGCAAAAGGCCTGGCGCATATCGGTGTCATCCACGAACTCCTGGCCCAGGATTATCGCATCTGTTCCGTAACCGGCTGCTCAATGGGCGCCCTGGTGGGCGGTTTTTACGTCGCGGGCGAACTGGACAACTACGAAAAATGGGTCCGGCAACTGACCCGGTGGGACGTGTTGCGATTCATGGACATCACCATGGGTTCCTTCAACGGTGTGATGAAGGGCGACAAGATCATGGAGAAACTGTCCGAGTGGATTGGCGATATCCAGATCGAAGACCTGGAGATCCCCTATACCGCAGTGGCCGCCGACATCATTTCACGCAAGGAAGTCTGGATTCGCAAAGGCAGCCTGGTCGATGCCATCCGGGCATCCGTTTCCATACCCGGCCTGTTCACGCCGCAACGGGTGAAAAACCGGATACTGGTCGACGGCGGCATCCTCAACCCGCTGCCCGTGCCGCCAGCCACGATAGACAGCGACATCAAGACGGTGGCGGTCAGCCTCGCCGGCAGCAACGTACACAACCCCTTCGGCAAAGAGATCGAATTACCCAAAACCGGGAAAGGCGGCAGCGACGGCAACCACAAACTGATCGAGGGATTCCTGGAAGGCCTTGCCAAAAAGTTCGGTTCCGAGCGCAAGGACAAGGAAGACAAGACACCCTCGATGACGGATGTCATGCTCGGCATGTTCGGCACCATGCAGGACACCTTGGCGCGCCACCGCCTGGCCAGTAATCCACCGGATATCCTGATCGAGATACCTGCAAACATCTGCAGCACGCACGAGTACTACCTGGCGAACGAACTGATCCCCGCCGGTATTTACTGGGCGCGCAAGGCGCTGGGCTAATTTCCCCCTATGCGACTGCCAGGTCCAAAAAACTTCATCCTGTTCCCTAACCAGGTCCTGGGCGAGGCAACCTACCAATCATCCGACCGGAACGACGAAGCCGGCAAGCCCTGTGTGTTGTATAACGACGCGGCCGGGCAGTCTTCGAAGCCGTAGCGCACGGCCACGGGTTCCGGAACGGCTTCGCTCCAGGCGGTAATGGCGACCTCGGCAGACTCAATGACGGCCTGTGCCGGGTGGAACACCCGGTCCGCACCGGCCAGTTCGAAACCGGCCAGTTCCACACCGTAGGTGGTCAGCCCGTACGGGGCGTGGTCGAACAGCAGGCGCACCTTGCCGTCCTCCCCTGCCTGCATCTCGCGGAACACCGGGCCACTGAAGCTGATGGCGTCGAAGCCATAATCCCGTGCCAGCGCCCAGTAAGCCAGGCGATCAGCCACGCTGCGTTTTTCGGCCGGGTGGATCTGCTTGCACTCGCCGATGTCCATGGTGACCGCCATACCCATGTTGGGCAACGCGTCCATCGAGTGTAGCTGGGCTTCACGGAGAAAAGCCGAATTGCCCTGCTCCCAGTCCTTGGGCGCGATCTGAACGTAATAAAACGGAAATCCACCGATTCCCCACTTCTCGCGCCAACTCTCGATCATGGCCGGGAACAGGACCTCGTATTCGGCCGGCCGCGCACGGTTCGACTCGCCCTGGTACCAGATCACGCCGCGCATGCCATAGCCCAGAAGAGGGTTCAGCATGCCGTTGAACAGCGCGCTGGGTGTGCGCCGCGGCGGCTGGCCCCGGGTGGCTTCGCGAAAGGACAGGTGTCCGTAACCCTGGAGCGTTTCTGCGTCGATCCAGGACTCAACGTTGGAACCACCCCAGGCCGACACAATGATGCCCACCGGCACATCGACAAGCGCTTCCAGTTTCTGCGCGAAGAAGTAGCCAACCGCGCTGAAGGCCTTTACCGACTCGGGCCCGGCGACCGCCCAGGCGCCTTCCACGTCTTCCAGCGGTGAGTCACTCCACTGCCGGGCGACCGTGTACAGCCGGATGCGGTCGTTGGAGGATTGCAGGATTGCCTCGTTGCTGCCGATGATCGGCTGATTGATATTGCCATGCACGCGCATGTCCATGTTGGACTGCCCGGAGGCGAACCAGACCTCGCCAAACATGACGTTGGCGATCTCCACCTTGCTGCTGCCCTTCACTGCCAGGCTGAATGGCCCGCCGGCACCGGGTGTAGGCAAGGTCACGCGCCAACGGCCGTCGGCATCTGCACCGCCCCGGGCCCGCTCGCCCCAGCCAGCAAGCACTGACACTCGCTGACCCGGTTCGTCCCAGCCCCAGACGGCGACCTCGCTGTCCCGCTGGAGGACCATATTGTCGCTGAAGAAGGCAGGCAGACGGGTCTCGGCGAAGCCGAGGTTACACATTAGTAAGAAATATATAATTGTTATATTTCTTATAGATATGATCATCTTATTAACCTTTTTATTGGTATATGCCTCGAAGCGGGACACTTCTGCCCCGCTCCGGCTTCACACAAGCGTAATACCGGACTTCCCTAACGGCAGTTCCCTGCTACGCACGCCGGTGGCTGCGAAGATGGCGTTGGCATAAGCCGGAACTGCCGGATTGAAGGGTGGCTCGCCCAGGCCGGTTGGCGGGATATCGTTCTGGATAAAATGACACTCCACTTCCGGCGCCTGGTCAAAACGTAACAGTGGGTAACTGTTGAAGTTCGAATGCTGCGCCGCGCCGTTTGCAAAGGTCATTTCCTGCTGCGTCGAACTGAGGGCATCGATCACGCAGCTTTCGACCTGGCTCCTGGCGCCGCTCAGGTTCAGAATCGGGCCGACGTCCACGGCGGACCAGACTTTCCTCGCC
>JAZBOH010000042.1:0-23737 GCA_036351055.1 Lysobacterales bacterium
ACAAGGTGTGGAAGAAACTGAGGGGCAGCGGATAGCTGCCCCGTTGAACAAGGTTAAAAGGATTTGGCATGGCAGCCCTGAGCCGCACTACATTCTTCCAAAGGCTCAACCAAAGTCTGGACTCCCAGCGCACTGTATAACCGCGTGGCTGCGATCAGGTAACGACGAGATCGTAGTCGTATTCTTCTGCGACATCATGGGTGATGAAAGCCTTACAGAACTCTTCAGTAAGCATTTACATCACATCAGTTGGGAATTCTTGACTGGGGTGGACTTGGAGGAAGAACGAAAGATATTTGATTGGTACAACTGAAATCTGACTTTGGAAACCCTAAGGTTATTTTTCAAGTTTGAGGAAAATATAATTCCCTACTGGAAGGGGGTACCCAAATCGAAGGGGGTGTATTTAAATGGGGTCGATGTCTAAACTGCATTGAGTACCTAAAACCAATCACTTCCATACTAATCATACACTTACATATATACAGTTGCTTGCCATTTTGCTTGCCATTTATATATCTTTTCTAACGCAACAGGAAATCAAACGACCTATTTGATTGAATATAAAGGTGTTTATTGGTGCCGGCACCAAGATTCGAACTCGGGACCTACTGATTACAAATCAGTTGCTCTACCAACTGAGCTATACCGGCACATGGTATTGCGGGACGCGTATTCTAAACCAATCAATACCTTGAAGAACAGCCTTTGATAACGGGTCAACGCGAACGAATCAGCATCACTGCAACCCTGGGTTCTCGGTTTGTCATGCGGCAGCGAACTCCACTTGCTGCACCTCATCAAGTTTTAAATTGCGCCTGGCCTGCCAGAGATCAAATATGCCCTGCATCGCCAGCCAACTTTCAGGGGTCCGCCCCAATGCCTTGGAAAGCCTCAATGCCATATCCGGGCTAATGCCACTCTTGCCGGTAACGATTCGATTTAGTGTCGAAGGAGACACCGCCAATTTCTCTGCAAGCGCGCGAATACTGAACTCATACGGCTCGAGATAAACGGAGCGAATAAACTCTCCGGGGTGTGGGGGATTGTGCATCGTCATCAGTGGTAATCCTCGTAATCCAATACGTACGCGTTCCCATCGCGAAATTCAAATGTAATTCGCCAGTTGCCACTGACTGAAACGGACCACCGGCTTTTCAATTTCCCCTTAAGCGGATGAAGTTCAAAGCCTGGAATGTCCATGTCGCCGGTCACAAGGCTGGTATCCAGTGCCACCAATATCATTCGCAAGCGGGTTCGATGAACCGATTGAACACCAGCGACACTCCCTGTTTCATAGAATTTCTTTAGTCCCTTGTGGCGAAACGACTTGATCACAGGATCATTATAGCGTGTTGCGCATCACGCAACAACTGATCACCCTCCTATAGCCGAATAATTAGAGTTGATTTCGTTATTGGCTAACTTTGAGATCGCGATTCTCTATCTAGAATGCTTTCGATACGAGCAGTCGAAAAATTGTAGCTGAACATCTTGGCAACTCCCAGAATCGTAATTGCGACCCTTGTCAATTATAAAAAAAATCCCGAGAATCAGGGGGGCCAGAGAGGGGGTTGTTCGGCGTGGCAATGAATGTTCGCAGCAAGTCAGCCAGAATAATTTTCGCCTTTGTTGCGTTACTGGTTGTCAGTTGTCATCAACCTGGCCTGGAGAATCAACTCTCACCCGTCAACAGTGCCAGGCTTACCCCTGGAAGCCGATGAAGTCTCTGTTGAAGAATCGACTCCTTCAGAAGATGTCATGGAAAAAGAGACAGGAGAGCCGGCCGGTGGAGAGGGGTCTCTTGCACCAGCCAAACGTATCGTGCAAGTGCCGGATACGCGGAGAGAAGTCGAAACCAACGGTGCTTCACAGGGGCCAAGCCTGGAAGCAATGGTCCGGCCAGTGGCTGCAGATGCAGCAGAGGACCTCGAAAAAACGCTGGATGGAAATCTGTCTTCAGCTATCAAGTTGAAAAGAGCACTAGTCCGCTGCGAAAAGGTTCCAGAAACAGAACCCGGCCTGGAGTCGATAATGGGCAGGCTCACGAGATTATTAGCCCATAGAGAAAAAATTGGGCACCCGGCTGAAGCACCGTTCGAGCCAACAGGTTCATTGCCGGGTCACATTCTGTTTCCCACAGTCGAGCAGAACAGGATCCGCCAGACCGCACTGTTTGAAGAGTGCAACAAGATGAGGACCGTGTTTACTGGCGGCTTGCGCAAACAACTCGACGAAATGGCGAAAAATGGTGACGTGATGGCCCGTTATCTCTATGCGGTTTGGCCCCCGGCCCTCACCTTCACCGTTGACTCTCTGGAATCGGATCTGGAATGGGCCCAGAAAGCCTATGCATACTCAGCCGAGAACCTAGTTCAGGGAGAACCCGCTGGTCTTCTGGCTTTCGGACAATCTTACTCGCACGGGTTGTTCACACGCGAAAACGGTCCGCTGGGTGAAGCAGTAATACGTGCCGGCCTGCGCTGCGAGTCGGGCGATGGCGACGCCCGAATCGCTGAGGCGTTCGCTGATGAGACGTTTCAGCTTAGGCGAATTCAGCGTGATGGCTATCCCATGCATGAAGACCCGGAAATCGTCGCTTTTGAAGAGCGTCTTTCTGAGTTGTGCCGCTAGGATAAACCACGCGGAAAACTTGCTGACAGAAATACGAAATGTCTGTCGCGGCATTCCGCGAATCATGAAAACAGTTCCTGGACCCTTGGCCTGGTCAGGTAGTAAATATTCAGCCCCGAGCGAATATCACACCTGCATCAACGGCTACGGCGCATGAATATGCATCCGGTAATTCTTGTAGTCGACGGTAATGACGAAGTGCTTCAATACGTCATAGCCCAACAATCCATTGGTTTTTACGCCCCGTTGTAGCCGTGTTCCCGTTGCAGCGTATTGTCTTTCACCGATATTCGCCGACTGCCCCTCAGCCGGGATTGCCGTCACCACGTCCGTCAACTCGTAAGGCCCCACGATTACCGAGTCGAGCGCAAATCGCTCATAGGTAGCAATGGTATTGATCCCCGCCGCTATGAACTGCTCGCTGGCCGTATTGTCATCGTACAGTCCCCGGCCCAAAGCGAAACTGCGCTTCAATACGAGACCCCCGCTGTTCCCGGTGTCGAACAACAACCACGTTTCCTCGCCTTGCAGCACAATCTCTACGGCGGGGAGCAAGCTCTCACTCGCTTGACGCATGGACACGTTCGCGTGCTTCTTCAAATCAACCGCCTTTTTGTCGAGGAATCGAAGGCGGGAGTTCGGGTAGTCGATTTGCAGAATACCGGACCGGAAAAAGCCGCTTCCCAAGATTAAATCCGCGCTGCGGAATGATGACGCTGCGACTTTGTCCAGGGAGATGTCGACCCCGTAAATCGACAGGGGAACGTTGTTGTAGAGCGGGATGGTCTCCACCGAGTTGACGCCTTTGGCTCTTACTTTACCCGACCTGGCAAATTCCAATTCGTGCTTCTCGATAAAGCGGTTGCTGATCATGTTGGCCATTGCGCCACTGTCCAACATGGCCTCTGCAGGCACCCCGGCTACTTGAACATCGACCATGATGTGGCCACGTTCAAGCCTGAATGGCAGCCAGTCAGCACTGAGGGTGACCGGTGCGACTGTGCAGAGTAGTGCGGTGCAGAGAATTCTTGTTACGAGACCGATAATTTTCTTGTTGATCCTGACGTGCATGAAGGCAAGCCGTCCTTGTTGTCGCCATGTCTTGAGCACCAAGAATACGACACCGGATTGACATGAAGGGCAACCTGAATCAATCAAGCGCGATTCAGCACGCCTACCTTTCGCCAGCCAGCACGCACCACGCCGCGCCTGGTAGAGAACTACTGTATTCTCCGCAATGAGAAACAGGAAAGATCGAATGGCTGCTTAGGCGAACTCAAGTACCAGGCAAGCCATTGAATGCATGGAATGCGCCCCGGTTGTAAACTTAACCTGCCTCTTTCGTGTATAACGCGCCTTGTGAGCCAAAGATGATCAGCTGTATTCGTGTTGTTCCCCTTATTTTTTTGGTTTCCATTGCGGCTTGCGCCACCCCGAGTGATCAGGCGCCAAACGGTGAGAACCCATCGATATCTCCAGAGATTCGAGCAGTAATTGCGCAGGTTCAGAGCGATTACATGCTCTGCATGGTCCCCAAATTACCTGGGTATGATGACTCGGTGCGTGACGTTGCTGCAGTGGCTGCAGCGCTGCGTGAGTCTTGTTCAGGCGAGGCGGCGGACGGAGTAGAGAAGCTGCGTTCAGTTGATGCCTCACCTGAACTTCGGAGCGTACTTGTGGGTGAGTACTTATCGTCGCTGGAAGGACATTCGACAAGGCTTGTTGTTCGCTGGCGCAAACATCTTCTCAACACGGAGCCTCCTTACCCAATAGAGAGAAGTTAGTCCGAAATGGGGTGGCGCAGCGGTCTTGAGCGTATAGACTTATAGAACCAGCATTAACTGGAAAACCGAAAAAAGTGGGAGGAAACTGATCATGAGTGAAATAGGACCCGGGCCGGAAGGCCAATCAACCGGTGAGAACCAAAAAGAACCTGCACCCGCCACACCGCCAGGTGGCGACGAGCGTGAGACGAACATGTGGGCCATGTTCATCCACTTTTCGATCCTCTGCGGGTGGGCCGTGCCGCTGGCCGGCTTGATCGTGCCCATCCTTCTCTGGCAGATCAAGAAAGACGATTTGCCAGGCATCGTGCCGCATGCCCACGTGGTTCTGAACTGGATCGTGACCTCGCTGGTTTATGGCCTGATCTGTTTTATCCTGACGTTTGTCTTTATCGGCATCCTGGGTTTTATCGCGCTGGGCATCGCCACCATCATTTTCGCCGTGATCGGCGGGGTGAAGGCCAACAACGGGGAGTTGTGGGAGTATCCGGGCACCATCGTCAAAGTCTTCAAGTAGGGACGGGGACCGCTTATTTCCCGGTCAACAGGCAGGGTTCAGGGTAACTTCCGGATCAACTCCTCCAGCCTGACCTGGTCGGCCACGAAATTGCGGATGCCTTCCGCCAATTTTTCGGTGGCCATGGCGTCGTCGTTCAGGTCGTAACGGAAAACAGCCTCTGAAGGGGGGCATTTCTGTTCGGGGGAACTCGCGGTTTCAGGCGATAGCCGGCGCGGCAGGTCACCCTCGTCCGCCGCCAGTTCTTCCATCAGCCCCGGGCTGATGGTCAGGCGGTCACAGCCGGCCAGGCCTTCGATCTGGCCGGTATTGCGGAAGCTGGCGCCCATCACGACCGTGTTGTATCCGTGCTGTTTGTAGTAATTGTAGATCCGCGTCACCGATTGCACGCCGGGGTCGTCCGCGGGGGTTTCAACCACCAGCTCGGTATTGGCCTTGTACCAATCCATGATGCGGCCGACAAAAGGCGAAATCAGAAACACGCCGGCGTCGGCGCAGGCAGCCGCCTGGGTGAAACCGAACAGCAGGGTCAGGTTGCAGTTGATGCCTTCCTTCTCCAGTTGCTCGGCGGCCCGGATGCCTTCCCAGGTCGATGCAATCTTGATCAATATACGGTCACGGCCGATGCCAGCGTCTTCGTACATGCCGATCAGCTTGCGGGCGCGGTCGATGGTGGCCCCGGTCTGGAAAGAAAGCCGCGCATCCACCTCGGTCGATATCCGCCCGGGGATGATCGCCAGGATCTGTTTGCCGACATCGACGGCAAACTTGTCGCAGCTATCCGCCAGGAACGATTCACCCGAACCGCCCCGCAACTGCGCCCATTCCCGGGCCTGGTCCAACAGCCTGTCGTAGCCGGGCAAGGAGGCCGCCTTGAGTAGCAGGGAGGGGTTGGTTGTTGCATCCAGCGGCTTGAACCGTTTCATGGCCTCGATGTCACCGGTATCGGCTACGACGTCGGTCATCTGCCTGAGTTGCTCGAGTTTATTGCTCATGGTTGTATTCCTGTTTGATCAAAAAGCATGCACACCGCGATAAACGCGGACCTCACCTGAATGAAATAACTGGGTTTCGCCATCTGCCGTTTCAAGTAGCAACTCGCCGGCTTCACTCACGCCCCTGGCGATACCGGTGACCTGTCCATCGTCCAGTTCCACCGTGACCTGGCCGTTTTCCAGCAGGTCGTATTTTCTCCACGCTCCCCGGAAGGTTTCGAAACCGCTGCGTTCGAAGCGGTCGAGAGACGCCAGCAACTGGTCAAGTACAGCGGCGGCCAGCCGGTTCCGGTCGCAGGGCTTGAACGGTTCGGCCAGGTGGGATTCGAGGTCGGTCCAGGGGCGCTCGATTAGTTCCAGGGGGTCTTCCGATGCCGTCGATGGCATTCGAACATTGATCCCGACTCCGATAATCGCGGTCGCGCGCCCGTCTCCGCCTGACTTCAGCTCGACCAGGATTCCGGTCAGTTTTTTGCCGTTCACCAGGATATCGTTCGGCCACTTGACGCCGTGCCCGTCCAGGCCAACGTGTTTCAGGGCATTGGCCGCAGCGATGGCCGCCACCAGCGGCAAGGTCGAAAACGGGTACTCCCCACGCGCAAATCGCCAGGCGAAACTCAGGTAGATATTGCCGCCGGCCGGTGAGTGCCATTTCCGTTCGCGGCGCCCACGTCCGCGGGTCTGGCGCTCGGCCAGGATGGCATGTGCGTGCCGCTCGGCCGGCTTGAGGCGGGCGAGTTCCGAATTGGTGGAGTCGGTCTCGGCCAAAACAGTGACCTTGCGCAGGCGCGCACGCAGGGACGGCAAAACCCCCTCGGCAATCTGCTCGGCATCCAGCAAATCAGTCACGTTTGAACCAGTTGATGACGCGGATCTTTTCAAAACGGTTTTCCGTTCCACGCACCAGCCTGACGATGTTTTGGCGGTGCATGAAAACGATAAAAGCCACCAGCGCGACACCGAACCAGAAAGCGAACCCGGAGTTTGCAAGCCAGGCGAATGAAGGGATGAGCGTAAGGGCCGCAAGGATGGTGGCCAGACCTACCCAGCCGGTCAGTACCAGCACCAGCAGCCAAGTCACGACCATGGGCAGAACCACCAGCGGCTGGATGACGAGCAGCGCGCCAACGGCCGTGGCCGCCCCCTTGCCGCCGCGAAAACCGTGCCAGACGGGAAAACAGTGCCCGACCACTGCCATGAAGCCACAGGCCATGGCCTGGTTCTCGAGCGGCATCGTAGTTGCCGCGGGCCAGTTCAGCAGCGGCAAGAGCCCTGCGGCAAGGGCGCCCTTGCCGATATCGATCACGACCACGCCCAGCGCAAACTTGAAACCCTGGGTGCGAAAAGCGTTGGTGCCGCCAGCATTACCGCTGCCGCTGCCGCGGATGTCCACGTCACGTAAGCGGCCCATCAGCATGCTGCCGGATACCGAGCCCAGCAGGTAGGCCAGGATGGCCTTGATCAAGAGGGCCGTCACGACGGATCTTCCTGCCTGCCACTTTTGTGCAGGGCATCGGGCTGAGGCGTAAACGCGGCGACCAGGCCGCCGGGACCGAGGTGCACGCCGAGCGCCGGGCCTGTTTCGGTCACGTGGCAGGAATGGATTTTTGCATGCTGCTCCAGGATGAGGTGCCGCAAACGGTTCCCACCCTGTTCGTTTGCCGCGTGCGAAATCAGTACCCGGTACATGGTTTCCGGGTCCATTTTTTTCACCAGCGTGCGTGCCAGCCGGGCGGGATTGGCGCCGCTTCCCCGGTGAAAGCCGGCCAGGCCCAGGGTGCCTTCCGGGCTGGCCGTCAGCACCGGGTTGATATGCAGAAATCCGGCCGCTTTCCTGACCCAGGGCGGAACCCGCCCGCCCTTGATGGCATAACGCAGGTCGTCGGCAACACCGAAGACGCGGGTTTTTGGAATGGCGTCCGCGAGCAGCGCTTCCACTTCTTCCGCCGACATGCCGTCAATGGCCGCCTCGGCGGCCAGCATGGCCAGCAGGCCCTGCCCGGTCGAGGCGCTGAGCGTGTCCACGATACGGACATCACCGGCGCCCTCGCGCCCGGCCGCCTGCAGGGCGGCGGCCGTGGTGCCGCTCAGTTTCTGTGAAAGGCCAACCGAAATCACCGTGTATCCGTGCGAAGTCAACAGCGAGTAAACACGCGCAAAATCCTGCGCCGGTGGCTGTGAGGTCAGCGGCGCCTCGTCCGATTCGGCCAGCAAGTCATAAAACTCCTGTGCGCTGAGAGATAGGCGGTCGAGGTACTCCCGGTCTCCAAAACTCAGGCGCACCGGCACCAGGTGGATGCCCAGGCGCTCCATCTCGTCGGGCGGAATGTCACCGCCCGAATCCATCACCACGGCCACTTCACCGACGTGGTCCATCAGGCCATGCTGAAGTTCCATGTCGTCGGCTTTCTGTTGCTTGATCCGGCCGAAATCCTCGCAGGCCAGGAATACCTCGGAGGGGTTGTTCACGTGCACGTGCACGCGCACCCGTTTGCGCCCGCCGGCAACGACCAGCGAACTACAATCCAGGGACTCCAGCTTCGCCATGACCTCGTCACGGTCAATGTCCTCGCCTTCGACCACGCACTCGGTGCAATAGCGGTGGGCACCGACCTCGAAGTCCTCGAGCGCACCAGTCAGGTCTTCTTGCAGGTTGGCAACCGTCTTGTCGACCTCACCGGTCTGGATGAAGGTCCAGATACCCTCGAGTAAATCAACAAAGCCCTGGCCGCCGGCGTCCACCACCCCCGCGTGTTTCAGGGCGGGCAACTGGTTGGGCGTGTTCTCCAGGGACTGTTTGGCCCGCTCGATACCGTGCGCCAGGATGGCCTGTATGTCTTTTACACCGGCAGCCGCACGCTTGGATACCTCTTTGGAAAAATCTTCCAGTACAGTGGGCAAAGTGCCCTGAACCGGTTTTGACATCGCCGTCCAGGCCGCTTTGGCGCCGGCTTCGGCGGCTTCCGCAAAGCCCTGCGCCGTCAGCTTCTTGCGCCCGGCCACCGCCTCCCGGAAACCGTGGAAGTACTGCGCCATGATCGCGCCCGAATTTCCCCGCGCACCATCCAGGGCCGCTTCAGCCACGTGGTCCATCAGGTCGTCAACGCGCTCGTCCGGCGATGTGGTGGTGGCCTCCAGGATGGTCTTGAACGTGAACGCCATGTTGGTGCCGGTATCGCCGTCCGGAACCGGGAAAACGTTGATCCGGTTCAGGTACTCCCGGCGCTGAAACACATGGCCGATTCCGGCCGACAGGGCGCGCAGAAGCCGCGGTGCGTCGAGGTAAGCGATGGCGTTGGGCGCAGTGTTCATGGCAATCCATTATGACAAAACCTGTGGCGGTGCGCTCACGGTGAATTCCATTCAACCGGCCTCTTGGTAAATCCGCCAAGAAGTTGGTGAAATTGACCATTGCAGGCGAAGGGCGCTTCGTACGGCGGATTTTGGCAGAGATAGAAGAGTTGCCGCGGGAAGCCCGGAGCGGTGTGCGTTGCCAAGTACCACGCTCCCCGCGCACACACTGACTTCTGGCCCATGTATCGCTGGCACGATACCTGCATCATTAATACCAGACGTGAACCTGGAGACCAGCGATGTCAGCAGAAAAAGTTATCGATGAAATCCGCGACTCTTTGAATGGCCGCCCCGGTCAACCCATCGTATTTGGTGTCTGCAGGACCCTGGCCGACAAGTTCAACCAGGAACCGTGGGTTTTCCGCGCCGGAGCCATCGTTCTCGCCCTGTTTTTTACCGTGTTTACAGCAGCGGCCTATATCGTCCTGGGCTTCACCCTGAACGAAACCGAAGACCGCACACGACGTTTTTTCTCAGGTCTGGCTGTCCTGATACGTGAGAGCGTCGAAAAACTGGCCGACTCCCTGCGAGGCATGTTCGGACCAGAACGGGTTTAACGTATTTCCTCCTGAAACCTGCTTAACTGCTCTTCCCCGAACGGGAAGGGCAGTTCCTTTTTTGTGCTTTCGCTGTAGACCACCGGGATCAGCAGTCCATACCTTTCTTCGAGTTCCGGGTCGCCCTCGATGTTCACTTCCCGCCAGTCACAGGCCAGGTCTTGCAGCAGGCTGACCGCCAGCCCGCACAGGTGGCAGCCCGGCCGCGTATACAGGATGAGTGGCTCGGTTTCTGTCATTCCTGCATTCTCGCAGGTTAAACTCGCGCTTTCGAGAAAACAGTTTCGGACCCCATACCATGGCAGTCAGCATATTTGACCTGTTCAAAATCGGCATTGGCCCCTCGAGTTCACACACCGTGGGCCCGATGAAAGCCGCCCACCAGTTCCTGCTGCGCCTGAAACGCCTGGCTTTGTTTGACCAAACCGGGCGTGTCGTCGTCAGCCTGTACGGCTCGCTTGCACACACCGGCCGCGGCCATGGAACGGACAAGGCGCTGATGCTTGGGCTGCAGGGCGAACGGGCGGAGCAGGTCGATCCGGACACCATCGAAAAAACGCTGGACCGGATTCGCGCCGAGCGGCGAATCAGGCTGTTGGGGGAGAAGAGCATTCATTTCTCGGAGATCGATGACCTCGTATTCCACACCGACGAAGTACTGCCCCGCCACAGCAACGGAATGCGTTTCGAGGCCTGGTCCGCCAACGGCGATTTGCTCGAGCGGCGCGAGTACTATTCCGTCGGCGGCGGATTCGTGGTCAACGAGGACAACGCCGAGGAAGACCGTATCGTGGTGGACCGCACGCCGATGCCCTATCCCTTCCTCAGCTGTGACGCCCTGCTCGAGACCTGCAAGACACAGCAGCTGCGCATCGCCGAGGTCATGCTGGCCAACGAACTGACCTGGCGTTCGGAGTTTGAAATCCGCGGCGGCCTGTTGAACATTTACCGGGCCATGAAGGCCTGCATGGAACGGGGCTTCAACAACGAAGGCACGCTGCCCGGCGGGCTCGGCGTGGTCCGCCGCGCACCGCGCCTGTACCGTGAGCTGAGCACCCCGAGGTTCAACCGCGGGCCGGGCAGCATGGGCACCAGCGTCGATTCCCTGAATGTGCTTGACTGGGTCAACCTCTATGCCCTGGCCGTCAACGAGGAAAACGCGGCGGGCGGGCGGGTTGTCACGGCGCCCACCAACGGCGCGGCCGGCATCATCCCGGCGGTTTTGCAGTACTACAATGATTTCGTCGCAGGAGCGAACGAGGACGGCATCGTCGAGTTCCTGCTGACCGCGGGCGCCATCGGCAAGCTGTACACGACCAATGCCTCGATTTCAGGCGCCGAGGTCGGCTGCCAGGGCGAGGTTGGCGTCGCCTGTTCCATGGCCGCGGGCGGGCTGACGGCCGCGATGGGCGGCAGCATGTCCCAGGTAGAGTGCGCCGCCGAGATCGGCATGGAGCACAACCTCGGCCTGACCTGCGACCCGGTCGGCGGCCTGGTGCAGATTCCCTGCATCGAACGCAACGCCATGGCGGCGGTCAAAGCGATCAACGCGCAACGCATGGCCAGCCGCGGCGAGGGTACGCACCGGGTCTCACTGGACAAGGTCATCAAGACCATGCGGGACACAGGGGCGGACATGAAAGCGCACTACAAGGAAACCTCCAGGGGCGGCCTGGCGGTCAACGTGATCGAATGCTGAACCGGTTTGCGATCATCGGATTGTTCTTGTGTGGCCTGCTGGCCGCCCTGCCCACCGCTGCAAAAAACATCTACAAGTACCAGGATGAGAACGGCATCTGGTATTTCACCGACAAGGCGCCGGACGAAGATATCCCCTTTGAAACCGTTTACATGGAGCGCGAGCGCGAAGACCGCATCCATCTGCGGCAGCAGGGCACGAAGCAAAACCCCCTGTATTACGTGTTCAATGACTACTGGGGGCCGGTGCAGGTCGAAATGAAACTGACCGAGGCCGTCAACATCCTGACCGAGCCGGAACTGCCGGCGCGATTTGTCATCCCGGGCCAGAAAGAGAGGCTGCTGCTCGGCCTCGGCGCACTCGACCCCCAGCTTGGGTTTCAGTACCGGCTGAACCTGGCGGCGGTTCCCGGCCCGCCCGGGCCGGTGCGCCCTGAAAAGCTGGTGCTGAAAACGCCCTTCCCCGAAGACCAGGCGTATATCGTGAGCCAGGGTTTCAATGGCGAAAAAACCCACGGCGGCGATGACAGCACCTATGCCATTGACATCGCGATGCCCGAAAACAGCATGGTGCACGCGGTCCGCGACGGCATCGTGATGGACGTGGAAGAAGACTTCAACAAGGGCGGAACGGACCTCGAAAAATACGCGGACAAGGCCAACCACGTGCGTGTACTGCACGCAGACGGAACCATGGCGCTGTATGCGCACCTCGGCCTGGCCGGTGTGATCGTCCGGCCGGGAGCCCGGGTCCGCGCCGGCCAGGCCATCGGCCGTTCCGGCAATACCGGCTTCAGCTCGGGACCGCACCTGCACTTTGTCATCCAGCAGAATATCGGCATGAAACTGGTTTCACTGCCGTTCGAGTTCGAGTTGCCCGGCGGCGGCAGTGCGCCACCGGTCCAGGGAAAATTCGTCGGCAGCGTACCCGGGGCCCGTTGAGAACCGGGTTCTGGTAGAATGTCGCGCCTTTTGACAACCGAAGACCATGTCTGAAATCCACAACGAAATCGCCCGGCGCCGGACCTTCGCGATCATCTCGCACCCCGATGCGGGCAAGACCACGCTGACCGAAAAACTGCTGTTGTTCAGCGGCGCCATCCAGATGGCCGGCACGGTGAAGGCCAAGAAGTCTGCCCGTCACGCCACCTCGGACTGGATGAAGCTGGAAAAGGAACGGGGAATTTCGGTTACCTCCTCGGTGATGCAGTTCAAGTACAAGGACCGCATGGTCAACCTGCTGGATACGCCGGGCCACGCGGATTTCTCCGAGGACACCTACCGCACGCTGACCGCCGTGGATTCCGCGCTGATGGTGATCGACTGTGCAAAAGGCGTGGAGGACCGCACCATCCGCCTGATGGAGGTCTGCCGCCTGCGCCAGACACCGATCTTCACCTTTATCAACAAGCTGGACCGTGAAGGGCGTGACCCGATCGACCTGCTCGACGAGGTCGAATCCATCCTCGGTATCCAGTGCGCGCCGATCACCTGGCCGATCGGCATGGGCCAGAGGCTGAAAGGTGTTTACCACATGCTGGACGATGAAATTCACCTGTACGAATCCGGCAAGAATTACGTCACGCAGGAAGCCGAGGTGATCAAGGGCCTGGATAACCCCGAGCTCGACAAACGGCTTGGCCAGGATGCCGCTGAACTGCGTGATGAAATCGAACTGGTGCAGGGCGCCAGCCATGAATTCGACGTCAAAGCCTACCTGGCCGGCGAGCAGACCCCGGTCTTTTTCGGTTCCGCCATCAACAACTTCGGTGTCACGCCGCTGCTGGACTCCTTCGTGGAACACGCACCGCCGCCGACTTCGCGCGAAACCGTCGGACGCACCGTGCAGGCCGAAGAAGAGAAACTGACCGGCTTCGTTTTCAAGATCCAGGCCAACATGGACCCCGCGCACCGCGACCGCGTCGCCTTCATGCGCATTTGTTCCGGCCGTTTCGAGGCCGGCATGAAGATGCAGCACGTGCGGCTGGGCAAGGCTGTCAAGGCGGCCAACGCGCTGACCTTCATGGCGCAGGACCGCGAACACGTGGAAAGCGCCTGGCCGGGGGATATCGTTGGCCTGCATAACCACGGCACGATCAGCATCGGCGATACCTTCACCGAGGGTGAGTCGCTGCAGTTCACGGGCATCCCGCATTTCGCACCGGAGCTTTTCCGCCGGGCCCAGCTGCGCGACCCACTCAAGCTCAAGGCCCTGCAAAAAGGCCTGGCCCAGCTGTCCGAGGAAGGCGCCACGCAGTTTTTCAGACCGCTGATGGGTAACGACCTCATTCTCGGCGCGGTCGGCATGCTGCAGTTCGACGTGGTCGCCTACCGCCTCAAGAACGAATATGGGGTGGAGGCAAGTTTCGAGAACGTCAACGTGCAGACCGCCCGCTGGGTTGGTTGCGAGGATGACAAGATGCTGGCGGATTTCACCCGGCAGTTACACAACAACCTGGCCGAAGACGGCGCCGGGCAACTGGTTTACCTGGCCCCGACCCGCGTCAACCTGCAGCTGACCGAGGAACGCTGGCCGGATATCCGCTTCGCCGCGACTCGCGAAACCACGATTTTTGCCGGCTGAGTGGATGGAAGCTGCCGGGCAGTTCCTGAAAAATCTCTTCCCGAACCGGGAGCGGCGCAAAATGATCTGGAGCATCGCCCTGCCCATCATGGGCGGGATGATGTCGCAGAACGTACTCAACCTGGTCGACATCGGCATGGTAGGCCGCCTCGGTGATGCAGCGCTGGCGGCCACCGGCATTGGCAGCTTCAGCAGTTACCTCGCGATTTCCTTCATCATCGGCCTGTCCGCCGGCGTGCAGGCGCTGGCCGCGCGCAGGCTGGGCGAAGGCAAAGCATCGGAAACGGCCATACCACTGAACGGCGGCCTGGTGCTGGCGCTGATCATCGGTATCCCGCTGTGCCTGCTGTTGATCACGGTGACGCCGTGGGCCTTCACGTTCCTGACCGACGACCCGCAAGTGCAGGAACTCGGCACGCCCTATCTCCAGGTTCGTATCGCCAGCATGGTTGCGGTGGGCATGAACTTCTCCTTCCGCGGGTACTGGAGCGCCATCCACATGACCAGCGTGTACTTGCGAACCCTGCTGATCATGCATGCCATCAATATTTTCCTGAACTGGGTACTGATCTTCGGCAACCTCGGCGCACCCGAACTCGGCGTGTTTGGCGCCGGCCTCGCCACCACGATCTCGCTGTACATCGGCACCGGCCTGTATTTCTTCTTTGCCCTGCGCCACGTGATGGACAAGGGCTTTCTGCACGGAATTCCCTCCCGTAGCGTGCTTTGGCAACAGCTGAAACTTTCCCTGCCGAGCAGCCTGCAGCAACTGTTTTTTGCCGCCGGCCTGGTCACGCTGGTATGGATCGTCGGGCAGATTGGCACCGCGGAAGTGGCTGCCGTCAATATCCTGATGACGTTTCACATCACGGCTTTGCTGCCCGCCTTTGGCGTGGCCCTGGCCGCGACGACCCTGGTCGGCAACGCCCTCGGGCGCGATGATATCGAGGACGCCGCGGCCTGGGGCCGTAACTGCGCTGCACTGACTTTTGTCTACGGCCTGTGCCTCAGCGTTATCCTGATTCCACTCGCCGAGCCCCTGCTGGGCCTGTTCCTGACCAACCCGGAAACACGGCAGCTGGCCTACCTGCCGATGGTGCTGTGGGCCTCGGTGATCGCTTTCGACACGGCCGGCATGGTATTGATGAACGCGCTGATCGGCGCGGGTGATACCCGGCGCAGCATGTGGATCAGTGTAATCTGGCAGTGGGTGTTTTTTCTGCCGCTGGCTTTCCTGGTCGGGCCGGTGCTGGGCTTCGGACTGGTCAGCGTCTGGATCGTAAACGGTATCTACCGCAGCGGCCAGGCCATCAATTGCATGACCCAGTGGGCCGGGCGCAAGTGGACACACATCAAAATATAGATGGCCTCAGAAAAAATGCGATCTGCTGCATGTTTTTGGCTAGAATACGGGTCAGTTTGCCGCTCAGCCAGCACTTTTAGCAGGGGAATCCCGCGGAATTCCCTCCCTTGTATGGCTGCCAACGATTAATAACACCAAGGTTTGCCATGACAGCCGAAATCACGAATTCCAAGCCATCCATACCCAACGGGGTGATGTTCAACGCCTACCCGGACAGCATCGGGAGCACCCTGGCCGATACCATGCAGCTACTCGCCCACCCACAGCTGGAAGACGCCTTTTCCCTGTTCTACGTGCTGCCCACGTTTTTCAACAGCGACCTGGACCGGGGTTTTTCGGTCATCAACTACGACACCAACGACGAACTCGTGACGGCTGCGGACCTGGAGAAGTCGGCAGAGCTGGGGCTCGGTTTCAAGTTCGACCTGGTGCTGAACCACATGTCGGTCGGCTCCTGGCAATTCCAGGACATGCTGCAAAAGGGCGACAACTCGGAGTACCAGGATTTCTTCATCGACTGGAACGCGTTCTGGTCGGGACACGGCGAGATGGGGCCCGAAGGATATATCGTCCCCGACCAGGAACACCTGGACCGGCTGTTCATGCGAAAACCGGAACTGCCGATCCTGAAGGTCCGTTTCCCCGACGGTTCCGAGCGACCTTACTGGAATACGTTTTACCAGGAGGTGAACTACCAGCCGCTGGCCAGTGAAGACCTTGCGGGCATCGCAGGCCTGCCTGCCGAAGAGGCTGAAATCGTCATGCTACGGATCAATACGGCCATCACGGCGAAGGAGGACTTCAGGACGCTGGAACTGGACGGCTACCGAGACGCGCTGGTGGAAATCGTGGAGCAGAAGCGCCAATACCTCGGCCAGATGGACCTCAACGCCCAGTCGGAAAAGGTCTGGGAATTTTACGACGAGACGCTCGGAAAGCTAGCCGGTTACGGGGCTCACCTGGTCCGGCTGGACGCGTTCGCTTACCTGCACAAGGCGGTTGGCGAAGTCAATTTTTTCAACAAGCCGGGAACCTGGGAATACCTCGAGCGCTTGAAACAACTGGCCAGGAAACACGGCCTGACCCTGCTGCCGGAAATCCATGCAGAATACGGCGCCGGCTTGCACCAGGAAGTGGCTGCGAACGGTTTTCCGGTTTATGACTTCTTCCTGCCCGGTCTCGTGATCCATGCGCTCGATTGCAGCATCAACACGCACCTGCTGCGCTGGATCCGGGAGTTGGATGAATCAGGCATTTCCACCGTGAACATGCTGGGCTGCCACGATGGCATCCCGGTACTCGACCTGAACGGCAAGGATGTCGATGGCGTTTACCGCGAGGGTTTGCTGAGCGAAGATGAAATCCAGTCCGTCATCGACAACATCATGGAGCGCGGCGGCCGCATCAAGAACCTGTACGGCGCAGACGGCAGGAAAATCGCCTACTACCAGGTCAACGCGACTTACTTCAGCGCCCTGGGCGAAGACGAACAGAAACTGTTGCTGGCACGCGCCATCCAGTTGTTCACGCCCGGCATCCCCCAGGTCTGGTACCTGGACCTGTTCGCGGGCAAGAACGACTACGCGGCAGCGGATCGCGGGGGCACCGGCGGTCACAAGGAAATCAACCGGACAGCCTTGTCGCTGGCTGATATCGAGATCGGGCTGGAAACAGACGTCGTGCGCAAGCAATTGAAGCTGTTGAAACTTCGCAATACCCATCCGGCGTTTTCCGGCGTATTGGAAATCAAGCCGACCGAATCCAGCCGTCTGCACCTGACCTGGCGAAACGGCGACCACGTGGCCATCCTGGAAGCCGGCCTCAAGGGTCACTCGTTCAACGTTTCCTATACAGTCTCCGCCGACAACTACACCGTGATGCGTTTCTCCAGGTAAAACTCAGCGCCAAGGACAGAACCAATGAAAATACTTGCAACCGACATGGATCGCACCCTGCTTCCCAACGGCCACTGGGAATCCGATGCAGAGGCGATCGAGTTGTTCAATGAACTGACCCGGAAATACGGCGTGCTGGTCGTCTATGTCACCGGCCGCAACCTGGCGCTTGCCGAGGCGGCCGTGTCTGAATTCGGCGTTCGCCCCCCGGACATCCTGATCGGCGACGTCGGCACCTCGATTCGAAAATACCAAAACGGTGAGTGGCATTTCGACCAGGGCTGGACCGCCCACGTCCGGCGCGTCAGCCCCCGCTGGGACGCGAAGGCGATCAAGGCCGCGGTGACCGGAATCGACGGCCTGCGCGAGCAGGAGCCGGAGCACCAGAACCCGTTCAAGCAGAGCTACTACGCGGACCATGGGCGCAAGGAAGATATCCTGGCGGCCATCAGCGAGCGGGTCGAGGGCCGCTACGACGAGGTGGCCGTTTACAGCTACGACTCCATGGCCGAGAAGGGCCTGGTCGACTTCCTGCCGAACAGCGCCACCAAGCAGACCGCGCTGGAATACGTGGCGGAGGAGTACGGCTGTGACAAGGGCGACGTCGTATTCTGCGGCGATAGCGGGAACGACATTTTCCCCCTGACCGCGGGTTTTTCAGGTGTGCTGGTGCGTAACGCCGACGAGCAACTGGTGGAAAACGTGCGTGGTGCAATGGCCAAGAACCCCGGCCTCAAAGCCTACTTCGCAAAGGGCGGGTTCATGGGTCTGAACGGCTACTACACCGGCGGCGTACTTGAAGGCGCCAGCCACTACGGCCTGTTCGACTCCATGGATTAAAGCGGCTTCGCCGGGCCGCCAGCAACAGCCAACCGCTCAGCCCCGCGCGCTCAGCCAGTAGAAGCGCCGTGGCGGTACAACCAGGCGGTCGCGAAATTGCGCCGGCGCCTCGCCCGTGCACAGGTCACGCAGTCGGCTGAAGCCAAACTGGCTGCGGTTGCCCAGGTCAGCGAGGTCCAGCGACTGCGGGACGCTGTCGAAATTGGCAACGACCAGCACCTCGTCGTGCAGTTCGAACGGGTTACTGCGCATGAAGGCGAACAGGTGCGAGTTACCCGTGTCGATCAGCTCACGGTTGTTGAAATCGGCGAACGCGGGAATGCTTTTACGCACCGCGATCATGCGCGCCAGGCCCTCGAACAGCCGTTGTTCCGGGGTACCGCGGCGATGGCGGCGCCCGGCCTTGTCCCAATCGATCCTGGGCCGGTGGATCCAGCGCGCGTCGTCCGCCTTCTCCGCGTCGTCGCGGTAAGAATAATCGTTGAGCAACCCAAGCTCGTCGCCGTAGTAAAGCAGGGGAATGCCGCCGAAGGACATGATCATGCCGTGTAACAGCAGGATCAGGTCGATACTGTCCTGGATGGCATCCTGCTGGCCGCTTTCCAGGGCCGCCTCCAACCCCGCCAGAGAAGCCAGCGAGCCGGAAATGCGGGCATCACCGCTTTTCTCGTTCAGCGCGAACGGCAGGCCGCGCGCCGGCGAGCCTTCAAAAACGCCGGTAAAGTAATCCAGCAGGAAGGTCCGGTGTGCGGCGGGGTCGTAGCCCGCGCGCGCCACATCGGCATCATCGAAACCCAGGCCGATGTCGTCGTGGCAACGCACGTAGTTCAGCCAGGTGGCGCGGTCCAGCTTGTCCGGCAGGCTACGAATGCCCTGCTCCAGCAAGCGGGTGTTGCGGGTCGCCACGGCATCCCATAACAGGGCCATAAAGGTCGCGTTGTAGGCGATTTCGCACTCCTTGGCGATGACCGCGTCCTCGCCGAAGTACTTGATGATCTCGACCGGTGCGACGATTGCCTCGGCGATGAACAGCACCCCGGGCGCGGTCACCTGGCAGCAATCCTTGAGTAACTGCAGGATCAGGTGTGCCTCGCGCTCATTCTGGCAGGTGGTGCCGACCTTCTTCCACAGGAAAGCCACCGCATCCAGGCGCAGGATGTCGGTGCCCCGGTTGGCCCAGAACAGCAGAATATCGAGCATCTCGATGAAGACCGAGGGGTTGCTCCAGTTCAAATCCCACTGGTAGTGGTTGAACACGGTCATCACCCACTTCTGCATCTCCTCGTTCCAGGTGAAATTTCCCGGCGCGTTCTCGGGAAAGACTTCCGGCATGGTCTCCTCGAACATGTCCGGCACCTCGCGGTTGTCGAAGATGTAGAAGTAGTCCTGGTACTTCTTTTCCCCGGCGCGCGCGCGTTGCGCCCATTCGTGCTGGTCTGAAACGTGGTTCACCACCACGTCCAGCGTCAATAGCATGTCCCGCTTGTGCAGTGAGCGCGCCAGTTTGTCCAGGTCCTCGAGGCTGCCGACGCGTTCATCCACGTCACGGTAATCGCTCACGGCATAACCGCCGTCGCTGGCGCCGGGCGGGCACTTGAGGATGGGCATGACGTGCAGCAGGTTGACCCCCAATTCCTGCAGGTAACCCAGGCGTTCGCCGAGGCCCTTGAGGTCGTCGGCGAAGGAGTTCGTATACAGCGCCATTGCCACCCATTCCTGGCTGAGGAACCAGTTGTGGTCGAACTCGCGCCTGCGGTCACGTTTCTTCAGACCGTTACGGCGCTGGATGTAGTTCTGGGTCATGACTTCGACCACGCGCCGCATCTGCTCATCGAAGTCGTCACGCTTGCCGTACAACACCTGGAACAGTGAATAGATCGCGTAGAAATTGGCGCCGAGGCGGGTATAGAAATGGCGCAGGTCTCTTTTGCGGACATCCGGCCGGAGCTGGTCCAGGATCCGGTTCAAAAGGGAGTGCGATACCTGTTCGTACATCCTCGAATGCCCCTCAGCGGCCGTGCCAGGCGGCGAACGGCGCGTAAAACGCCTTGTCGTGCACCGTGGCGCCACGCTGGCCGACCACCGCGGAAGCAAATGCCTGCGCCCGGTCCAGGCTGGTCTGCAAGGGCCAGTCACGCAGGATACCGAGCATCACCACGGCTGCGAAGGCGTCTCCGGCGCCGACCGTGTCCACCACCTCGACCTCGCGCCCGGGGCGTGCTTCCAGCATCTCGCCGGCGGCCGTGAACAGACGGGCCCCGCGCTCGCCGCCGGTTAACAGCAGGGCCTGCAGACCGTGGCGTTCGATGGTGGCGCGGGCGCGCGCCTGCGGGCTGTCACCCGGCGGGGCCAGCCGGTCCAGCTCATCCTCGTTGAACTTCGCCCAGTGAGCGCCGTCAAGCAACCCGCTAACGGTCCCAGGGTCCCACCAGTGGTCGCGCAGGTTGACATCGACGAACACGGTTTGCGGCCCGGCCGCGCGCAGGGCCAGCAGCGAAGCGCGTGAGCGCGCGCTGCGCAAGGCCAGGCTGCCGTGGTAGAGCAGGCCGCAAGGGGGCGGAGACTCCGCTTGCTCGATGGCATCCCAGGCCACCGGCCGCACGATGTCGTAAGCCGGTTCTCCATCCTCGATGCGAACTCGAACCTGGCCCGTGTGTTCACCCGGGCCCTTCTGCAGACCGGAGGTGTCCAGTCCCCAGACCTGCATGGCGACGCGAACACTGTCGCCGTCCGCATCCGTCCCGACCCGGCTGAGCAGCAGGGGATCTTCCCCCAGCGCGGCGAGGTTCCAGGCCACGTTGAACGGCGCGCCGCCAAGCACGCGCCGGCCGTCCGGGAAATGGTCGAAAAGGACTTCGCCGAAGATGCAGACGCGAGCGGTCAAGAGACGTTCTCGGGGCGGTCCAGGAAATGGTAAAACCCGACCGCGTCGAGCAGTCCGCCGGCATGCACGCGTTCAGAAAAATACACCCGCTCGAGGTCGACCAGTTCCGATAGTTCTTCTTCGTGCCGGTTACCCACCACCACGGCCATGGCGTTACCGCGAATCATGTCCTCGTCGGCCCCGGATCCACCCGCCACCAGGATGTGCTCGAGCGGGATATCCAGTCGCAGGGCCGCGTAGCGCAGGGCCTGCCCCTTGGAGGCGCGCGCCGGCGTGATGTCCAGGAACTGGCCGAAGGAAACGATAACGTTGGCGTTCAATTCATTCTGGTGCAACAAGGCGGTGATCTCTTCGGGCGGCGGCGCCTGCCCGGCGTCGTAGTAGTAGGAGATTTTGAAACGGCTTTGCTTGTTGCGCTCCTGGAGCTTCAATCCGGGCAGCCCGTCCAGCACGCGCCGAATGCGCGGGTGATTCCAGTCGTGGTCGATATGGTCGGACCAGTGGTCGTCTTCGCTCAGGCTTGCGCCGTAGTGAATGCGCGTTCCGAGACCACTGATCAACACGTCGGGGGCCGGTACGCGGTGCTTCTTCAGCACCGCCAGCGCCGAGTCGGTGAGGCGGCCGGAAACAATGCCAAAAGCAACCCGCTTGCGCTCGCGGCTAATCATCTCGCAAAACTCCCGCAACGCGGCCTCGTCGCCCAGCAGGGTCTGGTCAATATCGGTAAAAATGGCGCGGTCGCGGTAGCGGGCCGCCTGCCCGGCCGGCCAGGCCAGCAGTTCACGCCGCGGGCGGCCAATCAACTCGCCGACCTGCTCGACATAACTGGCTGCATGCGCCTGCCAGGTGTAGTGACGGCGCACACCCTCGAGACCGTTGCTCGAGGCTTCCCGCCAGCGCTCCGGGCTGGTCAGCAGTTTGAGCAAGGCCGCGGCGATGGCGTCCGCGTCCATCGGGTCGACCAGGATTCCGTTGCTGCAGTTGGCGATAATATCCACCGGGCCGCCGTTCTCGGTCGCCACCAGCGGCAGGCCGCAGGCGGCGGCTTCCAGCAAGGTCAGTCCGAACGGTTCGGTCAGGGCAGGATTGACGAATACCCCGTGGCCGGCGGCGACAACGCGGTAAACCTCCGCGATTTCATCCGAACTGTGCTTCTTGGGCATGGCGACCTTGCCATACAGATCCCATGCGTCCAGGTCGAGCAGGAGCTGGGTCAGCACCGATTCCGCACCCGAGTCCATGTCCCGGATGTCCTCCCGGTTGCCGGCGATAATCAACAGGTTGGCCGCTTCCTGCAATGCAGGGTTGCGACCGAAAGCCTCGATCAGAACCGGGATGTTTTTGCGTTCGTCAGGCCGCGAAAGGCCCAGCACCAGGGGCTTTTTCGGATTCTCAAGAAACGGTTCGAGCTTGGCCAGGTAATCGAAGTTTTCTCCCTCTTCCGGGGGGCGGAAGCGGCTCATGTCGGTGCCCGGAGGGATCACGGTCATGCAGTCCGGGTTGTAGTAATCGTAAAGGCCGTACTGGGATTCGATCTCGTTGGCGGTACTGGTAATGACCAGGTCGGCATTGGCCAGGAGTTCTTCCTCTGCCGCGATGCGCCGGCCCATGTTGTAGGTGGACTCGATGGCCTCGCGCTTTACCCCCTTGGCCAGCAGTTGCTTGCGCTTGTCGCGCCCGAGCGAATGGCCGGTATGCGCCAGGGGCACGGCCAGCAGGTTGGCCAGCCGCACCCCGACATAGCCGGCGTCGGCATAATGGCTGTGCACCACGTCGGGCATCCGCGCCTGTTCGCCCAGCCACTGCGTCAGGTTGTCGGTGAAGCTGTCAAGGTGGTCCCACAGCTGCTCTTTGGGGATGTACTCTTCGGGGCCGGCATCGATACGCACGATGCGTACTTTTTCCGAGAGTGTTTCCTCGGCCATGGCGTAGTCATCGTCGACTTCAGGATCAACGATTCGCCGGGTAACGAGGTCGACCCGGTCGACATCGGCACGTTCGCCCAGGGCGCGCGCCAGTTCGACCACGTAAAGCGTTTGACCGCCTGTATCGGCGTCACGACCCAGCTCGAGGTCGTTGCCCCGAATCAAGCCATGAACACTGATCAGGAGAAAATAAAGTCCGGTTTTTTTGTTCGACATAATGCTTATCTATCCTAACCAGATGACCTGCTGATGTCACCTTCGTCGTGTTGCCAGCGACCACCGCTTCACGATACAGTGAAAGGCCACTCCGGAAGAGAATATACCTGCATGGGCTTCCCCAGGCTGGCGCGCCTTACTTTGCTTCTCTTGCTCTATACGCCGCTCTCACAGGCGGCCGTTGTGCTGCAGTACCACCACGTAAGTGACGAAACGCCGGCCAGCACCAGCACTTCGCCGGAGCGCTTCGCCATGCACCTCGATTACCTGGAAGAAGCGGGGTTCAAAATCGTGCCGCTGCAGGAGTTGGCAGACACCCTGCGCACGAGGGAGCCATTACCCGACAAAACCGCGGCCATCACTTTCGACGACGGCTATATTTCGATATTCCAGGCGGCCCGGCCCCTGTTGGAGAAAAAAGGCTGGCCATACACGGTCTTCGTCAATACCGAGCCGCATGACCAACGCAAACCTCTGTTCATGAGCTGGGA
>JAZBOH010000043.1:0-9172 GCA_036351055.1 Lysobacterales bacterium
CCGACTGGAGTCTCCTGGGCAGTTTTTGGGACTTCCAGCCTTCCTGGCAAAACTCGGTTGACTCGATCAACCGGGTACAAAACGCGATAACCATGCTCGGCGCGTTTCAGCGTGACGTCCCCGTCGCCTACATCTGCATGGAAGAAGGGACAGGGGACATACCCCAATTGGCTGTTCACCCCCGGTTCCGCCACCAGGGCCTGGCCGTGGCGTTGCTCGGACGGGTTACCCGCTTGCTGGGTCCAGGGGAAATCAGGTTCACCAATACCTGTCTGGATTCACAGCCTACCAGGGACTTCCTGTTGAGCCTGGGGCTTGAGCCCGGTCACGGGCAGTACGAAATGATTCTCGAAATTTAGGTTTTATGGTTAAATTGCCGGGTGCGGCTTAACAACAGGACTGCCTGGCCGTCTTTTGCAACCGGGTTTTTTTCGAGGGTCGATCAATGCCGCAACACAATGTCATGTTGTCGCTGGAACACGTGGTCAAACGGTTCGACAGAGACGAGGTTCTGAACGACTTCAACCTGGAAATTTTCGATGGCGAATTTTTCACGCTGCTGGGTCCGTCGGGCTGCGGAAAAACCACCGTATTGCGCCTGATCGCCGGCTTTGAACACGCGGACGAAGGCGTGATCTCGATCGGCGGTGAACCGGTCGAAGAACTTCCTCCTGAAAAACGCCCGGTCAACACGGTATTCCAGAGTTACGCGCTGTTTCCACACATGACCGTGGCGCAAAACGTGGCCTTCGGGCTGCGCATGGCGGGTGTCAAAAAGGCTGAAATTGAACGGCGGGTCAGGGCAGCGCTGGAACTGGTACAACTCGATGGCTTCGACGACCGCTCGCCAAAGCAACTGTCGGGCGGGCAAAAACAGCGGGTCGCTATTGCCCGGGCGATTATCATGCGTCCCAAGGTCCTGCTGCTGGACGAGTCACTCAGCGCGCTGGACCACAAACTTCGTCAGCAGATGCAGATGGAACTGAAACGGATCCAGCGAAAATCGGGCATCACTTTCGTCTACGTGACGCACGACCAGGAAGAGGCGCTTTCGATGTCGGACCGCGTGCTGGTCATGCACCTCGGCCAGGCGCAGCAGATCGGTACGCCAAGGGAGATTTACGAGCAACCCAATAACCTGTTCGTGGCGGGCTTTATCGGTGAAATCAACGTGTTCGACGCCCGAGTTACGGCCCGCACGGGCGAGTTCCTCTACCGCATCGTCATCGAGGGGGTAGAGAAGCAGGCACATTGCGATACGTTGCTCGAGCCAGGTGAGGAAGTCCACGTTCTGCTGCGCCCGGAAGACCTGCGTGTCGAATACGTCGAAGACAGGCCGGAAGGGGAAATTGGATTTTTTGGCCAGGTACGTGAACGCAGTTACACCGGTCAGACGCTGGATTCCCTGATCGAACTGGAGGATGGCAAGCTGATCCGGACCAGTGAATTTTTCAACGAGGACGACCCGGACTTCGACTACCGTATCGGCCAGCAGGTCTGGGTTAATTGGGTCGACGGATGGGAGCACGTCATTCGGCGGAGCGTGGTTTGATGTTGTCTTTCCGCCGTATCGTCATCACCCTGACATTGAGCTGGCTCGCGGTGATGGTCGTGGTGCCGCACCTGCTGGTTGTGTTTACCAGCTTCATGACGGCTGACGCACAGCACCTCGCGGTGTGGCCGATGACGCTGGCGGGTTACGCCAAGGTCTTCCAGCCAATCTATTTCGACGTTTTCACGCACAGCCTGTGGCAGTCCGGCCTGGCTACCCTGGTTTGCCTGCTGATCGGCTATCCTTTTGCGTTCATCCTGGCCCGGCAGAAGCCATTGTGGCGTAACGTGCTATTGGTGCTGATGATGCTGCCGTTCTGGACCAACAGCCTGATTCGAACCTATGCAATCAAGCTGATCCTGGGAAAAAAGGGCCTGGTCAATTCCCTGTTGCTTGGCAGTGGCCTGGTGGACCAGCCGCTGAACCTCCTGTATACCGAGTTCGCGGTGATTTTTGGCCTGGTGTATATCCTGCTGCCCTTCATGGTGCTGCCGCTGATGGCCAGCTTTGACCAGTTATCGAAAGAATACATCGAAGCCGCGCGGGATCTTCGGGCCAATGCCTGGCAGCGGTTCTGGAATATTTACCTGCCGCTGACGTCCCCGGGCATTGTCGCAGGCTGCCTGATCGTTTTCCTTCCGGCCATGGGCATGTTTTACGTTGCGGACCTCCTGGGTGGGGCCACCAACCTGCTGCTCGGAAACGTGATCAAGAACCAGTTTCTGGTGGTCAGGGACTGGCCGTTCGGCGCCGCCTTCAGCGTGACCCTGATTGTGATCATGGCGCTGATGCTGGCAGCGTATTACCAGGCAAACCGCCTGGCCCAGCGCAAGGGGGGGCTCGATGATCAGAACCTCTAAAGCGCTGTTTGTCGGACTGGTTTTCATTTACCTGTACGCACCGATCGCGGTGCTGGTGGTCAATTCCTTCAACCAGTCGAAATACGGTCATAAGTGGGCCGGTTTTTCATGGCAGTGGTACGAAAAGCTGCTGGCCAACGATACCCTGCTCACGGCGTTTACGAACTCCCTGACCATAGCCGTGCTGGCCGCATCGGCTGCCAGTGTTGTGGGTACGCTGATGGCCCTGGCGATATACCGCTATCGTTTCCGCTTCAAGCAGACAGCGAGCAGCGCCCTGTTCGTGGTCATGATGTCGCCGGATATCGTGCTGGCCATCACCTTCCTGGTGTTGTTCGTGGCACTGGGAATCCAGCTGGGTTTCTGGACCCTGTTGCTTGCTCACACGACTTTTTGCCTGCCCTTCGTGGTGATCACCGTGTTCGCCCAACTCAGGGGCTTCGATGATCACCTGATCGAGGCGGCACAGGACCTGGGGGCTTCCGAACGATCGGTATTCTGGCATATCATTCTGCCCTTGCTGCTGCCGTCGGTGGCTGCGTCCTGGCTGTTGAGTTTCACCCTGAGCCTGGACGACGTGATCATCAGTTCCTTTGTCACCGGCCCGCAGTACGAAGTGTTACCGATCCGGGTGTTTTCCATGGTGAAAGTCGGTGTTTCACCCGAGGTCAATGTCCTGGCAACCCTGTTGTTGCTGATTTCGATCGCCTGCCTGGCGGTTTTTGCCTGGTTCATGAAGAGGAAGCCAAGTTTATGAATCGTTTGTTTCGCTTTGCACAGATTTTGTTGCTCACCTTTCCGCTCGCCGCGAGCGCAGCCGACAAGGTGGTTGTATATAACTGGAGTGAATACGTTCCTGAAGAGGTGTTGGAACGGTTCACTGAAGAGACCGGCATCGAGGTGGTCTACTCCACTTACGAAAGTAACGAGGTGATGTACTCGAAGCTGCAGTTGCAGAACAACCAGGGTTACGACGTGGTTTTTCCGTCCACCTATTACGTGGCGAAGATGGCCGGGGAAGGCAGGCTGCGACCGCTTGAAAAAGACAAGCTGCCGAACCTGGCAAGCCTTGACCCCACGCTGTTGGACAAGGCATACGATCCGGGTAACCGCTTCAGTCTTCCCTATTTCTGGGGCTCTACCGGCATCGGTGTGAATGCAGACGAGATTGACCCGTCGACCATCAGAAGCTGGAAACAACTCTGGGAGCCGCAGTACAAACGCCAGTTGCTGTTGACGGACGATGTGCGGGAAGTGTTCCATGTCGCCTTGAGCATCAACGGCCATTCGCCCAATACCACGGACCCGGTGGAAATCGGCCAGGCCTATGAGTTGCTCAAGGGCCTGATGCCAAACGTGCTGGTGTTCAATTCGGACGCACCGCGGGAACCCTTCCTGGCCGGTGATGTCAGCCTCGGCATGATCTGGAATGGCGAAGTGGTCATGGCGCAGGAGGAAGACGACGCCATCCGGTATGTTTACCCGGACGAGGGCGCCGTGTTCTGGGTGGATAGTTACGTGATTCCGGCAGGGGCGGAGAACGTTGACGAAGCCCACCGCTTTATCGACTTCATGATGCGCCCGGAAATTGCACAAGCCTGCGTCGAGTATGTTGGTTACGCAACGCCCAACAAGGCCGCGCTTGAACTTCTGGACGAAGAAACACGCAACAACCCGGTGATTTTCCCGCCGGCCGAGGTCGTGGAGAATGGTGAATTCCAGACGGACGTGGGTGAGGCCATCGAGCTTTACAACAAGTACTGGGAAATGCTGAAAGTCGGGCGCTGAGCGTTTCTATCCAGCGCGGTCCCCACCGGTAATGCTATGGTTTGCGGATGACGCAATGTAACAGCAGGGGGGACAGCAGCCTGATGGTCCTGCCTGCGCAGGTAATGGCTGACATCCTGGAAGCCATTCGTGAACCTTATGAGCTGGGCGGCGGTGCAACGGTTTCGCGCCTGGGCAACGGCCACATCAATACCACCGTGCTGGTGCACGATGGTAAACGCCGCCTGGTGGCGCAAAAAATCAATACCGCGGTTTTCCCAAGCCCCGGCGCCCTGGTCGCAAATGCCCGTGCCATCCATGATCACCTTGCCGGGAAAGAAGAGAGGTTCCGGGTTGCAAGGCATGTGCCGGGAGGAGACGGCCGCTTCCTTTATGGCCCCGAGGCAGATGTCCGGGTGCTGGAGTATTTTCCGAACTCGCGCAGCATCGAAGTACTGGAAAACAGTGAACAGGCGCGGTTGGCCGCGCGGAACTTCGCACGCTTTTCGCGCCTGTTGACCGATTTTGATCATCGGCAGCTTGAAACCGTCATTCCGGATTTTCACAGCCCGCTTCTGCGATACCGGCAGTTCGACGAGGCCCATGAGTCCAATATCGCTGACCGGACCTGTACCTGTGGTAGCGAAATCGAATTTGTCCGCGACCGCGAAGACAGGGTCAGGGCGTGGCAGGGGCTGCTGGACACCCTTCCGCTTCATGTCTGTCACAACGATTGCAAGATCAACAATATGCTGGTGCACAACGAGAGTGGAAACGCTCTCGCCATCATCGACCTCGATACCTGTATGCCCGGTTGCCTGATGACGGATTTCGGCGACCTGGTCCGCAGCTGCTGCAGCCCCGAGGCGGAAGACTCGCGGAACCTTGAGCGGGTCGTGGCCAGGCCGGAAGTCTACTCGGCGCTCATGGAAGGGTACCTGGCGGGCCATGACGGGACCCTGTCCGCCACGGAACGTGCGTCGCTGTTACCCGGGGCACTGATGATGTGTTTCATGGTGGGGCTGCGTTTTCTCACCGACTACCTGTCAGGCGACAGCTATTTCAGCATCGATTACCCGGAACACAACCTGGCCCGCGCGCGCAACCAGTTCCGTCTGTACCAGAGCCTGGAAGCACAGCGGGACAAACTGGAAGGGTCCTGCTGAAGCAGGTCCCCCTCCTATTGCAGGATCCTACGTTTCGCCATGGCTACCGCGTAGAAATACAACAACAGCGCAATGATCCAGATGATGGCAGAGAAGGTAACAGCGCCGTCCCCCATGACTGAAGCACCGTCCGTCAGGATAAAGTTATAGAGCGTGGTGCCAGCCAGGCCAAGAATGGAGGCGCCAAACAGCCAGGCGGCGATGGCCTTTCGCAACAGTAGCGCCACCGAGCCAAACAGGCTGCCCCATACTCCGACCGCCCAACAGGCGACCGCCCAGGCCGGGAAGCCATAGAAATACTCGAGTTGTTCGGCACCGAACTGGCCCATGTAAAACTCGAGCTGCAACTTGGTGGCGGTGTAATCGAAAGCGCCGACGGCGTTCCAAAGTAGGGACAGAATCCCAATAAGCCACAGGTGCCAGGGGGATTTTTTGCCTGCTTCATTCATATGCTTTCTCCTCGGTCTTCTTTACCAGACTAGCAGATTTTTTCGAACCGGCGACCCTGGCAGATAGATCGGCGTTTGGACCATTTTTGTCAGTTTTGGCGATCGATGGGCGCTTTTGGCGACACGCTGGCGGGCTAAATTACGAGTTAAATTACTGTATATAAAAGAATATATTGTTTTGGCATGTAATTTGTATATATAGGCATGCAGGACGCATAAATATTTCATGGAGAACTGGAAATGAAACATCGCCAAATCGGATACGTTGATCGCAGAACCCTCTTGTTGGTCGCACTTCTGGCCATACTTGCCGTTTTCGCCGTGCCAAAAATCAACAGCTACAAGGACAAGGTCTCCGAGGCCTATGAACTGACGGTCGAGTAAAAGCCATTTTCAGCATCTCCAGGCAATCAAGACTCCCGGTCCTCGGGAGCCAGGTTCAGATAAGCGACAACAGGTGCTTGATCAGCCGTGTCTCGTCGAGCAGGGGCGCGCTCCTCGCGGTGACCAGCGCCGCATCGATGACCTGAATTCCAAACCGTTTGAATTTCTCCAGTTCCATTGGCGCCTGATAGCTGCCGTTCGCCGTATCCAGTAGAACGAAGTTCAGCAGTCCGGACGGATGAACAGCGTTACCGGCGCTCGTTTCAAGGGTCTGGACAAGTCGCCGCGCAGACTCGAACAGGCCCATCCCCAGGGATTCGGGATCATTGCCCAGGTTGGGGATGTAAATTTTCGGGCAGCGCGCCCGCGCCACCGCGGCGCCAACCCCGAGGGGCAGCAGGTTGGCCATGACGCTGGTGTAAAAACTGCCCATGGGGTACACGATCAGGTCTGCACTGCAAATAAGCTGTTCCATCTGTTCGCTGATGACCGCTTCGACGGGCTCTGGTTTCTCCAGGTCCGCCGTGATCCAGGTCTTGCGGACCGGGGACTGGATGCACTCGACTTCTTTGCCGGTAATCGTATGCTGGCCAAGCAATACCGTTCCGTCTTCGAGCTCCGCGGCCAGGTGCAGATCATCGTCGAGCACCGGCCGCACGGTTCCGCGGGCTTCGATAAGCCGGGAAAACAGGTAAAGCGCCGGGTCGAAATGGCAGTCCTGGTTCAAATAACCACCGGTCAGGATCAGGTTGCCGACACTGGCGCCCCTGAGGTCAAAATCATCGGGCATCTGGTCCCGGAAGAACCCCAGGAAGCGGCAGGCAATCTCACGCACCGGCTGGGGTACCCGCGTCACCAGTGGATCCCTTCCTTCAGCCACGGCATCCAGCTTCTGCCGGAGTTCCCGTTGCGCGGCATGCTGATCAAGGCGGTAGGCGGACAGGCGGAAAATCTCGGGGTTCCCCTGCACGGAACGGTCCGCCAGGGCCATCAGGCGGTTCCGGATGTCGCCCACGGCCGGCATCTTGAACGCCTTGCGGATTACGGCCGAGCTGCCACCCGAATCAAAGGGGGTGATGATGTGGATGGAATTGTGCGTATAGCGGACCAGTTCACGCGAAAGTCTGCGCAGGGCGCTGCCCCCGGAAAAAAACAGAATCCTGGGGCCGAGGTCCGGCGCGCGGAGCGCGCGTTCCAGCCTGATCTCGTCGGGCAGGACAGCCGTGCGGGTAAGGGTGATATCGTTTGTGGAACCGGACATTGCCGTGGCAGGTTACTCCCTTATCTTCGAAGCCTGCAAGTCACATTGGTCTTTAGTTTGCGGACAGCTGGCCGGACGGTAAACTGGCGGGGCAGGATAAAAGGCAGCCACATTGTTCAGGCAGGAAAATGAAACCTAAAGTTTTTTGCATCGGATTTCACAAGACCGGCACAACCAGCCTGGAGTTGGCGCTCAGGAAGCTGGGTTACCGGGTGACGGGTTCGTTTGGCACCAAGGACCCGGATATCGCGAACAAGGTCCATGAACTGGCCTACGCCAGGGTCGCGAAGTTTGATGCCTTCCAGGATAATCCCTGGCCCATTCTCTACAGAGAACTGGACGAGCGTTTTCCGGGCAGCAAGTTCGTCATGACCCGGCGCCCTTCAGCGTCCTGGATTAATTCCCAGCTCAAGGATTTCGCCTCCACCCAGACGCCGATGCGGCGTTGGATTTACGGTGAAGATGCAGGCTGTCCCGAGGGTAACGAATCGATCTATATCGCTCGCTACGAAAGGCACAACCGGGAAGTACTCGAGTACTTCGCTGGCCGGCCGGATGACCTGCTTGTTTTCGACATGCCCAAGGGTGATGGCTGGGAAAAACTCTGCGCTTTTCTCGGTCACGACGTTCCGGACGAGCCTTTCCCGCATGCCAACAAGGCGAGCCTGTCCCGAAAGCTCAAAAACCTCCTGAAAAAGAGTCCGGCGAGTAAACAGAAATAATCGGTCGCTCAGGGGTCCTGGCTTTTGCGGATCGCCATGCGTACCCGGGTCCACAGGGAATCCTTCTTGTATCGCCCCTTGACGATGTGCCGGATCTGGCACACGTTCGGAATATCCAGCGGTGTGCCATGGGTGCCGATCAGCCAGCGAAATGCCCGGTCTTCGTAGGTCTTCATCCAGCGCTCGGCCGGCTCCTGGTAATAGGCGATTGAATCACAGTAACCGCAGGCCCGGGCGATATCTCCATGGGTGATCTGGTGTGGTCCCTTGGCCTTTTCGCGGGGGCCTCCGTAGGGCGTGAAGCGGTCGAGAGGGATTTCCAACAGGGCCGGGCCTTGTCGTCCTTTTTCCAGGATTTCATCATCTTCTTCCAACAGATCGGTGCCGAGCCCGATCCGCGGATGGACCAGCCCATCGTCCCGGCCCTGCAACTGGTCGGCCAGGGTATCCAGGCAGTTTTCATGGAAAATGATGTCGGCATCGGTAAACCAGATCCAGTCGGCATCGGTGTTCTTGGCCGCCAGGTTGCGTCCGATCCCGCGCCTGAACAGCTGTTCCCTGGATAGCGCTTGCCAGTTCCAGGTAATGCCCGGTATCTCCATGCGGCCGAAATATTCAAGCACGGGGGCGACCTTGTCGTCATCTTCGACATAAAAAACGGTCATCGTGATATCGAACTTGCCGGTCCGGTGATTGACCAGGGAACTCAGCTGGTAATTCAGGAAGTGTCCGTAACGCCAGCAATGGCTGACTATCTCGAGTTTGAGCCTGCCGGTTTTTTTTGCTTTTTTGACCGTGGCCGGGTCTACGTCGCGGAACCACGACACGGGCAGGGCGCCCGAAACGGCGGCGCGGTAAAACAGGTTGGCCGCTTTTTCACGAATGGCGGACATATTTTCCTCCGTTCCGGCTAGACGCGCCTGCGCAGGCGGCGGTACATCGCAACCTTGCGCAAGCCATTGAGATACTGGGAGATACGGGTCCAGATGTAAAGTTTTTCGGGGTAACGGC